>DASRZL010000027.1:0-28140 GCA_035686425.1 Thermoleophilia bacterium
GCCAGCGGTGTACCGTCTGGCGCGTGACCCCGTACCGGAGGGCGACCTCCGTGATGGCCAGACCCCCGAGCACCTCCAGCACTGCCCTGTGGCGCTGCTCCACGACTCCCAGCTCGATCAGCACAGGCCCAGCCCCAGCCCTCCCTCGCTTCGCCGACCGCTTCCTGGTCGTCTATTCGAGAGCGGGCTGGCGCCGGCACAGAGCTTCAGGGGTGTAACGCAGCTACCGGAGCCACAGTGGAGAGGATGTACCGGAGCCGCACATCCAGGCCCACGCATTTGGGTTGCAGAATGGTTGCAGAAGCGGGGTCTAGAGGACGGGCGAGGAGGCGATTTCCCTGGAAATGAGTGGTAGCGCATACGGGATTCGAACCCGTGTTACCGCCGTGAGAGGGCGGCGTCCTAGGCCCCTAGACGAATGCGCCACGCAAGAACGGGGCTGCTGAACCGACGGGACGAGGCCCGCAGCGGCAGCGGCGGATAAGGGTAGCACAAGACCCGGCGAACGGAAAACCCGCCGCCTGTCGGGACGCCGGGGCGTGTAGGCTACCGCCCGTGAGCAAGACCAGAGCGACAGCCGAGGTGACGTACCGGCGTGCGGCGGGCGCGGATCTGCCGCGCCTGTTCGAGGTCTACCGCGCCGCTCTGAACGGGTACCTCGTCCCCGCCGGCCAGGAGCCGGTGCTGGAGCAGAACGACCAGCAGCCGGTGTACGAGCACCTCCTGCGCCACGACGGCGAGCGGCTGTGGGTCGCGGAACGCGACGGCGAGGTCGTGGCCTGGGGATCCGGCCTGGTGCGCGGTGACTGGTGGTTCCTCGCCGACCTCTTCGTTCTGCCGGAGGCGCAGGGGCTCGGTATCGGAGGGCGGCTCTTTGAGCTCGCGGCGGCGGGCGCGCCTCCCGGAGCAGTGCGCGCCACCGTGACCGATTCGCTGCAGCCCATCTCGAACACGCTGTACGCGCACCGCGGCCTGCTGCCGCGTGAGGTGCTCGTCGGGTTCGGAGGAAGGCCGCGGGAGGGGCTGCAACTCCCGCCGCTGGGTACGCTCGAGCCGGAAGGCCTGACCGTCGCGTCCATCCCGGAGCTGCGCGAGATCGACGCGGCGGCGAGCGGCCTCGACCGCGGCGTCGACCACCAGTTCTACCTGACCGGCGGCGGCCGTCGCGGCTGGCTCTTTCGCCGCCGCGGCCGCGCCGTCGCCTACCTGATGGTGCGGCAGGACGGCTGGGTAGGGCCCGCCGCGGCGCTCCTCGAGCGCGACATCGAGACGGTGACGGCCTACGGCATCGCCGACCTCGACCGGCGCGGAGCCGTCGAGAAGGTCAGCGCCGGCGTCACCGGCAGCTGCGAGCGAGCGCAGCGCGCGTTCTGGGAGGCCGGGCTGGTCTTCGACGGGACGCCCGGCCTGCTGCTCGCCTCGCGCCCCTTCGGCCGCCTCGACCGCTACGTCGTCGCGAGCTACGGCCTGTTCTGATGGGCGGCCCGCCCGGGACCGCGTCGTCGGGCGGCGCCCGTGTCGCGGCGGCTCCCCTCGCGCGGCGGCCCATGATACGGTTCGGAGACCTGCGGCCGCACCCCGGGAGGCACGTGAGCCACGCCGACGAGGTCATCACCGACGTGAACAGGCGGCGCGTGATGGCACGCGCCCGCGACGACTGCTTCACCATCGCCTGGGACTACCCCGGACGCACGCTTCTCGAGGTCCGCATCCTGCGCTCTCTGCGGGGTCCCGCCGAGACTGCCGACGAAGGCCCGGACGAGGGGCAGTCTCTCGTCTACCAGGACGTCACCGGCTCGTTCTGCGACGCCGGTCTCGATCGCGACGCGCCCTACCACTACACCGTCTTCGCGCGACACCCGGACGGGGAGTGGGTGCGCTGGGGAGCGTACTCCGTCCCGTGTGAACAGAGGGCAAGAGTCTCATGAAGCGCATCACGCGCCGGGTCATCACGCTGTGCGTCCTTCTGGCGATCGCCGGCCTGGGGGTCGTTCCCGCCGCCATCGCCTCCGGCGACGGCGAGCCGGCCGACTCGGACAAGGCGGCGGCACAGCCGGCCGCCACGGTCGTGGCGGCCGAGGCTGCCGTGGAGGCCGACCCGAGCATCGCCGCCGTCCTCGCCGGCAAGGACGCCGCCGTGGACGCGACGCCGTGGGGCGGCACAGCGGCCGAGCCCGACGGCACGACGCTCGTCTATCGCTGGAGCGCGGCGCAGGCCACAGCGATCAACGAGGAGTGGCCGCTGCTTCGCTCCGGCGACGAGACCCCGGTCGCCCCGCACGCTTCCAGCACGTATCGCATCCGTGCCAGCGAGGTGAGCGCCTTGCGCGTCGACGTCCTCGCCGAGGGAGCGCAGATCCTGCAGATCGTGCCCGTCGACGGCGAGACCAGGTTCACGCTGCAGGAGCAGACCTGGGCGCCGTTCAGCTGGTTCCCATGGTTCACGGCCAAGCCGTGGACTCTCGCCCCGATCTTCCTCGCGGTGGCCGCGCTGCTCATGGTGCGCGCCTGGCGGCGCTCGCGCGCGTGGAACCGCCGTCTGCCGTCCATGACACGTCACGACCGCCAGTTCATCGCCCGCTTGGCCGTCCTGCTCTTCCTCCTCGCCGGTTTCGCCTGGCAGTTCTACGAGGGCTGGTACGCGGCCACGGGACCGTCGGTGGGCTCCAGCACCACGTCAGCCGATTCGCTCGCTACGCTGCCGCTGCTGCTCATTCCGCCGGGACTCTTCGTCGCGGGGCTCATCCTCGAGCTGAGCTCCGCTCCCCGGCGCGGCTCGTGGGGGCTGATCGCCGTGCTCTCCGGAGCGGCCAGCGCCTACTTCCTGGCCTCGGCCGTCACCGGCGCCACGACCAATCTCAACCTCTCGTACTACATCCTCCTCGCCGTGCTCGCCCTCATCTCCATCCCGCGTGCGTTCTCCGCCGGCAAGATGGGGTGGAGCCGCAACGCGGCGCCGCGGTACGGCTGAGATACGGGCCGGCCGGAGGCTCGTCCTCAGCGCTCGATCAGCTCGATCGCGTTGCCGTCCGGATCCTCGACGAAGGCCAGGCGCGGGCCGTCGCCACCCTCCAGCACGAACGGCCGGCGCGTGATGCGGCCGCCGAGCAGCTCGATCACCGGCAGGACGGCGTCGATGTCCTCCATCTCGAAGGCGAAGTGGCCAAAGCGCTCACCGCCATCGTAGCCGTCGTCCTTGCCCCAGTTGTAGACGAGCTCGATGGCGAAGTTGCCGGCCTCGGGCTCCATGAACGCCAGCGTCGCCTTGCCCTTGGTCAGCTCCCGCCGCCGGGAGCACCGCATCCCCAGCTGCTCGTAGAACTTGATCGCTCCCTCGAGGTCCTTCGTCCTGGTCGCTACGTGTACGAACTCCATGTGGTCCTCCTCCGGCGCGGTCCGCTATGCTCCGCGCATGTCCATCACGGCCTTTGGCGACAAGGTACCCCACATCGGCCCTGACGTGTTCGTCCACCCGGACGCCACGGTCATCGGCGACGTGGTTCTGGAGGAAGGCGTCACGGTGTGGCCCGGAGCCGTGCTGCGGGGCGACGTTGAGCAGATCGTGATCGGCGCCTTCAGCAGCTTCCAGGACGGCGCCATCGCCCACAGCGACCCTGGCACCCCTGTGCGTGTGGGTCCCGGCTGCGCCATCGGCCACGGCGCCATCATCCACGGCGCGACCGTCGGCGCGCGCTGCTTGGTCGGCATGCACGCCACCCTGCTCAACGGCTGTGATGTCGGAGAGGAGAGCATCGTCGGCGCACAGGCGCTCGTGCCGCAACGCCGGGCCTTCCCGCGTCGGAGCCTCCTCATCGGCTCGCCGGCCGTAGTGGCGCGCGAGCTGACGGACGAGGACCTCGAGCCGCTCCAGGGCGTGCGCGAGCGGTACTCGGCGCGCGGCCGCTCGTACACGGAACAGGGGCTCGGGGCGGATCTCTCGGCGTTCCGCGCTTGAAGCGCGGGCCGTGCCTGCGGACTGACCGGCCGGCCCGCGGGTAAGTAGCCCCCATGGCCGTCATCGCTGAGGCAGACACCTTCTTCGCCGCCGAGCGCGCCGCGTGGCGCGAGTGGCTGGAGCGGCACCACGCGGCGCGGACGTTCGTCTGGCTCCTCCTGCACAAGAAGCACGTGGAGGAGCCGAGCGTGAGCTACGACGAGGCCGTCGAGGAGGCCCTGTGCTGGGGCTGGATCGACGGCCTCGTCAACCGCAGGGACGAGCGCAGCTACGCCGTGCGCTTCACGCCGCGTAAGCCCGGCAGCGTGTGGAGCGAGAGCAATGTCGAGCGCGTCCGCCGGATGATCGCCGAGGAGCGCATGACGCCGGCGGGCATGGCCCTGGTCGAGGAGGCCAAACGGCGCGGGACCTGGGATGAAGCGGCATCCGGCAGGCTCGAGGTGACGCCGCCGGATCTCGAGGCGGCGCTCGCCGAGGTCCCGGCGGCGCAGGGTCACTGGGCCGCTTGGGCGCCCAGCCACCGGCGCCAGTACATCTACTGGGTGCTCGACGCCAAGCGCCCGGAGACGCGGGTGCGTCGTGTAGCCGACGTGGTGCGTCGCGCCGCGGCCGGCATCAGGCCGGGCGAATCCGTCTGACGTCCGCGCCCGGCCTCCGTGGATTGGTCAAGCTCGTCTAGGCGCCATCCTCGTCGGGGGTAGTCCCTTCTGGACCGGCACGGTCGGACGTACGTCCAACGGCTCCAACGTGCTCTTGGATGTACGTCCGGACGTGCCTGTCCGTGCGCCGCTAACCCTCGTGTTGGAGGGCGCGCGGCTGACGCAGGCTCGGGCCGTCACACGTCGAGGTGTTCCCGTACGGCGGCGACGAGCTGTGGCAGCACCTCGCCGCCGGGTCCCCGCAGGAAAAGGTCGCAGTTCTGCGCCAGCGCATCCCACTCCGGATTGACGTCGATGACGGTCGCGCCGGCCTCCCTGGCGATGAGCGGCACGGCGGCGGCCGGATAGACGACGCCGGACGTACCGACGACCAGCATGACGTCGCAGCGTGCGCTGAGCTGCTGGGCCGCGTTCAGGGCGTCCGGCGGCAGGCCTTCGCCGAACCAGACGACCTCCGGCCGCAGGTAGTCGCCGCACTCGGGGCAGCGCGGCGGCTTCTCCTCCTGGCCGGCGATGTCGTCCCAGGCGAAGCCGCGGTGCCGGCCGTCGATGCAGCGGAAGCTGTGCATCGTGCCGTGCAGCTCGATGACGCGTGAGGAGCCGGCCCGCTGGTGCAGCCCGTCGATGTTCTGCGTGATGACGACCACTCCGGGCAGCAGCTTCTCGAGCTCGGCGATCGCGTGGTGCCCGGCGTTGGGCTCGGCCGCCGCGGCGACTCCGAAGCGGTGCTCGTACCAGCTCCACACGAAGGCCGGATCTTCTCGGTACGCTTCGGGCGTCGCCAGCTGCATGGGATCGTATCTGGCCCACAGCCCTGTCTCGGATTCGCGAAAGGTGGCGATGCCGGACTCCTTGCTCACCCCGGCGCCGGTGAACACGGCGAGCCGCGCCGAGCGGGCGACGACGCGTGCCGCCGTCAGCAGGGCATCGTCTGGACGAGAGTCCTCGAGCCGGTCGCTCACGGGGCCTCCTCGGACGCGTGCTGCGGGCCTCCCGAGATTGTACGCTAGTGGGGTGCGAGTTCGAGGCCGCCGCACGGGGCAGGAGACTGGAGACGGGCATGCCCGAGGGGATGCGCGAGAAGCAAGATCACCCGTACGTCGCGCACTACGACTGGTCGGCGGTCCCCGGCGAGGAGGATCTCGTCCGGCTCACGCCCGCGCAGGAGGCGGAGAACGCTCAGCACGCCTGTGACAAGGAGGCGGTGGAGAGTGGCAATACCCTGCGCCTGGTCCTGGCGGCGCCGATCATCATCGGGGGCGTGGTCGCCCTCCCGGCGCTGCTGCTGGTCGTCCTCGTCCTGATCCTCTCCGCGCTCGACAGGTCGCTCGTCTCGAGCTTCGAGGCATCTTGGGGTCTCGCGGGCTTCCTTGCGCTCCTGCTGCTGATCGAGGCGGCGAGCATCTGGGAGGGCAAGCTGCTCCTGCGCAACGAACTCAGCCCGCGGCATTGGCTCGGCGTCCTCCTGCTCACACTGGCAGTCGCCGTCAGCGTGACCGTGGCCCTCGCCCTGAGGAAGAGCATGTCGGCCGAGGGCTGGGCCGGCGTCGCGGTGGTCTGGTACTGTGTCGCGGTCGCCGGGGCACACCTGGTGCGCGTCCGCCGGCTCGCGCCGGCCGCAAGACGTCTGGAGCAGTACTCGCCATGAGCGACGAAGGGCCGAACAGTCCGGAGACGGTGCCGGCAGGCGAAGCCGCGCCGGCCGCGGGTGGGACAGACGCGGCCGGTCCGGCCGTCACGCTCCAGCAGACCGCGAAGAGGGGTGGCCTGCGCGTCCTCGGCGCAGCTGTCACCCTGCCGTGGACGATCCTCTACGGCATCACCGGCACTTGGGCCGTGACCCGCGGCGCGACGGCCTTGTCCGGCGGCCTCAAGCAACTCGATGCCGGGTACACGCGCATGGTCACCCCCTCCGAGCTCATGTTCTTCGGGGCGCTGCTGCTCGCCGGTTTCGGCGTCATGCTCGCCTGCGCTCTGCTCCTGCTCTTCGGGAGTCGCTCGGCAATGGTCTGGCTCCCACTGCTCCTGATCGCCGCGGGGTTCACGGCCGGGTCTGTCTGGGCCGCCGTGACCGGCGGCCTGCACCCCATCCTCTGGTTCCTGCTCTTCTTCGGGCTTGCCTACGTCACTGTCGTCGCCCTCGTGCGGGTCGTCCACGTGACGCGCGCCGCCCGGCGTGGGAGAATCGCCCGACCATGAGCACCAGCATCTTCGTCGGCCACGCCAAGCCGCCCGCCAACACGGTGAGCGGCCAGATGTATACGATTCTCAGCGTCGTCTGTGAGGTAGAGATGGACACGGGCATCATCGTCGCCGCCGAGTTCACCGTCGCGACCGAGCTCGCCAAGGACTACCTCAACCGCCTGATGGCCGGGCGCAACCTCACGACCGACGAGGACGCCATCGTCGCCGAGCTCGAGCGCTGCTACTTCTCCGGCACGCAGAAGGCGCTCATCCAGTCGTTCCGCGACATGACAAAGCGGTATCGCGCCCAGCTGGGCGCGGGCCGGCCGGCTGCGCCGGCGGAGCCGTCTCCGCCGGCCGGCTGACGCCCTCTCGCAAGTCACGAGGGCGGGCGGGAATGCACCAGTCGGACACTGGCATAATCCAGTGTGTCACACGCACGCTGCGCGAGGAGGACCCCGGGACCATGCACGCAACCGAAGGAATCACGTCGTTCAAGCCGCCGCGTCGAGTGCTCATGGGCCCCGGACCCTCTGACGTCCATCCGCGGGTGCTCGCCGCGATGGCTCGTCCCACCATCGGGCACCTCGACCCCGAGTTCGTGCGCATGATGGACGAGGTCAAGGATCTGCTGCGGTACGCGCTTCAGACGGGGAACCGGGTGACGTTCCCGGTCTCCGGGCCCGGCTCTGTGGGCATGGAGACCTGTTTTGTGAATCTGGTCGAGCCCGGCGACAAGGTGCTCGTGTGTCGCAACGGCGCCTTCGGCGGGCGCCAGCTCGAGAACGTGAAGCGCACCGGGGGCACGCCGGTAGTCGTCGACGACGACTGGGGCGCGCCGGTCTCCCTCGACAAGCTCGAGACCGCGCTCGCCGAGGAGGCGGACGTGCGCGTGGTCTCCTTCGTGCACGCCGAGACCTCCACGGGCGTGCGCAGCGACGCCGCAGCGATTGCGGCGATCGCCCACGCGCACGGCGCGCTCGTGATCGCCGACACCGTCACTTCGCTCGGCGGCATCCCGGTGCTCGTCGACGAGTGGGGTCTCGACGCCGTCTACTCGGGCAGCCAGAAGTGCCTCAGCTGTACGCCCGGCCTCTCGCCGGTGACGTTCGGCGAGACGGCGCTCGAGAAGGTCAAAGCGCGGACGTCCCCGTGCCAGAGCTGGTTCATGGACCTCAACCTCGTGCTGCCCTACTGGGAGGGCGGGGCGCGGACCTATCACCACACCGCGCCCATCAACCCGTTGTACGGACTGCACGAAGCGCTGGTCATGCTCACCGAAGAGGGCCTCGAGGCGGCGTGGCGGCGGCACGCCGAGAACCACGCCGCCCTCGTCGAGGGCGTTGAGGCGCTCGGCCTCACGATGCTCGTGGAGCCCGAGTACCGTCTGCCGCAGCTCAACGCCGTGTGCGTGCCCGCGGGCGTCGACGACGCCTGGGTGCGCACGGAGGCGCTCAAGCGCTACGAGCTCGAGCTCGGCAACGGACTCGGTGCGCTGGCCGGCAAGGTCTGGCGCATCGGCCTCATGGGGACGTCGTGCACGCCGGCCAACGTCAGCTTGTGTCTGGACGCGCTCGGCACGCTCGTGCCGGAGGCCGCGGCGCGCTAGACGAGCGTGCCGCTCCCGTGGTCCGGCACACCCGACGCCGGCGAACACCTGAGGCGGGCGGCGGCTGGCCCTTCAGGCCCGGGCCGCCCGCCGGCTTCGTCCTTCCGGTACGTTGTCGCCCTGTCCGGCGGATGCTAGCGTTCAATGTTCGAGGACATCATCGTCACGAGCCCACGCATCGTCGCGACCCGGCGCCCTGTCGCCGGTCACAGGGAGGGACACATGCCGGACGAGACCACCCAGGGAGCAGAGACCCAGGCGGAGGGCCAGCAGCCGACCGTGGAGGAGCTCACGGCCAAGGCCTATCAGCCCATGGAGGACGCGAAGGTCCTTCACCCCTTCTACAGGGGCAAGATCGAGACCACGCTCAAGTGCTGCGTACGCGACTTCCAGGACTTCGGCATCTGGTACACCCCGGGCGTCAGCGCCCCCTGCCTCGAGATCAAGGACGACCCCGAGAAGGTCTACGAGTACACCAACAAGTGGAACACCGTGGCCGTGATCAGCGACGCAACCCGCGTGCTCGGCATGGGCGACATCGGTCCCAAGGCCGGCATGCCGGTGATGGAGGGCAAGAGCCTCCTCTTCAAGTACCTCGGCGGCATCGACGGCTTCCCGCTCATGGTCGACACCAAGGATCCGGACAAGTTCATCGAGTTCGTCAAGCTCGTGCAGCCGGGGCTGGGCGGCGTGAACCTCGAAGACATCGCCCAGCCCAAGTGCTTCCGCATCCTCGACACGCTGCGCGAGGAGTGCGAGATCCCCGTCTGGCACGACGACCAGCAAGGCACGGCGTGCGTCACGCTCGCCGGCCTCGTCAACGCCCTCAAGGTGGTCGGCCGGCGCATCGACGACGTCGAGATCGCCTTCATCGGCTCCGGCGCCGCCAACGTGGCCATCAGCCGCCTGATCTTCGCGTACGGCGCCGATCCGGCCAAGTGCCGCATCGTCGACAGCAAGGGCATCCTGCACAAGGGCCGCACGGACATCGAGGCCGTCAAGGACGAGTGGGTCGACAAGTGGAAGTACTGCCAGACGACCAACGAGGCGGGGCGCACGGGCGGCATCGAAGACGCGCTCAAGGGCGCGCACGTGTGCATCGCGCTCAGCAAGCAAGGCCCGGACACCATCGAGAAGGAGTGGATCAAAGGGATGGCCAGCGACCCCGTGGTCTTCCTCTGCGCCAACCCCATCCCCGAGATGTGGCCTTGGGACGCCAAGGAGGCCGGCGCCGCCGTCGTCGCCACCGGCCGCTCCGACTTCCCCAACCAGGTGAACAACTCGGTCGGCTTCCCCGGCATCTTCCGCGGCACGCTCGATGTGCGCGCCAAGACGATCACCGACGAGATGTGCATGGCGGCGGCCGTCGAGCTCGCCAAGGTGGCCGAGGACAAGGGCCTGTCCGCCGACTACATCATGCCGACGATGGACGACTGGGAGGTCTTCCCGCGTGAGGCCGCGGCGGTGGCGATGAAGGCCATCGAGCAGGGCATCGCCCTGCGCACCGACCTCACCTTCGAGCAGGAGGTCGAAGAGGCGACGGCGATCATCGCCCGGGCCCGTGGCCTCGTGCAGGACCAGATGGCGCTGGGCTACATCGAGATGCCGGAGGGCAGCCGGCCGCCGGCGCCCACCAAGGCGGCCACGCGGGCCGTCGCCCGCGGCGCCGGCGACTACGCC
The DNA here is from genome assembly GCA_035686425.1 of Thermoleophilia bacterium. Taxonomy (GTDB): domain Bacteria; phylum Actinomycetota; class Thermoleophilia; order UBA2241; family UBA2241; genus CAIXSE01. The sequence goes on from DASRZL010000027.1 coordinate 10,088, forward strand.
GGCGAGATGGCCGACAAGGCAGTCGACGCCATCGGACCGACGGCCGACAAGATCGCCTCGGCGACGGCGGCGGCCATCGACAAGGCCACCGAGGCGATCAAGAGGGCGACCGCCGGCATGAAGAAAGACGGGGGCGTGACCGACGCCGAGGTGGTCGACGAGGAGCCGGCGCCCTGGTCGGCGCCGGCCGGTGAGCCGGAGCCGCCCGCCGGAGAGGAGAAGAAGGAAGACTAGGGTGGGCCCAGTCCGGGAACTCGATGTCGCGGCGGTGACGGAGGCCGTGAGGGAGCTGTGCATCACGGCCAACTACGACCTGCCCATGGACGTCTACGACGCGCTCCAGGCCGCCGCACAGACCGAAGAATCGCCGGTCGGCCGCGAAGTGCTCGCGCAGCTGGTCGAGAACGCCGACATCGCCGCCGCCGACCGCGTGCCGATCTGCCAGGACACCGGGTTCGCTGTCTTCTTCTGTGAGGTCGGGCAGGACGTGCACCTCACCGGCGGTGACTTCGAGGACGCCATCCACGACGGTGTGCGGCGAGGCTACGGTGACGGCTACCTGCGCAAGTCCGTCGCCGAGGAGCCGGGGCACGCCCGCCGGAACACGAAGGACAACACGCCGGCGATCATCCACACCACCATCGTGCCGGGCGACCGCGTGTGCCTCACGATGATGGCCAAGGGCGGCGGCGCCGAGAACATGAGCTCGCTCAGCATGCTCAAGCCGGCGCAGGGCTGGGCCGGCATGGTCGACGCCGTCGTCGACACCGTCAGCCGGGCCGGCTCCAACCCGTGCCCGCCGGTGATCATCGGCGTCGGCATCGGCGGCACCATCGAGAAGGTCACGCTGCTCGCCAAGAAGGCCCTGCTCCGCGACGTCGGCAGCGCGCACCCGGACCCGCGTGTCGCGGCGATGGAGGACGAGCTGCTCGAGAAGATCAACGACCTCGGCATCGGCCCGCAGGGCCTCGGCGGCCGCACTACCGCCCTCGACGTCTTCATCGAGGAGATGCCGTGCCACATCGCCAGCATGCCAATGGCCGTCAACGTCCAGTGCCACGCGCAGCGGCACAAGACCGTCACGCTCTAGGGGAGGTGCTCGTGGCTGCGAAGAAGATCACGACTCCCCTCTCGCATGAGATCGTCAAAGACTTGCGCATCGGTGACGCGGTGGAGATCACGGGCGTGGTGTACCAGGCGCGCGACGCGGCGCACAAGCGGCTCGTCGCGCTCATCGAGGCCGGCGAAGATCTGCCGTTCGATCTCGAGGGTGCGATCGTCTACTACATGGGTCCGAGCCCGGTCAAGCCCGGCAACGTGATCGGCTCGGCCGGGCCTACCACCAGCGGCCGCATGGACGCCTACGCGCCGCTGCTGCTGCGGCACGGCCTCAAGGGCATGATCGGCAAGGGGCTGCGCACGGCCGAGGTCAAGCAGACCATGCGGGACGAGACCGCCGTGTACTTCGCCGCCACCGGCGGCGCCGGTGCGCTGCTGGCCAGGCGCATCGTCGGCAACGAGGTGATCGCCTATCCCGAGCTCGGCGCCGAGGCGATCGCGCGACTCGAGGTCGTGGACTTTCCGGCGATCGTCGTCATGGACTGCCACGGCGGCGACCTCTACGAGGAGGGACGCTCGCAGTACGCACGGCAGGCGTAGCGCCCGGCCGGCGCCCGGCGCCTCGGAGGGACGCGGTGCGGAGGAGTCAGTCCGTCCTCGGCGCCTCCCTCCGCAGCGGTCGCCGCCGCCGCCGGCCGCGTCGTCTTCCGCGGCGTCGTCGTCTCGTTCGCTGCGGAGGAACGCGACGGCTTCACGTGGGGCGACCTCGAGCTCGCCGGAGGCGGCGTGGACGCCGGGTCCTCCTACCGCGTCTGGTCCAAGAACGAGAACCTCATGGCCTGGCGCGACGGCGCCCCGGACGTGACGGCGCCCGACCTCATCTGCTGCTTCTCGCGAGAGACGGGGCTTCCCATCACTAATCCGCACCTGGAGCCGGGCGCGCTCGTCGACGTCGTCGGCGCGCCGGCTCACGAGCAGTGGCGCACGGCCGCGGGCGTCGCGACTCTGGGTCCGCGGCACTTCGGTTTCGACACCGACTACGTGCCGCTCGAGGAGCGCGACCTGTAGCCCTGGGGAGCCCGTCACGGCGGGAGTACGCGACGCCGGGCGGCCGGCCCAACGCGGGCCGGCCGCCCGGCAGGTACAATCGGGCGATGGAGGAAGCGTCGTGACCGCCTGGGTCATCGCCATCGGGCGGATGCTGGGTCTGGGTTCCATCGCCGGCATCCGGCCCTCGCTCACGCTCGCCGTCATCGGAGTGGTCAGCTACTTCGACTGGGGCGTCGAGCCCAACGACGTGTTCTCGTTCCTCACCAACTGGCTGGCGATCGGGATCTTCGTCGTGCTCGCGATCCTTGAGTCGGCCTTCGACAAGATGTCCAAGATGGACCGGCTGCAGGACCGGCTGATCATGCCCTACCGGCTGTTCGTCGGCGGGGTGGCCGGCGCCGCCACGATTCCCTTCGGCTGGCGGGGCATCGTCGTCGGCGCCGCCGTCGGCGCCGGGGCGGCGTGGTTCTCCCAGTACGCCAAGCACCTGACGCGCCCCAAGAGCGTGCCCAGCGAGGCGGTCGTCAATCTGATCAGCACGGCCGAGGACCTCGTTGCCTTCCTCGGAAGCGCGCTGGTCCTCGCCGTCCCGTACGTCGGCTACGCCGCCGCCGGCGTCACGGGATTCATGTACTGGCGCGTCCGCGACCGTCGCCGGGCGAAGTACAGGAGGATGCGAAGGGCGGGCGGCAGGGCCCCCGCAGCCGTGGCGTCATCGGGGCAGACGGCAGTCCAGGATCCATCCGAGAAGCCGGCGGACCCTGCCTCGCCGGAGGAGCCGACGTCGCCGGAGTCGCCGGAGGGGCCGCCCATCCCGGCGTCATCGGGGAAGCCCGGCGGCGGTGGCGATGATGGCTGACGGTTCCGACTACGGGGTGCGGCGGCTGCGGATGGTCGAGGACCAGATCGTTGCGCGCGGCCTGCGCGACGAGGACGTGCTCGCCGCGATGCGCTCGGTGCCCCGGCACCTCTTCGTGCCGGATGACCTGGTCGCCGAGGCCTATGCCGACTCTCCCTTGCCGATCGGTCTCGGTCAGACGATCTCGCAGCCGTACATGGTGGCGATCATGACCGCGCTGCTCGGCATCGACGTCCGTTCCCGGGTGCTCGAGATCGGCTCGGGCAGCGGGTACCAGACGGCGGTCCTTGCCGAGGTCTCGGGCGAGGTGTGCGCGGTGGAGCGACTCGCTCCGCTTGCCGAGCGCGCCCGCGTAGTGCTCGCCCATATCGGCTACGACAACGTGCGTCTCGCCATCGGCGACGGCGCCAGAGGCTGGCACGAACTGGCGCCGTTCCAGGGCATCCTGGTGGCTGCCGCGGCCGACGAGGTTCCGCCGGAGCTGCTCGGCCAGCTCGCCGACGGTGGCCGGCTGGTCGTCCCGGTCGACCGCGATCACGGCGACCAGGTGCTCACGATCATCGAGCGGGTGGGCGACTCCTTCGAGGAGCGCCACGACACCCGCTGCCGCTTCGTGCCGCTGGTCCGCGACAGAAGCCCCGACGAGCGGCGGGATGCTGCTTTGCGGGGCGGTGGGTCGGGCGAGACTCGGGGCCGGGAGCCGGGGGGCGGCGAAGACGCCCGCGGCGTCAGCCCCGACTGGGACGGGGAGGCCGCCGTGAAGTCGGTGGACGTGAAGGTGAGCGGCGCGGTCCAGGGCGTGTACTATCGCTCCAGCGCGCGCCGCGAAGGAGCGCTTCGCGGCTTGCGTGGCTGGGTGCACAACCAGAGCGACGGCTCGGTCGCGCTGCGCCTTCAGGGAAGTAGCGAAGCTGTCGATGCCATGCTCGACTGGTGCCGCGAGGGTCCGCCGGCGGCGCGGGTCTCGCGGCTCACCGTCAGTGACGCACCGGCGGACGAGAGTCTCCGCGGCTTCGAGGTGAGGTAGATGACCGGCAGCTCCGAACGGCCCGCAGACCGCCTGGTGACGCTCGGCGACGTGCGTGGCGATCACGAGGTCCAGGTGTTCGTGCGCAAGGCGGACGAGAGTCTGGGCGTGCTCGGCTACACAGAGCACGGGCCGCGCCACTGCGGCATCGTCGCCGGCATCGCCCAGAGCGTCCTTCTCCGGCTAGGCCATCCGCCGCGGATGGCCGAGCTCGCCGGCATCGCCGGCTACCTGCACGACGTTGGCAACGGCATCAACCGTCTGGACCACGGCATCGCCGCGGCGCTCCTCAGCCAGCACGTGCTGGAGCGCCTCGGGATGGGTCCGGACGAGTACGCCGAGGTCATGTGCGCCATCGGCAATCACGAAGAAAAGTACGGCCAGGCCGTGAGCCCTCTGGCCGCCGCGGTCATCCTCGGCGACAAGAGCGACGTGCATCGCAGCCGGGTACGCGTGATCGATCCCGAGACCGACGACATCCACGACCGCGTCAACATGGCCACCACGCGGTCGTTCCTCGCCGTCGACAGCGAGGCCCGCACCATCACGCTCGAACTGGAGATCGACACCGAGATCATCCAGGTCATGCAGTACTTCGAGATCTTCCTCGACCGCATGGTCATGTGCCGGCGGGCGGCGGAGTTCCTCGGCTGCCGGTTCGGCATCGTGATCAACGAGACGCGGGTGCTCTAGCGCCTCGTCTGTAGGCCGCGGCGACGGCCGTGTGCTATACCTGAGACAACATGAGCGAGTGGAGGTGGACGGTGGGCAGAGCCCAGAGGAAGGCGGCCGAGGCCGCGCAGAAGACCGCCGGAACGAAGCGTCGCGGGGGACTCCTGTTCGGGGTCGTCATCGGCGCCGTCGGAGGCCTGCTGCTGGCGCCGAAGAGCGGCAGGGAGACGCGCCAGCAGCTGTTCGGCCAGGGCGGGATCGGCGCACAGGTCGACCGCATCAAGGGCGCCATCGGCGCAGGCAAGGATTCCGCTGCCGACCAGAACGAGGCGCTGCGGCGCAAGATCGAGGAGACGCGCGAGCGCTTGCGCAGCCAGATGGACGCCGGCGGCAACGGCGGCAACGGCGGGGGCGGCGAGGACGCCTACGGCGGCCCGGCAGGCACCGCGCCCGGCGATCCGAACTGAGCCGGCTCGCGCGCCGCGGACTCTGGGCAGCGGCAGCGGCCTCAGGGGCCGCTGCCCTCGGCCTCGCCTATCTGCTGCACGAGGCGCAGTGGGTGCGCCGCGTGGACCGGCGTCTGGCGGCGCCGGACGCGAGCGCGGCGCTCGACGGCCTGGTCGTCGTGCAGCTCTCCGACTTCCACGCCGGCTTCACCCCCAGCTTCAATCTGCGCGCCACGCGCCGGGCGGTCGACCTGGCGCTCGCCGCCCGGCCGAACCTCGTGCTCATCACGGGCGACTTCGCCGGCGGTCCGCACGGCGCCGGGGAGTTGCAGCGCCAGCTGCTCCGGTTGCAGGCGCCGCTCGGCGTCTTCGGCGTGTTCGGCAACCACGATCACGGCGACAGCAAGGCGCCCTTCGTCCAGCCGACGGATCCGCGGGTGATCGAGGACTGCGGGGTGCGTCTGCTCACCAACGAGACGGCGACCGTGGAGCATGGCGCCGGCGCCGTGCAGATCGGAGGCGTCGACGACACCGACGGCGGCCACGACGATCTGGCGGCGGTGCTGGCCCAGCTCGACCGCCGGCCGGGTGTCCTCCGCCTGCTGCTCAGCCATCACGCCGATGTCGTCAAGCGGACGGCGCCGGGCGACTTCCATCTCACGCTCTCGGGCGACACGCACGGCGGTCAGATCTGCCTGCCGCTGCCCGGCCGGCGCATCCTGCTCAGCGATCTCGGCGCGGAGTTCGCCGAGGGGGCCTACGACGTCGGCGGCCGGCCGCTCTACGTCACGCGCGGGGTGGGCACCAGTATGCTGCCGTTCCGCGCCTTCTGCCGTCCGGAGATCGTCGTCTTCCACGTGGAGGCCGGGCGGTGAGCCGCCGCTCTCGCGCCTCCGCCGGCCTCCTCGTCCTCTTCCTGGCGGGCATCGTCCTTGGCCTCTCGGCACTCGCGGGCTGCGGCGGCGACGCCGACCCCTTCGTGGGGTTGTACTGGGAACCCTCCACCTCGCGGCGCGTGGAGATCCGCAAAGACGGCGACGACTACTGGCTGTACTACGGCGCTGCGTTGCAGCCTCATCAAGCCACCCGTCAGGGCGACGAGCTCCGCATCTCCGAGCCGATGGGGGGCCAGACCGTCGTACGCAAGGGCGATGAAGTCGGGACGCTGGAGCTCGAGACGGGGGGGAAGACCACGCTGCTCAAGCGGCTGCAGCAGCACCAGTAGAGCGGCGCGGCGGAGGGCCGACCGGGCCCGGACGCTCAGTCGCTGCGCGAGAACAGCCGGGCGAGCAACGGCGAGACGTTGTCGATCGCCGCCGTCGGGCAGACCTCCGTGCAGGCGAAGCAGCGCACGCAGAGCGAGTCGTCGTAGACCGGCAACGGGTCCATGGCTATCGCCCTGGTGCCGCAGATGGCCGCGCACTCGTTGCAGCGGATGCAGGCGCCGGGGTCCACGAGGCGCGGCCGCGCCGTGATCAGGTTGCGTGTGAGCCGGTGCAGCGACGGGGGCAGTAGTTCCTGCATGTCGCGCCGGACCGGCTTGAAGGCGGTGTCCGGCTCGATCGGGTCCCCGGAGAGCCGGTAGGGGTCCTCGAGATCGAGCAGACCGCGGCGCGCGGAAGCGGCGATCGTGTAGACGGAGTGGCGCTCGTGGGCCGTGCGATCGGCGAGCGCCGCGTCCAGGGCCACGGCGTCGTGGGCGGCGAAGAGCGAGTCCAGCTCCCGTGGTGTGCCGCTGCCCGGCCCCTGGCCCTCCATGGCGATGATGGCATCGATGATCGTGAATCGCGGACGCACGGCGAGGTGCAGGTCGAGGAGCATGTCGGCGAAGTCCTCGCGCCGCTGGGCGCGCACGTGCAGGTGCGCCTTGGCGAGGCCGGGGATGCATCCGTAGGTGAGCTTGACGCCGCCGGTGAGGCGCATGAGCTGGTGGGTCTTGAGGACGCCGACCTGCACGATGGCGTCGGCGTCCAGAAAGGCGCGCCCGACGGGGAAGCTGCGATAGAGCCTGCCGGCGGGCGCGCCCAGCTGTACCTTGTCGTCCTCCACGTCCACGATCTGCACGCCCTCGGCGGCGCAGACGTCGGCGAGGCCACTGAGCTTGTAGGCGCGCGCCACCTTGGCGGGCCCGTTGAGCCCGCCGGGGCTGTCGGCGACGAAGGGCTCGGCGCCGGCGCGTTTGAGCGCCCGCAGCACGCAGGCGAGCGTCTCGGGATGGGTGGTCACTGCCTTCTCGGGCGGCGCGGCGCGGAGCAGATTGATCTTGACGGCGACGCGCTCTCCGGGATGCACGATGGCGGCCCAACCGCCGAAAGGCTCGACGAGACGCTCGAGCGACGCGTCGAGCCCGGGCCCGTGCGTGGCGTGCACGTGAGAGACGGTCGATGGGCCGGCGGACGCCTCCACGCTGCCGCCGTTCATGGGCGGGGCTTCTCCGCCACGATCACGTTGTGATAGCGGCCCACGTCGCCCGGCGCATACGCCGCGAGCTCCTCCAGGCCGATACCGGTGAGCGTCGCACGTACCGCTCCCAGAGAGAGCACGCGGTCGTTGGGCGGTCCGACCGGGCGGTCCATCTGCGCGAACTCGGCGGCCACGAGCAAGCCGCCGGGCGCAAGAAGCCGCCCGATCTCGGCCAGCGCGCCCGGGTCGTCGTCGACGTGGTGCAGCACGTTGACGATCAGCATGCGGTCGGCGACGCCGTCGTCGAGCGGCGCCCTGCCGTCCTCGCTGAGGACCGGCTCGACGCTGCCGGACCCGGGCCGCGCCTCGAGTTTGGCGCGGAGCCGGTCGAGGAGCTCGGGCTGCTCGTCTACGGCGAGCACGCGACCGAGAGGGACGGCCTCCGCGAGGGGGATGGAGTACATGCCGGTGCCGGCGCCGAAGTCGACGACGGTCTCGGCGCCGCTGAGCCGGAGCAGCTCCACCAGCCTGGTCGGCGGGAGCTCGACGAGCCTCTCCGGGTTCTCGAGCTTGTCGGCGTGCTTGGGGTCGAACTTCTCGGCCACGCGTCGCGCCGGACCCGCTACTTCACGCAGCGGGCGTACTTGAGGAAGGCCTCCAAGGCCTTCTCCACTGCCTCCGGGGGAGCGATCTCGTCGCCCGCCTCCTCACTGAGACACTCGCGCATCTTCAGCGAGATGAGCAGTACGCCCACGCGGTCGAGCGCCGCCTTGGTGGCGGCGAGCTGGGTGAAGATCTCCTCGCAGGGACGGCCCTGTTCGATCATCCGCTGCAGGCCTCGGGACTGACCCTCGACCCGGCGCAGGCGGTTGATCAGGCGCCCTGCCTCGTCCTGATCCATGTACTCCTCCACACAAGCGACTATACCCCCGGGGGCTATGGGCGGCAATACAGTGAAATCGCGAGCGTGCGGTCGGGGTACCGGCGCCCCGTATGGGTATCGGCGCCGGATCAAGGTCGTGCGCACGAGAGCTTCTTGCGGTTCGTCGGCCCAGGGGTCAGACGAGGCGCTCCAGCTGGTCGTCCGCGAGGCAGCGCAGATCCATCAGGACATGGTCGGGGACGGGCCGGCCGCCGGAGCCGACGCCCAGCCGTGTCTTGGGCTTGACGCTGCCGTGGTAGTCGGAGCCGCCGGTGGGCACGAGCGCGTACTTGCGCGCGAGGGAGAGGCAGGCAGCCACCGTGTCCTCGTCGTGCAAGGGGTAGTAGCACTCGATGCCGGCGAGACCGGCGCGGGCGGCGTCGCGGACGACGTGGTTCAGCCCGGCGGCGTCCGTGCGGATGAGGCCGGGGTGGGCGAGCACGGGGAGCGCGCCAGATGCGCGCAGCAGCTTGAGCGCGCGGCCCATTGAGAGCCGGCGGCGGTCGACCCAGGCAGGGGCGCCGCGGCCAAGGTAGCGCTCGAAGGCTTCGCTCATCGAGCTCACGTACCCGCGGCGCATCATCGCCTCGCCGATGTGCGGTCGGCCGACGGCGCCGTTCTCCGCGGCCGCCGCAAGAGCGGCGGGGTCGAGCGGCAAGCCGAGTTCTGCAAGGCGCCCGAGCATACGCGCGTTGCGCTCGTCGCGGTACGCGCGCAGTTCCGCGAGCTCGTGCTCGAGCTCATCGGTCGGCGCCCCTGCGAGGAAGTACCCGAGCATGTCCATGGTCACCCGGTCGTGCTCCAGGTTGATCTCCACGCCGGGGATCACCTCGATGCCGAGGCGCTCTCCGGCGGCGAGCGCCTCCGGCAGGCCGTCGACGGTGTCGTGGTCGGTCACGGCGACGGCCGCGAGGCCGACGGCCGCCGCCTCCTCCACGAGTCGCGTGGGGGTCAGCGACCCATCCGAGAACGTCGTATGGGTGTGCAGGTCGATCACGTCTCCTAGCGTACCCCGCCCGGCGGCGTGACGCGCCCGAACGCCCGGCCGTGAGGTGCGCCTTCCCGCCCCGCGGGTAGGATGGTGGGGCGCGTGGAGGCTCAGGCGCCCTCCTCGCGCCACTCGCCCGATCACTACGTCCCGCCTTGGAGGTCCGTCATGCGCATCGGGATGATCGCCCCGCCCTGGTTCCCCCTGCCGCCGCAGGGCTACGGGGGGATCGAGTTCGTCGTCAGCCTCCTCACCGAGGGCCTCGTCGCCCGCGGTCACGACGTCACCTTGTTCGCCAGCGGCGACTCCGAGACACGGGCGCGGCTCAGCTACATCTTCTCCCGCGCCCCCTTCGAGCAGATCGAGAAGGGCGGCCACCTCGAGGTCATGCACAGCCTCGAAGCCTACAAGCGCGCCCTCGAGTTCGATGTGATCCACGACCACGACGGGCTTGCCAGCCGCGCCATGGGAGCGCTGGTCCACGAGCTCACCGGCACACCCGTGGTAGCCACCCTGCACGGCCCGGCGGATGTGATCACCCAGGAGCTGCTCAGCTCGCTCCGCGCCAATCTCCGGTTCATCGCCATCAGCGAGTACCAGCGCCTGGGATTCCCCGACCTGCAGTTCGTCGGCACGATCCCCAACGCCATCGACGTGGAGCACATGCCGTGGAGCATGGAGAAGGACGACTACCTGCTGTTCATCGGGCGCATGACCGCCGACAAAGGCGCCCACACGGCGATCGAGGTCGCCCGGCGCCTGGGCAAGCGTCTCATCATGGCCGGCAAGGTCAACGAGGGGCCGGAACGCGAGTTCTTCGTCGCGGAGGTCGAGCCGTATCTCTCCGACCACGTCCACTTCCGGGGGGAGGTCGACCACGCGACCAAGGTCGAGCTCTACAAGCGGGCCCGGTGCACCCTCTTCCCGATCCAGTGGCCCGAGCCGTTCGGTCTGGTGATGATCGAATCCCTCGCCTGCGGCACGCCGGTGATCGCCCTGCGCCAGGGCTCGGTGCCCGAGGTGATCGAGCACGGGCGCAGCGGGTTCGTCGTCGAGACGGCCGACGAGATGGTGGAGGCGTTCGCGCGCATCGACGAGATCGACCCGGCCGAGTGCCGGCGCGCCGTCGAGGAGCGGTTCGGCAGCGAGACGTTCGTGGCCGCGCACGAAGCTGCGTATGCGCGGCTGCTCTCAGGGGGCGCCGGCTGACGCCGGCCCGGCGGGCCCGACGCCGGCTGACGCCGACGCTCAGTCCGGCTCAGGCACAGCCGCCGCTTCCTTGTCGCCGCCCCGGCCCGGCGATAGGGTGAGGCCCATGAAGCTCCCCTACGACGACGTCCACCTCATCGCCGATCCGTTGTACGGGTACCTGCGCATCACGCTGTCGCGCGCCGGCGAGATCGCGGAGCCGGACGTCATCGACAACCCGTGGGTCCAGCGCCTCAAACGCATCCACCAGCTGCAGAGTTCCTGGTGGGTGTTCCCCACCGCGGAGCACAGCCGCTTCGCCCACAGCCTCGGCACCATGCACCTTGCCGGAGAACTGGCGCGCCAGGTGTATCCCACTCTCACAGAGGTCGAGCCGGGCACGCCTTCGTTGCCGCTGGTCGAGGAGACGCTCCGTGCCGCCGGCCTGCTCCACGACCTCGGCCACGGTCCCTTCAGCCACTTCTGCGATGAGGAGTACTTCCAGCCCGCGTTCGGCATCGACCACGAGCAGATCTCGCAGCACCTCATCGTCAACGAGCTGGGGTCGCTGCTCGCCGAGCTGCGGCGCAGCCCCTCGGGGCCGTTCGACGCCGGCGAGGCCGTCGACCCGTGGCACGTCGCCTTTCTGGTGCGTGCCGAGGAGGCCGCCTCCGCCGCCGCCTCCGCCGTCAGCCCTGCCGCCTCGGCCGCGGGCCCGGCCGACGGCGGCTCCACTTCCGCGACCGACCCCATACCCCGCTGGGTGCGGCTGCTGCACCGCTCCCTCTCCGGCGCCGTCACGGTCGACAACCTGGACTACGTGCGCCGCGACGCCCGGATGTGCGGCGTCGGGCTCGGACCCATCGACGTCGACCGGCTGATCTACTACACGTTCTGCACCGCCGACGGGCTCACGTTCCACAAGCGCGCCCTCAGCTCGCTGCGCGCCTTCCTCAACGCCCGTTTCTACATGTACGAGAACGTGTACTTCCACCGCATCGGTCACGCCATCGACCTGCACCTGCATGAGATCTTCCGGCCGACCATGGAGCTGATCCTCCCCGAGAGCCCGCTCGACGATCCGGGCGCGTACCGGAGGCTCAGCGAGTGGTCGCTGTTCACCACGGTCGAATCGTGGCTCGACGAGCCGCTGCACAGCGCGCGCCGCGAGCTGGCTGAGGAATGGCAGAGCATCATCCACCGCCACGTGAAGTACAGCATGGTCTACGAGCATCACGTAGAGCGGCAGCAGCCGCTGCCGGCGGCGCGCGACCTCACACGGGAGGAGTTCCACGCCGCCATCGTGCGGCGCCTGCCGCGGGAGCTTCGCGGCGTCGAGTTCGTGGTCGACATCGCCTCGCAGGATCCGCGGCCGCTCAACCCGTTCATTGGGCCCAAGCGGTTGCCGGTCTACGACCCGGCGACCGATCGCATCGAGGAGCAGTTGCTCGGAGGCATCCTCGAGTTCGTGCCCGCCAAGGCCCATCTGTACCGGGTGTTCGCGGTAGGCCGTGAGCACGAGCGCCAGCTCGCTCTCGCGGCCCAGGCTGCGCTGGGCGAGATCGAGCCGCAGAGCCTCACCAACCTCTGACGCGGCGCTCCATCCAGATGCCAGACGCGGTGCTACTCCGCGGCCCTCGATCGCGCAGGCACGGGGCCGGAGGACGGGTCGCCTTCGACGCCCGGCGCCAGCTGCGGTGCCGAGCGTGGTGCCGGGTGGTGCCAGCAGCGGCGCCAGCTGCGGTGCCGAGCGTGGTGCCGCGTGGTGCCATGAGTGGTGCCGTCGGCGGTGCCGGCCCGATGCGTGGAGTGCCTCGCCCGCCGGGCGCATTGGCCGATGCCGCGCCTGCCGGGGTCAGTTCGTTCAGAACCCGCCGCGGAACACGACCAGCAGGATGACCACGACCATCGCCGCGAGCACGAAGAGCATGGCGATGATGAAGAGGTCGAGGAAGCCCGGGCCGCGGCGCGAGCGAGACGTTGGCCGGGACTGACCGGCGGGGCGCTGCGGCGCGGCCGGCCTGGGCTTGGGCGCCGGCCGCTTCTCGGGGGAGTTCCGGGCCTTGCGCGACGCGGCGCGCGTGGTACGCCGCCGCTCGGGTCGCGACTTCGCGCTCACTCGCTCAGGGGGTGGGTCATGTCCTCGGGACGCACCCACGCGTCGAACTGCTCGGCCGTGACGTAGCCGAGGCCGAGCGCCGCCTCCTTGAGCGTCGATCCCTCGTGATGCGCCGTCTGGGCGATCCGCGCCGCCTTCTCGTAGCCGATGTGCGGCGTGAGCGCCGTCACCAGCATGAGTGAGGCGTCGAGGTGGCGGCGGATCACGTCGAGGTCGGGCTCGAGGCCCCGTGCGCAGAACTCATCGAACGCGCGCGTCGACTCTGCCAGCAGCTGCGCCGATTCGAGGAGCGCGTGGAGCATCACCGGCTTGTACACGTTGAGCTGAAAGTTGCCCTGCGAGCCGGCGAAGGCGACGGTGGCGTCGTTGCCGAACACGCGCACCGCGACCTGCGTGAGCGCCTCGGCCTGGGTGGGGTTCACCTTGCCCGGCATGATCGACGAGCCCGGCTCGTTCTCAGGGATACGCAGCTCGCCGATGCCGTCGCGTGGACCGGACGCGTACCAGCGGATGTCGTTGGCTACCTTCATGAGCGCGCCGGCGAGCGTGCGCAGCGCCGCGCTCGCGTTCACGACGGCGTCGTGCGCCGAGAGCGCGGCGAAGAAGTTGCCGGCCGGGTGGAACGGCTTGCCGGTGAGCGCGCTGATGTGTCCGGCAGCGGTCCCGGCAAAGCGCGGGTCGGTGTTGAGGCCGGTACCGACCGCGGTGCCGCCGAGCGCGAGCTCGTGCAGACCCGGCAGCGCGCCGCGCACAGTCGAAACGGCCTGATCGAGTTGGGCCACCCACCCGGAGATGACCTGGCCCAGCGTGACCGGCGTCGCGTCCTGCAGGTGGGTGCGGCCTACCATGACGACGGCGCTGAACTCCTCCGCCTTGGCCGCCAATGTGTCGCGGAGCGCCTCGATGGCGGGGATCAGCGCGTCCTCGAGCTCCACGGCGGCGGCGATGTGCATCACCGCCGGGAAGGTGTCGTTACTCGACTGCCCCAGGTTCACGTCGTCGTTCGGGTGGACCGGCGTGCCGGCGCCGCGTCCGGTCCCGGCGAGCTCATCGGCGCGGTTGGCGATCACCTCGTTGGCGTTCATGTTGCTCTGCGTGCCGCTGCCCGTTTGAAACACGACCAGTGGAAACTCCTCATCGAGTGCGCCGTCCATGACCTCGGTGGCGGCGCGCGCGATCAGCTCGGCCTTGTCTCGCGGCAGGCGGCCGAGTTCCTCGTTGGCCCGCGCCGCTGCCAGCTTGAGCACGCCGAGCGCGCGAATCACCGGCCGGCCCCAGCGGAAGCGCTCCGTACCGATCGCGAAGTGCTCCAGCGAGCGCTGCGTCTGCGCGCCCCAGTAGTGCTCCGCGGGGACGAGGACCTCGCCCATGCTGTCGTGCTCGATCCGCCATGTCTCGTCCATGCCGACAAGACTACCCTCTCCGTGACCAAAGGTGTTCCCGGGGGCGAGCGGGCTGCGGCCGGGCCATCTTGGGGAGGCCGCGCGGCGTACGCCTCCGCCTGCCTGACCAGAGTCAAGGTGCGGCCGGCCGCGATGGGGGTATCAGTGGGGCATGGCGGAGCCGACCTCCAGACCACCGCGCCGGCTGGCGCGGGAAGAGAAGACGATCGCGGCGATGGTCGCGCTGTATTGCCGCGATCACCACGAGACGGCGCCCGGGGACGAGGGCGACGGGCTCTGCTCCGAGTGCGCCGAGCTTGTGGAGTACGCGCGCCTCCGTCTCGACAAGTGCCGCTACGGCGCCGACAAGCCGACCTGCGCCAATTGCGAGACGCACTGCTACAAGCCGGCGATGCGCGAGCGCGTCCGCGAGGTGATGCGCTACAGCGGGCCGCGCATGCTCAAGCTCCATCCTGTACTCGCCGTCGCGCACCTCGTCGACGGCCGCAAGACACCCGGTGGAGACGGCGCCTAGTCTCCGCCGGCGGGCTGCCGAGAGGGGCGCTGCAGCCGCACCGCCCGGCAGGCACCACACTAGCCGGTGATTCCACCCTCCGCGTCCTTCGCCGCGTGCTTCGGTCGGCCGTACTTGCGCGCGGACAGCCCGTAGGCGACGACCCCCGTCGGTATCGGCAGCCAGTAGGAGACGAGCCGGTAGACGAGCGTGGCGAGCAGCGCCTGGTCGGTGCCGATGCCGGCGAGGCTCAGCGTGCCCAACAGCCCTGCCTCGACGAAGCCGAGTCCCCCCGGCGTGATCGGGATCATGCCGAGGAAGGCGGCGACGACGTAAGCGAGCAGCACGACCGAGGCCCTCGGCGCGGCGCCGACTGCAGCGAGCGCGATGAGCAGCGCCGTGAGGTCGAGGAGCCAGTTGCCGGCGCTATAGATGAGCGCCTTCCACCAGCCGGCGCCGAGTACGCGGCGGATGAGGTCGCGCTCGTCGACGAGGCGGTCGGGCAGGTCCTCCAGGCGCGGGCGCTTGCGCAAGATGCGGTTGCGCGCCTTCTGGATGATGTCGCCTAACCAGAGGAGTGGGCGATCGGCGAACAGCAGGACCGCTCCGCCGGCGATCGCGCCGAGGCACACGACCACGGCGATCGAGCCGACGCGGAACAGGTTACGCTCGACAGAGGCGCCGGTGATGAGGATCGAGACGATGCTGATCACCGGCAGGCCGAGCAGCGTCGCCGTCGAGATGAGCGAGACGGCGGTGACGCCCGTCGCCGCCCAAGTGGTGCCGATGCCCGCCTGGCGCAGCATCTCGAACTGCATGGCGCCGCCTGCGGCGGCGCCGCCCGGAACGATGCGGCTGAAGGCGTTACCGGCGAGCTGCGCCGTCGCGACCGGGAACCACGGCTTCACGTCGAGCGCGAGCCGCATGAGTGCCCACATGCAGGCGAAGCTCGCGATCTCGGCGAGCACGATCGGGATGCCCCACAAGGGGTTGACGTGTCTGAGCTGCGGGCCGGAGGAGAAGACGGCGGCGAGGCTCGGCCACACGACGTAGAGGCCGAGGCTCGTCAGCCCCAGGATGACGGCGCGCTTGATCCAGACCGCCTGGCGGTTGAACCCGTGGCGGTGAGTCACCCCGGTCTTCTCGGGCTGGTCCTCGGGCGTGGCCGTCGCTCCTCCCTCCGGCCGGCGTGTCAGAGGACGTTGGAGAACAGTCGTGCGGACTGGTTGCGGAAGCGCTTCAGCCGGCCCACGGTGAGCACGTCGTCGAGCGTCACCTCATGGCAGTTCCCCATGTCGGCGACGAAAGAGTCCGCGACCTGCCGGGCGAACCCCCTGTCGAAGACCCAGCACATCATCTCCTTGTGGAGCTTGAGGCTGCGCTGGTCCATGTTCATCGTGCCCACCGCGCTAATCGTGCCGTCGACGACGATCGTCTTGCTGTGGAAGAAGCCGGCGTCATAGAGGAAGATCCGGCCGCCGGCGTCGATGAGCTTGTGGTAGTACGAATGAGCCGCCCACAAGGCGATCCGTTTGTCCGGGATCCCCGTCATCATGAAGCGCACGTCGATGCCGCTGAGGGCGGCGTTGATCATGACGTCGTAGATGCTGTAGTCGGGCACGAAATAGGGCGACTGGATCCAGACCGACTCCTCCGCCTGCCCGATGGCGACCATGTGCGCCCGCCGGGCCGCGCTCCACGGGTCTTCGACTCCCTGCGCGGCCACCTCGACCAGCGTGCCGGCCTCCACGGCGGTGGAGTCGGGCGCCGGCATGTACTTCTGCGAGAAGAGGTCTTCGTGGTCCTTCTTGTGCTCGAACCAGCGCGACGCGTAGAGCTTCTGGAGCGCGGCGACCGCCTGACCGGTGAGGCGCATGTGGGTGTCGCGCCAGGTGGCGAACCGCTCGCCGCCGTCGATGTACTCCTGCCCGACGTTCATGCCGCCCGTGTAACCGATCTCCCCGTCGATGACCACGATCTTGCGGTGGTTGCGGTAGTTGATGCGCAGCAGGTCGGTGACGTCGGCGCGCACGATCGCCCCGGCTCCGGCGAGTTGCTTCAGCTCGTGCTTCTTGAACGTGATGCAGCCCATCCAGTCGTACATGATGCGGACCTCGACGCCGGCCTCGAGCCGGTCGAGGAGGATGGGGACGATCTCGGCGGTCAGCCGGTCCTGCTCCCAGATGAAGTACTGCAGGTGGATGAAACGCTGCGCGGCCGCGAGGTCCTGCTTGAGCCGCGCGAACTTCTTCTCGCCGGTCACGAACAACTCGATGGACCGGGCCGGCAGCACGGTGGCCACGTTCTCGTTGGTGATGGCGCGTTTGACGGGGACGGCGATAGTGCCGGCCCATTCGCGTTCGAAGCGCTGGGTGGCGCCGGCATTGCGTTCGTAGATCGGCGCCATCTCCTCCGTCTCCACGCGCTTCAGCGTCTGGATCCACCCCTTGCGCTGCGCGACGACCTTCCAGTCGCGGCCGAAGAAGATGTAGAAGAACACGCCGATGACCGGCAGGAAGACGAGGATGAAGAGCCAGGCGATGGTGATCGACGGCTCGCGGTCGTCCATGATCAGCAGGACGATCGTCACGATCCAGTAGAGCACGAAGACGAGCCCGAGCCAGCCCGGAAGCAGGTTCATGAAGTCGAACATGCACGCACGCTACCCGATGTAGTTGGCGGTGTCACTCCTCAGGACGGCGAGCCTGCCTCGCGGTTCCTGACGCTCAGTCGCGCACCGCCTTCGCGGATTGCCCGCAAGCGGGTAGAACGGCGGGAGGAGACACGAGGGGCCGGGGCCGGCGGTGGCGCATGCCGCCGTACGACCCGGCCGGACGGAGGTGGGACGCTGTGGACCGAGAGCCTGTGCATCTGTTCGTCGGCCTGTACGACAGCCTGGAGATGGCCGAGCGTGACCTCGACGGCCTCAAGAAGCTGCACGCGGAAGGACTGGCCGGG
Organism: Thermoleophilia bacterium; assembly: GCA_035686425.1. GTDB lineage: Bacteria > Actinomycetota > Thermoleophilia > UBA2241 > UBA2241 > CAIXSE01. The sequence goes on from DASRZL010000027.1 coordinate 27,675, forward strand.
ACCTACGACGCCGCGATCGTGACTCGCGACGCCGATGGCAGCCCGCGGGTCGACCGCAGGAAGCACTCCGGCCACGCCGTCTGGACCGGGGCGGGGGTCGGCGCCGTCGTCGGCGTGCTGTTTCCGCTGGCGATCGTCCCAATGGCGCTGCTCGGCGCCGGCGCCGGTGCGCTCATCAAGCACATGGAGGACGGCCTGCCGAAGAAGGACGCCGAAGAGCTTGCCGAGGCGCTCGCGAGTGGCGAGGCGGCCCTTGCGGTGGTCAGCGATGTCACGATGAACGAGCACGTCGAGCAGGTCTTTCCGGGAGCGCGGCAGCGCATCGCCAAGGTGCTCGACGTGGACAAAGATGACTTCACCGCCGCGCTGCGGCAGGCGAAGGAGGAGGGCTGAGGCGCCGGGAGCGCGGAGCGCCTCGCGTATGAGACGAAGAAGGGGCCGGGGGCGCTTCGCCGCCCGGCCCCTT
>DASRZL010000028.1:0-15079 GCA_035686425.1 Thermoleophilia bacterium
TGGAGCCGGCGGGCGGAATCGAACCGCCGACCTGCCGCTTACAAGGCGGCTGCTCTGCCAGCTGAGCTACGCCGGCCCGCGGTCAGTCTACCGCAGCCGTGGAGTCGGCACCGTCACTCGCGGCTATACTTGTCCAATGGACCGTCGGTCGCACCCATGGAGTCGCACGGCTCGCCTGACGCTCGCGGTGGCGCTCGGCGTCGCCGCACTGGTCGGCCTCGTGTTCGCAGCCGGCTCGAACGGCGTCCGCGACGTCGCGCGCGCCGACACCACCGCGGCGGCTGCGGCGGCTCCGGCCGTCGGAGCCCGGAGCGCCATCCTCATCGACCGGCGCACCGGCAAGGTCCTCTGGTCCAAGAGCCCGGACCGCAGGCTGGCGCCGGCTTCGTGCACCAAGATCATGACGGCGCTGCTCGCCCTCGAGCACTACAAGAACCTCAGCCGCTACATCCGGGCGCCGGCCTCGGTCGCCAGCCAGCCGGGCGCCGGCATCCGGCTCCACGTCGGCGACCGCATCACGGTCCGTCAGGCGCTGAAAGCGCTCATGGTCAAGAGCGCCAACGACGCCGCGCTGACCCTCGCGAGCGCGATCAGCGGCAGCGAGAGCCGCTTCGTGCGGAAGATGAACCGCCGCGCGAAGAAGCTCGGCCTCACGCGCACTCACTTCGTCAACTGCCGCGGCAAGCCCGTGCGCGGCCACTACATGTCGGCTCGCGACCTCGCCAAGCTCGGGCGCTACGCCATGCGCAACGCCCGGTTCCGTGCCATCGTCGACACGCAGACCGCCGTCATCCGCTGGCCGCCGTCACACGCGGTCAGGGTCACATCGCACAACCGCCTGCTCGACTACCCATGGGGAGACGGCATCAAGACCGGTTCGACCAAGGCATCGAAGGCCGTGCTGGCAGGGTCCGGCCGGCCTGGGCTCGTGCCGCTCATCGTGGTCACCATGCGCGAGCCGACGCGCGCCCGTGAGGTGAAGGATGCGGTCGCACTGCTCATGTGGGGTTCGGAGCTGTACGAGAACCGTCAGATCGTCGCCGGCGGCGACGCTGTCAAGGAGCTCATGGTCAGCGGGGGCGATCCGGTCACCGCGGTCGCCGTCGCCGACTTGACGGCGGTCGTGCGCAAGGCGGCGACGGTCAGACTGATCTTCGACCTGCCGGCCGAGCCGCTGGCAACCCGGCCGGCGGACGGCGACCCGCTCGGCACCGTGACCTACCGGTCTGACGGGCTCGTCCTGGGTCGCGTCGACCTCGTCGCGGCCACCCTCCCGGCGGGCTTCCCGAGCCCGTGAGACCGGGCCCTCCGCGCGGCTCAGCGGCCTGGCTCCTGTTTGCGCTGCTCACCGCCTCCCTGACGCTGCTCACCGCGTGCGGCGAGAACTCGACCGGCACTCCGGCGACCCCGGGCGGCGCTCCCGCGACCTCGGGCGGCGCTCCGGTGACCCCGGCGGGCACCGCGCCGCCGAAGGTGCATGCCTGGTCGGGCATCCTCATCGAGCGCGGCACCGGCGAGGTGTTGTGGAGCAAGGCGCCGGACAAGGAACTGCCGCCCGCCTCCTGCACGAAGATCATGACGGCGCTGCTCGTGCTGGAACAGGCGACCGACCTCGACGCCTATGCGACAGTCCCGGACATCCCGCTGCCCCAGACGGTCGGCGTCGATCTGGTACCGGGAGACAGGATCAGCGTGCGCGAGGCGCTCACCGCGCTCATGGTCAAGAGCGCCAACGACGCGGCGCTCACGCTCGCCTCGTACGTGGCCGGCAGCGAGCCGGCCTTCACCGAGCTCATGAACGCGCGCGCCGCCGACCTGGGGCTGAGCCACACGCACTTCGTGAACTGTCGCGGCACCCCCGAGCCGGGGCACTACTCGAGCGCGCGCGACCTGGCCACGCTCGGGCGCTTCGCCATGCGGGATCCCGTCTTTCGGGAACTCGTGAGCGCCAAGACTGCCGTGATCCGCTACCCGCCCGACGCGGCCGTGCCCATTGAGAGCCACAACCGCCTGCTGGACTACCCGTGGGGTGATGGGATCAAGACGGGTGCGACCGGCGTGTCGGGCAAGGTGCTCGTCGGGTCGGGCAAGCCCGGGCCCGTCGCCCTCATCGTCGTGACCATGCACGAGCCGACGCGCGATCAGGAGGAGAAGGACGCGATCGCGCTGTTCGAGTGGGGCACGGCAGACTACCTGCGGCGCACGGCCGCCGGCGCGACGCCGTCCCCCTAGCCTGTCCTTGCCCCAGCTGCCTGCCGGGGCTCAGCGTCCGCCCGTCAGCGCCCTGAAGCGCTCGACCGAGCGCACGGGCACGTCCAGCTCGCGGGCGATGTTGACCTTCGCCTCGATCGCCAGGGCGTCGGCGACGCTCGCTGTGTCTTCTGTCGGGATCGTTCCGAGCCCCCGCTCGCGGCGCACGTCCGACATCACGACCGGGTCGCTCAGGTCCGCCGGGGTCACGCCGAGCTTCTCCGCCACGTACGCCTTCGCCTCGGGGAGCCTCATCTTTCGCGTCAGTTGCATGCGGGCCACCAGATCTCCGGCGGTCCGCAGTCCGCCCATCCCCGACGCGACACCGTGGCCGATCCCCTGGCTGTGGTTGTCGCCGGCGCCGATCTACAACCCGTCGATCTTCAGCAGGTCGACGCATGCGCGCGAGGCGCGCGAGACGGCGTCGACCGGGGGCAGCGCGTGCATGGGGACGCCGCCGACGCCCATCCCCCCGTTGAGATGGACGGGGATCTCGGCGGCGTCGGTGCACGGCTTCACGATGGTGCACGTGCGCGCGACGTTCCAGGCCACCGTCTTCCCGGTGTTGACGTTGATCGCCGGGCCGAAGATGGACGCGCCCGCCTTCGCCGCCAGGCGCATCTGGCCGGCCGGCCACAGCCCGGCGAGGCGCACGCCGTCGTACTCGAGCTCGCCGTGCATGCCGAGCACGAACTCGCTCGCCATGCCGATCTGGATGCCCCAGTCCGGGTGCTTGGCGCGGATGCGCTCGATGGCGCGCAGCGCGGCGAGGAAGTCGGCGTCACCGGCGGCGCCCGCGGTGTCGAGGTTGATGGCGTCGGCGCCCGCCTCGTACATGCCCTCGGCGACGTAGACGATGTCGTCCACAGCGAGTTCCACGGCCTCCTCCTGGGCCGCGCGGGCTTCGTCGATGCGGCCCAGTGGCAGCAGCTGCGACCAGTTCGGAATGGGGCCGTCGGGCACGGTGTAGCGTCCGAGGTCAGGCATGGCCCCGTACTGGACCGGGACGGTGAGAAGGAGCTGCGTCTGACGCATGATCTCCTGTTCGAACGGCAGCACCGGCTTGATCGGCTTGTACGAGTAGTCGTGGTGGTAGAGCTCGACCGTGTCGGTGCACACCGTCTGCTCGTAGTTCTGCAGGTCGGTGATGCGCGAGCCGGTGTCCTGGCTGCCGACGCCATCCGAGCTCAGGATCACCTCGTCGCCGATGTCGACGGCGCTGAAACGGGCAGCACTCGCGAAGATATCGACGAGGTGCGCGACTTCGTCCTCGCCCAGCGGCTCGACCTTGGCGCGCTTCGCTCCGGCCTCTGCGCCGGCGAGAATCTCCGCCTCGATCTCCGCCCGGGTCATGCGCACCAGCGACCCGTCGCCCATGCGCGTCGGGATGGGACCGTCCATCGCTTCCCCCAGTCAGTCACATTCATTGTCGGCCGCGCGGGGCGACGACGCGATCGGTCACTGGGCCCCAGACGACGCTTCCGAGGCTACAGGTCCGCCGCCCGTCTGTCAGCGGCGGATACTTCGGCAAAGTTGGCGGCGGTTCGCGGTCAAAGGTGAGAGAACCCGAAGCGCCGCCCCCGGCGAGCACCCCGGGTCGCCGCAAAGCGCCCGGAAAAGGGACGAGGCCCCGCGGGGAACGGGGCCTCGTACAAGGGCTTTGGGGCAAACCCTCGTTGGGGGGGTCTTCGCTTGTCAGCGAAAGGAGCCGCTACTGATAATGCCCTGCGATTGTTGCGCGCGCGTGAAGCAGCGCGAACGCGCGCGAACAGCGCGTTGCCCGCGGGTTAGGACCGTCGGCCGGGGTCTCGTCGGGATCCTCGGCCGGAGTCCCGGGCAGCGAGCGCGCCGGGAGACGGCAGGCGCGGACCGGGGGGTGGGGCTGGGTCCGCGCCCAGAAGGTGGCCGAGGGCCGGCGAGCCGGGTCGCCTCGACGGCAACCACCCCACCGGCCCTCAGGCCGTGGTCCGCCCGGGGCCGGGGCGAACCAAGAAGATAGGAGGTACCAGCACTTGGCGCTGGCAGCGGGCTTCTCGGAGATGGGAAGCTTCGCAAGCGGGACACTAGAAACGTTGTGCGAAGGAACTGTTAACCAAATATTAATGACTATGAAGCATGCAGCCACTATCGGCTGCTCGCCGTAGTGCGTTTTGATGAGCTTTGTGCCCGGCTTGCCGGGTCACGAGAGCTGGAGCTGGTCGCCGGCGGAGCCGGCGACCAGCTCCAGCAGCGCCGCCTCATCGATCACCGTGACGCCCAGAGCCGCGGCCTTCGCCAGCTTGGAGCCTGCGTCCTCGCCGGCGACCACGTAGTCCGTGGCGCGACTCACCGACCCACTCACCCGCCCGCCGGCGGCTTCGATCAGCCCCTGAGCGCGGCCGCGGGTCAGGGTCGGCAGCTTGCCTGTGAGGACGAAGCTCGACCCGGTGAGCGGACCCGCCGCCTTCGCCGGACGGTCCTCGACCAGCCGCACACCGGCGGCGCGCAGCTTCTCGATGGTCTCCCGGTTGTGATCGTCGCCGAGATACTGCTCCACGGCCTCGGCGACGACGGGCCCGATGCCCGGCACCTCGGCGAGGTCCTCGGCGCCGGCGGCCAGGAGAGCGTCGATGCCCGGATAGCGCTCGACCAGCGCCTGCGCCGTCACCGACCCGACGTGGCGGATGCCGAGCGCGAAGAGCACGCGAGCGAACGGCCGCTGCTTCGACTCCTCGATGGCGGCGAGGACCTTGTCGGCGCGCTTGGCCTCGACGATCTCGAGCGCGCCGTCCTCCCCGCGCCGCGTCTTGGCGCCGAACAGCGGCAGGGCGATGACCTGTCCGTCCTCGAGCCGAACGAAGTGCTCGCGCTCGAGGACGTACAGGTCGGCGACGTTCTCGATGAGTCCCTGGGCGTGCAGCAGCACGACCGTCTCCTCGCCGATGCCCTCGATGTCCATCGCCCCCTTGCTCACGAAGTGCTTGATGCTCTCCACGAGCTGCGCCGGGCAGGAGCGGTTGGGACAGCGCACCGCTACCTCGCCGGTCTCGCGCACGGTCGCGGAGCCGCAGGCGGGACACGTCGCCGGCATGGTCCACTCGGGCAGGGCGGCGTGCCGCTCGGCACGGTCGACGCGCCGCCCCTCGGCATCCTCCGCCTCCCCCGTCGTCACCGGGCCGACGACCTGCGGGATCACGTCACCGGCGCGCTGCAGGATGACGTCGTCGCCGGGGCGGATGTCCTTGCGGCGGATGTCGTCCTCGTTGTGGAGTGTCGCACGCTCCACGGTGACGCCTCCGACGAAGACCGGCGCGAGGACGGCGAATGGCGTCAGGACGCCGGTCCTCCCCACGTTGACCTCGATGCTGTGCAGGCGCGTCGTCACCGTCATGGGCGCGAACTTGAAGGCGATCGCCCAGCGCGGGTCGTGGGCGACGCTCCCGAGCGTCCGCTGCAAGGCGTACGCGTCGACCTTGACCACGGCGCCGTCGATGTCGTAGTCGAGCTCGCCGCGTCGTCCCTCCCACGCGCGGCACGCCGCGGCGACCTCCTCGATGCCGTCGACCAGGACGATGCCGGGATTGACCTTGAAGCCGGCCGCGCGCAGCCAGTCGAGCGCGCTGTGGTGGTCGGGCACGTCGAGTCCCTCCGCGTAGCCGACCGCGTAGCACCAGACGTCGAGCGGCCGTTCTGCTGCGAGCCGGGGGTCCAGCTGGCGGATGGACCCTGCGGCGGCGTTGCGTGGATTCACGAACGCGCTGAGCCCGGCCTCGAGACGCTGTTCGTTGAGGTGCGCGAACGCGGCGAGCCGCAGATAGACCTCGCCGCGCACCTCCACCACCGGCGGCGGATCGGTGACGCGCAACCGCAGCGGCAGCGAGCCGATGGTCCGCAGGTTGGCGGTGACGTCCTCCCCCACCTCGCCGTCGCCGCGCGTCGCGCCCACGGCGAAGACGCCGTCGCGATACGTGAGTGAAATGGCGAGGCCGTCGATCTTGGGCTCGACGACGTAGCGCAGCGGTGCATCCTCGAGCCCATGCGCCTCCAGCAGCCGCCGGTTGCGCTGGTCCCAGGCCAGCAACTCCTCCTCGTTGCGGGCGTTGGCCAGAGACAGCAGCGGCTGAAGGTGCCGGACCTGCGTGAAGCCCTCGAGCGGGGCCGCCCCGACGCGCTGCGTCGGGGAGTCGGGCGTGATGAGGTCCGGGTGCTCCAGCTCGAGCGTCTGGAGCTCGCGGTACAGCTCGTCGTACTCCGTGTCGTCGATCTCCGGCTGGTCGAGGACGTAGTAGAAGTACGCGTGCCGGTTGATGATCTCGCGCAGGTCGGCCGCCCTGGCCGCCGCCTCAGCCTCACTCACCGCTTCCCCCCTTCGCCGCCACGGCACGGCGGCGATGTCCTACGCGCTGGTGGTACCCCGCCCGGGCGGGTCGCTCACCCGCCGTCCCTCGCCGTGAAGGCACAAGGCGAGGAGCTCCCGCGGCTCGCCGAGCCAGTAGTCCGGGCCGGCCGCGAGCAGCTCCTCGCGGCCGAACACGCCCCAGGCGACGGCCGCCGTGGCCATGCCGGCGGCGCGGCCGGCCTCGATGTCCACGGGAGCGTCTCCTACGTACAGCGACCCTTCCGCGGGCGCCCCGAGCCGCTCGAGACACAGACGGAGCGGCACCGGCGACGGCTTGTGTTCCGTCGTATCGCTCGCCGTGACGACCACGTCGAAGTGCTCGCGAAGCCCCACCGCCCGGAACGCCATCGCGGTCGTGTCCTCGCTCTTGCTGGTGACGATGCCGAGGCGCCGGCCGGCGTCCCGGAGAGCGGCGAGAACCTCCGAGACGCCTTCATAGCCGCGGATGAGCTCGTCGTGCCGGCGGTGGTTGTACTCGCGGTAGACGTCGTAGAGCTCTCGGGCATGCTCGGCGGAGAGGCGCTCCATCTGCGCCATGAGCGGCTGCCCGACGCCGGCGGTGATCACCTCGTCGGGCAGCACCGTGCCCAGCACGGTCCGGGTGGCGTAGCGGAACGAGTCGACGATCAGCTCGACCGTGTCGACGACGGTGCCGTCGAGGTCGAAGATCACGGGGTCGAATCCGGTTGTATCAGGCACGGAGGCGCTCCAGGTCGAGGTCCCAGCCGGCGAGGTCGGCCAGCAGCTGCGGGTCGAGCAGGTCGTAGCGCAGCGGCGTCACGGCCACGGCGCCGGAGGCGACCACGTCGAAGTCCGTGTCCACCCACTCGCCGGACGCGGGATGCTCGCACGGCAGGAAGTGCTCCTGCGGCCCTCGGCCGTCAGCCCCGGCCAGGATGACGCGGTCGTGACAGCTGGCCCCGCCCAGCCGGGCGGGGCGAATGCCCGTGAATGCCGCGAGGGGCCGGTCCGGCAGATTGACGTTGAGGATGCTGTGGCGCGGCAGGCCGCGCTCGATCACGTGCTCGACCATCGACCGGAGGATCGGCTCCGCCTCCGCCAGCCAGCCCGGTTCGCGCTCCTCCACGGAGAAGGCGATCGCGGGGTGGCCGCGGAGCGCCGCCTCGAAGGCGGCGCCGACGGTGCCGGAGTACGTGACGTCGGCGCCCATATTGCCCCCGGCGTTGATGCCGGAGACGACGAGGGCGGGTACGGGGCGCTCGAGGCCGAGCAAGGCGATGCGCACGCAGTCGGACGGAGTCCCGTCGCAGGCGAGGCCTTCCCAGCCGTCGCCGAACCGGTGCGGCGCGAGCGTGAGCGCGCGGTGGATGGTGATCCCCCGGGCCACCGCGCTGGTATTGCGGTCGGGAGCGATCGTCGTGATCTCGCCGAGGCCCTCGACGGCGCGGCGCAGCACGGCGATGCCGGGGGCGTCGATGCCGTCGTCGTTCGTGAGGAGGATCTGCAGGGTCACGACAGCGATTCTAGCGGAACGACGGGTGGACGTTGCCCGGCGAAGCTCCCGTCCTCGGGTGGACGTTCGCCGGCGGCCCCTCTGCCCAGCCACCGGCCGTGTTGCCCATGATGACGACGGGCGAGGGCCATGCCTGCGGCAGGAATGCCTGACCGCCCGTCGTAGGAGTGCGCGCAAGGCTGCGAAGGAGTGGCGTGACCCCAGCGACGCACGTCTCGAGCGACAGCAGGCGCCTCACGGTCCGGCGCGCCAGCGCCCTCCTGGCGACGCTCGCGGGAGTATCCGCCCTGGTCACCGTGGTCGGCCCCGCGTATCTCTGGCCCCTGTTCGTCTTTCCGCTCGTCCTCGCCGCCGTGTTCTTCTTCGAGCTCGGCAGCCTCGCGGTGACGGTCTGGCTGGGCAACTTCTTCGTCCTCTACTACAGCTTCCGGGACTCGGCCACACCAGAGACGGTGCGCCAGGCGCTGCTCGGGACCGCGCTCTTCTTCCTCGCCGGGCTCCTGCTCGGACGGGTCCAGCGCCGGCACCGCGACACTCAGCGCGAGCTCGCCGCATCCACGCTCACCGACCGGCTCACCGGCCTGTACAACTACGGCACGTTCGTCGACTACCTCCACAACGAAGTTACCAAGGTCGACCGGTACGGGGGCGAGCTCTCGCTGCTCATGCTCGACCTCGATCTGTTCAAGCAGTTCAACGACCGGCACGGTCACGAGGCGGGAAACGAGCTGCTGCGCCGTATCGGCGGGACCGTGGGAGGGCTCGTGCGCGACGCCGACGTCGCTGCCCGGTACGGCGGTGAAGAGTTCGCCGTGCTCATCCGCGGCGACGAGTCGCACGGGTACGAGCTGGCCGAGCGGCTGCGCCGCGCCGTCGAGGCGGCCACTGTCCCGGTCCGTGGCGGTGAGCAGGTATGCGCCACGATCTCGGTGGGTATCGCGGCGTATCCGGCGGGCGCGAGAGACGAGGCCGAGCTCATCGAGGCCGCGGACGCCGCGCTCTACGAGTCCAAGCGGCGCGGCCGCAATCGCGTGACCATCTTCACGGGCGTGGCCGGCGAGCGGGTGCTGCCCGAGAGCCTCAGCGCCTGAGCGTGCGGCCTCGGCCGCGCCGGCGCCGCGGGGCGCGCCTTCCTACTCCGGGAACGTCACTGCCGGCAGCCGCGTGTCGGCGCGTGCGAAGGCCTCGCCGCAGAACAGCTCCACGCCGTTGCGCGCCAGCAGGTGCTGCTGCTCCGTGTCGCGGACGCCGGTCGCGATGAGCTGGGCGCCGATACGGTCGCTGAAGCGCACGATGAGCTGCACCACTTCGATCGGCGTGAGCGCGCTGTCCAGGTTGGCCACGAGCACGGGGTCGAGGCACAGGAAGTCGGGCTGAGCCTCGGCGATCAACTCGAGTGTGGTGAACTGGGCACCCAGACCCGAGACGCAGAGGAGAAAGCCGAGTTCCCGCACGTCGGCGAGCGTCCTCAGCGTGGAAGCCGTATTGAGGGCAAGGTCGTCGGCGTCGATCTCGAACACGACGTGCTGTGGCACGAGCGCCTTGTTGAGCGAGTAGAACTCGCTGACGGCGACGACGGCGGCGTTGGGGAACTCGCCGGCGACGCAGCCAAGAAACAGGAGGTCGTCCGGCTTCAGTCCGGCGGCGGCCGAGACCGTGGCCTCGCGGGCGACGACCCCGTAGGCGGAGAGGACCTGCGAGCGGCGGGCCACGTCCAGGAGAACGTCGGGCAGCCTCAGCGGCGAGTAGAAAGGGCCGCGCACGCTGCTGCGATAGCCGATCACCGCGCGGGCCGCGGGATCGACGACCGGCTCAAAGAGTGGTTCGAGTTCGCCCCTGGACACGCAGTCGGCCAGGGTCGACTCGAGCTCGTCGTCGTAGAGAGACGCCTGCTCCTCCGCCGCCTGCATCGCCAGGGCGAGGCCGTACTGGAAGTTCTGCTCGAAGGTGAGGGAGGTGTCCTCGGTCAGGATGACGGCGCCGACCGATGGGTGCACGCGGTCGTAGACGCCGGGAGCCAGATCGTTGAGCAGCAGGGACTGCAGTCGCTCGTACACCCGCCGCGTCACCGCCGCCAGGTCGTCGTCGGCGATGACGATGGTGGACCGCGGTGGCGACAGCAGCACGATGAAGGCGTCGTCGGTGAGCGTGAAGTCGCTCACCACGTCCAGCCGGCGCAGGGTGTTCCCCACCATGCCCTCGAGGTTGGCAGCGACCGCGTCGAGGATCTGCCCGACGATGCGCCACCCGAAGACGGGCTCGAGGCGGCCGTAGTGCGCGAGGCTGACGTAGAGGATGGCGACCTGCCCGGACTTCTCGAGCTCGAGCCGGATGGAGTCGGCGACGAGGTTGAGCGATGGGAGATGGGATGGCCCGTCGCTCACGAGGCCGCGCAGCGTGGACTGCGCCTTGCGCAGCGCTTCGTCAGTCGGTCGCTCCACGCGGCTCACCCCCGGCGCGTCAGGTCGCCTTTTGTGTCTCCTTGGCCTTGCCGTCCGAGGAGGACTTCTCCGCCGTGGAGGACGTCTCCGCAGCTGAAGACTTCTCCGCCGCGGAGGATCCGCCGTCGCCGGAGGCGCCCTTCCCGGAGCTCGCCGACTCCTCGTCGGATCCTGCCTCACGACCGCTGCCGCGCCTCCCGGACCCCTTGCCGTAGTCGGTCGTGTAGAAGCCCGAGCCCTTGAAGTGGATGGCCACCGGATGCAGCACCTTGTGCAGCGACCCGCCGCACTTCTCGCACTCGACCAGCGGGTCGTCGCTCATCTTCTGCAGGGCCTCGAACGAGGCGCCGCAGTCGTCACATCGGTATTCGTAGATAGGCACGCGGGATTCTCCAGGCAATGGTCACAGGGGCCCGAGTGTAGCACAGCGCGGTCGAGAGTCTCACGGCGCGAATGGGGGCAGATGCCCGGCGACGATCAGCGCAGGGTCCCAAGCCCGGATACGCCTCCAGGAGGCGAGCATCGTCTTGCTCCCGGGGCCGGTCGGCGTCATCGCGTCGAACTCGGCCCGGCCGGGCCCGATCGTATCGCCGCACAGCACGGCTCTCCCCTCCGTCGTCTCGACGGCCAAGCTGATGTGCCCGGCGCAGTGCCCCGGCGTGAGCGCCCAGGCGACGCCGGGAGCCAGCCGGCCGTCGTCGCCGGTCAGCAGCTCGAGCGGAAGCCGCTCGAGCAGGCCGCCGGCGAGCGCCCAGTACGGGGCGCTCGTCTCCCGTTCGTGCACTGCGACGGGGGCCATCACGTCGGCGCAGCCGCCGGCGTGATCGAGGTGGGCATGCGTGAGCACGACCAGGTCCACGTCGGCGGCGGACAGCCCGCGGGCCTCGAGCGCACGCAGCACCGGCTCGTTCTGCAGCGGCAGACCGGGGTCGACGAGGATCGTTCGCGGCCCGCGCAGCAGGACGGTGTTCGGGAAGGTCGTCATGCCGACCACGGGCCGCCGCTGACGCAGGGCGCGGTAGTCGGCGAACGCCTCCGGCGACCGGTGCTCCGGCAGGACGTCCACGGCGCCGTCATCGACGCTGAACACGAACCGCGCGGTCGGGATGAGGATGTCGAGCTCGTAGGTCACGGCGATCGAGGAACGGCCTCAGCCGGCCGGCTCGGCCTCGCTGTCGTCGCGGGCGTAGAGGAAGTCGGCCTTGTCCAGGTTCAGGATGATGAAGGGCGTGGTCTCCAGGAGATCCTGACTGCCCTTGCCGTAGATGCGCACCTTGGAGAGCGTGAGGCGGCTGTCGCTGAAGGCGCGGATGTAGTCGGAGGGGCGCCGGGAACTGGCGCGCTGGCCGACGCCGAAGTGGGCGATGCCGACGATCTTGAATTCGCCGATGTAGGCCACCACCTCGAGCTCCTTGAACCCGCTCTCGGTGCGTGCCGCGTCAAACCCGGCGCGAGAGTCATCCACCATCGTCTCCTCCTCCTGTCGCGGCCGGAGCCGCTCCAGCGGCGCCTGGGGCGCCGCCCTGACCGTGCTCGGAGGCGCGCCGCTCCGCCGCGCACGGCGTGCCCTCGAAGGCGCGCAGCGCGCCCCGGCCGGGCCGGGCCGCCAGGCGCAGTCGGTCGAGCGCCTGGCGCCGCGACTCGCCGCGGCGCGGCGCCAGAACGACGCCGACGGCGGCGCCGATCACGCCACCAAGGACGGCAGTTCGACCTCTACCCATGGCCGCACTCTATCCCTCGAGTCTACTTCTCGAACACCAGGCGACCGTCGGCCAGACTCACCTTGATCGTGTCGCCTTCGACGAATGACCCGCCGAGCAGCTCCCGCGAGAGCGGGTTCTCGATGAGCCGCTGGATGGCGCGCTTCAACGGCCGCGCGCCGAACCGCGGGTCATACCCGGCGTCGGCCACGAAGCGCTTCGCGTCTTCGGCGATCTCGAGATGCATGCCCTGGCCCTCGATCTGCCGGCGCACGTGCGTGAGCAGCAGGTCGACGATCTGCTCGAGCTCCTTGCGCCCGAGGCCGTGGAAGACGATCGTCTCGTCGATCCGGTTGAGGAACTCCGGCCGGAACGTCTGCCGGAGCGCGCCCATCAGGCGGTTCTCCACGGCGTCGTAGTCCTTCTCCATCGTCTCTGCGTCGGGGATGAGCTCGGCGCCGACGTTGCTCGTCATGATGACCACGGTGTTCTTGAAGTCGACGGTGCGGCCCTTGTTGTCGGTGAGCCGGCCGTCGTCGAGCACCTGAAGCAGCATGTTGAACACGTCCGGGTGCGCCTTCTCGATCTCGTCGAAGAGGACGACGCTGTACGGATGACGGCGCACCGCTTCGGTGAGCTGGCCGCCCTCTTCGTAACCCACGTAGCCGGGCGGAGAGCCGACGAGGCGACTCGCGGAGAACTTCTCCATGTACTCACTCATGTCGAGCCGCACCATCGCCGCCTCGTCGTCGAAGAGGAACTCCGCCAGAGCCCGGGCGAGCTCGGTCTTGCCGACGCCCGTGGGGCCGAGGAAGAGGAACGAGCCGATCGGCCGCTTGGGATCCTTGAGCCCGGCGCGCGCGCGGCGCACGGCCTCGGACACGGCGACCACGGCCGTGTGCTGACCGATCACGCGCGCGTGCAGCCGCTCTTCCATCTGGAGGAGCTTCTCGGCCTCCTCCTCCTTCATGCGCTGCACCGGGATGCCGGTCCAGGCGCTCACGATGCCGGCGATGTCGTCGCCGTCGATGGTCGCCTCGGCGATGCCCTTGTCGGCCAGCCACGCCTCCTTGGCGGTCACGAACGTCGCCTGGATCTTGTCGGTCTGTTCCTTGAGCTGGGCGGCGCGTTCGTAGTCCTGCGCCTCCACCGCCGCGGCTCCCTCGCGCGTGAGCTCCTGAAGGCGCCGCTCCATGTCGCGCAGGTCCGGCGGCAGCATGGTCGCCTCGATGCGCATCTTGCTCGCCGCCTCGTCGAGCAAATCGATCGCCTTGTCGGGGAGGAACCGGTCGCCGATGTAGCGGTCGCTGAGCACGGCGGCCGCACTGATCGCCTCGTCGGTGATCTTGACCTTGTGATGCGCCTCGTACTTGTCGCGCAGTCCCGTGAGGATCGCCACGGTCTCCTCGACCGTCGGCTCGCCGACCAGGATGGGCTGGAAGCGGCGCTCGAGGGCGGCGTCCTTCTCGATGTTCTCGCGGTACTCGTCGAGCGTCGTCGCGCCGACGCACTGGAGCTCGCCGCGGGCGAGCATCGGCTTCATCATGTTGGACGCGTCCATCGCGCCCTCGGCCGCGCCGGCGCCGACCACGGTATGCAGCTCATCGATGAAGAGGATCACGTCCTTGGAGCGCTGGATCTCGTCGAGGGCGCCCTTGAGGCGCTCCTCGAACTCGCCGCGATACTTCGCCCCGGCGACCATGCCGCCGAGGTCGAGCGCAAGGACGCGCTTGTCGCGCAGCGGTTCGGGGACGTCGCCGTCCACGACCTTCTGCGCGAGCCCTTCGGCGATCGCCGTCTTGCCGACCCCCGGCTCGCCGATGATGACCGGGTTGTTCTTCGTGCGGCGGCTCAGCACCTGGATGACGCGCTTGATCTCCTCGTCGCGGCCGATGACCGGGTCGAGCTTGTCGTCGCGAGCGAGCGCCGTGAGGTCGCGCGTGTACTTGCCGAGCATGCTCTCGCCCGTCGCCTGCCCTTCGTAGTCCACGCCGCTGGCGCGGATCTGCTGCAGGGCGCGCATGACGCCCTCCTCGGTGATGCCGAGGTCGCGAAGGGTGGCGCCGCCGGGGCCGTCGCCCTCGAGCAGGATGCCGAGCAGCAGATGCTCCGTGCCGACGAAGGCGTCGCCCATCGCCTGCGCCTTCCGGCCGGCGTTGTCGAGCGCGGCCTTCGCGCGCGGCGTCAGGTAGAGCTGATCGGCGTCGCCGCCGGGGCCGCCGGCGCGGCCTGCGCCGGCCGTCTGCAGGTAGTGGTTGGCGCGCGCCATGGCCGTACCCTTGTCGACGCCGAGCAGGCTGAAGACCTGCTCGACGACGCCGCCCGGCAGGCTGAGCACACCGATCAGCAGGTGTTCGGTACCGAGCTGGTTGCCCGGCCCACGGCGCACGATGCCTTGCGCCGTCTCGAGCGCCTCACGCGCGCGCTCCGAGAACTTGTTCATGTCCATGGGATCCCTCGCTCTGACTGCGTTCGTCTGGTGATCCGAAGAAGGGCCGCACCACGGTTCGCCGGCCGGCCGCGGGCAGCTGAGCCCACGGGCCGCGGCGGCTCAGGCGTGCCGGCGACGCCGGCCGAGACGCACGACCTGGCTGCGCGGCACCGGCACCAGCTCGAGCCGGTGCGAGCGTTCGACGCGCTCGACCTCGCGCCGCATGGCCGCGGCGGCCTCGCTCAGGCGGCTCTGGAGCAGCGTCATCTCCCGCCGCATCGTCTCCAGCTGCTGCTCCATGGCCAGTACGCGCTCCACGCCGGCCAGATTGAGCCCAAGCTCCGTGAGCTCCTGGATGCGCTGGAGCCGCTCGACGTCCCGCTCTGAGTAGCGGCGCGTGTTCTT
>DASRZL010000029.1:0-2162 GCA_035686425.1 Thermoleophilia bacterium
CAAGACGAGAGGCCGACCCGCGTCGATCTCCTGCTGCAGCGCGCTGAAGGTCAGGGTGAGACCGTAGAACAGGCGGCGGTAGTTCGCCGTCACGCCGGTGAGGCGGGACTGGACGTAGGCGGCGAACGCCGGCCCGGCCATATTGGTGAAGCTCCACCCGTAGGCCAGACCGTCCGAGCTCCACGAGGTATGCATGAAGTCGGCGACGCTGTCGCTCACGTGCTCGTCGCCCGCCGGCGCGGCGCTCTTGTCGGCGAGGACGGTGCTGCCGGTCTCCTTGGGGAGCGCGTAGTCCTCGTAGTGGCGTGGCTCCTCGGCGCTCCCGTGTGAGGCGATCATCTGGCTGACCGCCGGGTTGGCGCCCTGGCTCGACGCGTCACCATCCACCAGATCGGGGAAGCCGTGGCCGTCGTAGTACCCGACGATCATGCCGACCGACGTCGGCGCGCAGCCGTCCCTCCAGAGGTAGGCGGGCGCGCCCGCGATCACCGTCTCGCCGGCGGCCGCAGCGGCACGACGGGCGCCGGTGGGCGCCTTGACCGTTGCCGGCGGCACCGGACCGGTGGTGGTGAGCGCGGGTCGAGCCGCCGGATCCGCGGCCGGCGCCGCCGCGGCGTACACGCCGGCCACGAGCGCCGCTGTGGCCAGCAGGATCGCCGCCGGAGCCAGTGCGGCGCGCCCGAGGGCGCGCTTCGATCTGAGCGTCTGTCGCCTCACATCGACTCCTTCGACAGCCCGGGCCAGATGCCTTAGGCCCGGCAGCCGTTCCACGTTGACCCGACGGGCGACGGCTGAGCGCCGGACTGCGCGCCACGCCCCGGCGACCCTCGAGAGCGTTTGAGCGGCGCACCCCCGCGGGCAAGTCACCGCTGACGGCGGGCGTCGCACCCCCACGCGGCGTTCGTCACCAGCAATCCCGCATCTAGGGAGGTTCGCAATGGCCGACGCACCACGCCGCGCCGACGCCGTCTGGACGGGCTCGCTCGCGCAGGGCTCCGGAGAAGTCTCACTCAAGTCGAGCGAAGCCGCGGGTCCGCTGCCCGTCACCTGGGCCTCGCGCACCGAGCGGTCCAACGGCAAGACGAGCCCCGAGGAACTCGTCGCCGCCGCCCACGCCGCCTGCTACTCCATGGCGCTTTCGCACGCCCTCAGCGAGGGCGGCACGCCGCCGCAGAAGCTCGAGACCAGCGTCACCGTGACCTTCAAGGAGATCGAGGGCGGCTGGAAGACCGGCTCCTCGGAGATCACGGTGAAGGGCACGGTGCCCGGGATCGACGAGGCAGCCTTCAAGGAGGTCGCGGCGGCGGCCAAAGACGGCTGCCCCATCAGCGGCGCGCTCAAGGGCAACGTCGAGCTGAGCGTCACGGCTTCGCTGGCGTAGGCAGGGCGAGGCGGCCGGCGGGCGAAGCCTGCCCGGCCATCCGGCCCAGGAACCGTCAGAGGCCGAGCGCCGCAGGCAGCTCGGCCAGCGACTCGATGCGCGGAACGCCCGCGTCGCGCCGCCGGCCGCTGCGGTCCAGCAGGATCCCGGCGGACCCGCAGGCGACGGCGCCCTCGACGTCGTCTTCGACGCTGTCGCCCACCATGACCGCGTCCGCCGGCGAGACGCGCAGCAGAGCGAAGAGCGTCGAGTACATCCGCGGCGCCGGCTTGACGGCGCCGGTCTCCACGCTGGATACCGCCGCATCCATGAAGTCGTCCAGCGCGAAGTGGGCGACGATCTCCTCAACGCCGTGGCCCAGCGCATTGGTGAGCAGCGCCATGCGGACGCCCGCCGCCCGAAGCGTCCCCAGGCACGGCAGCACGTCGTCATACAGGCCGAAGCTCTCGGCCCGCGACCAGGCCTCGATGATGGCGCCGGCGGCCAGATCGACCGCCTCCGCAGGGCCGC
This sequence comes from Thermoleophilia bacterium, assembly GCA_035686425.1. Taxonomy (GTDB): domain Bacteria; phylum Actinomycetota; class Thermoleophilia; order UBA2241; family UBA2241; genus CAIXSE01. Next base: position 1,892 of record DASRZL010000029.1, read on the forward strand.
CACCGAGGCCGTCGATGATGGTGTGCGCGATCACCGGCAGCAGGCCGTCGTCGTGGATGAGGCCGGTGTGCTCGCGACGCGCCGCGGCTGCGACGTAGGCGGCTCGCTCCGCCTGGGGCCAGCGTGCGGCATCCAGCTCGAGGCCGAAACGGGCACCCGTGCGCACGTAGCCCGGCGCCTCGAACTGGTCGCTCGGGCGCAGGAGCGTGTAGTCGAGATCGAAGATCACGACGCGCGGCGTCGGCAGCGGCAGCGCGCCGGCCGTCATCGG
>DASRZL010000030.1:0-23264 GCA_035686425.1 Thermoleophilia bacterium
CCGTCTGCCGGGCGTCGCGGCCATCGAGCCCTACATCTGCGACGGCGGTTGCTTCGGCTCGCCGTTGCTCGGCGAGGATGCCTGCGTCGCCTCCTGGCGCTGGGCCGCCGTTGGCGGCGACGCCCCCAGAGGAGGCGGCAGCCTCGAGCGCGCTCGGCCGTTCCGTGCACGCCCCGGCATACGCCTCGACGCGGACATGGCGGTCGCGATCCGCAAACTCGCGCGACTCGACACCGAGACCCGGGCCTTGCCCGGCAAGGATTGCGGCGTGTGCGGCGCACCGACCTGCGCGGCGCTCGCCGAGGACATCGTGATGGGGCGCGCCGGGCGCGCGTTCTGCCCGTACGTCGCCCCTGGGGAGGAGAGCCGGACATGAAGCTCGAGGACATCGCCAACAAGCTCGGGTTCGAGGAGCTCACGCCGGACGTCTCCGGCGGACGCGAGGCCGAGATCGACCGCGGCTACGCGTCGGACCTGCTCAGCGACGTACTGGCGCACGCGCCCGAAGGCGGGCTGCTGGTCACCCTCCAGGTGCACCTCAACGTGATCGCCGTGGCCAGCCACGCCGAGCTCGCCGCCGTGGTCTTCGCCGGGAACCGCTGCCCCGAGGACGACGTGCTCGCCAAGGCCGCCGCGGAGGGCCTCTCCCTCTACTCCTCGACGGCGGACACCTTCGACATCGTCGGCCGGCTGTACGCCCTCGGGGTGAAGGGGAGCCGTGCGTGAACGTCTGCTTTGCAGACCTGCACGTCCACACGGCGCTGTCGCCCTGCGCGGACGCCGAGATGACGCCGCCGGCGATCGTCGACGCCGCGCTCGCCAAGGGCCTCGCGATGATCGCCGTCTGCGACCACAACACCGCGCGCAACGCGGCCGCCGTCGAGGCGGCCGCCGGCGAGCGCCTCGCCGTGGTCGCCGGGGTGGAGATCACCACGGTCGAGGAGTGCCACGTCGTCGGCCTCTTCCCCGGCGCCCCCGGCGCCGAAGCGGCGGCCGCGGAGGTCGGGGCGACCCTGCCCCGAGCCGACGACGAGTATGAGGCCTTCTTCGGCGAGCAGCACGTCTGCGACGCCGGCGGCGCGGAGACCGGCCGCGAGACAATCGCACTGGCCACGGCGACGTCGCTGGACGTCGACGCCGTCGTCAAGCTCATCCACCGCCACGGCGGCCTCGCCGTAGCCGCGCACATCGACCGCACAAGCTTCGGCGTCATCGGCCAGCTCGGCTTCTTCCCAGCCGAGGCCGAGTTCGACGCCGTAGAGCTCTCACGCCATGTGCCGCCCGGGTCTGAGCGGGAGGCCGAGTTCGCCGCGTACGGCCTGCCCATCCTGCATTCGTCGGACGCCCACTACCGCAGCGACGTCGGCGCCGTGCGCACCGCCGTCCGCTGTGTGCGGCCGGACTTCCGCGAGCTGGTCCTGGCCGTCCACGGCCTCGACGGGCGAGGCATCGGCCATGCATGACCTCTCGCTCTACCTGCTCGACATCCTCGAGAACTCGGTGTGCGCCGGGGCCACCGTGATCGCCACGGCGATCGACGCCGACCGCCGGCGCGACGAGCTCTCGATCCGGGTCGAGGACGATGGGCCGGGCCTGCCGGTGGAGCCGGAGCAGGCCCTCGACCCGTTCTTCACGACCAAGGCGAACAAGAAGACCGGCCTCGGGCTGAGCCTCTTCCGCCAGGCGGCCGAGGCCGCCGGCGGCGGGCTCAGCGTGGGCCGGTCCGAGGAGCTCGGCGGCGTCGCCGTGCACGCGTGGATGCGCCTCGGCGACGTCGATCGCCCGCCGTTGGGCGACGTCGCCGCCTCCGTCGCCACCATGGCGGTGACCAACCCGGAGATCGAGTTCCGGGTCGACCTGGCGGATGGCGGGACGAGCGTCTCTCTCTGCGGCCCGGAACTGCCCCGGCGGCTCGCCGACCTGGTGGCGTTTCAGGAGGAGCTGCCATGACTCAAAGACATCATCTGCGAAGCGATCGCAGCAGACTCGAGCGAAGGAGCGGGGAATGAGCAAAACCGTGCAGGCGTGCGTGTCCTGCGCCGAGGAGCCGACCGAGGAGGAACTCCTCGAGCGCCTCGACGCCGTCATCGCCGAGTACAAGGGCAGGCCGGGCGCCCTGATCCCCGTGCTTCAGCTCGCGCAGGGCATCTTCGGCTACTTGCCGGAGGTCGCCCTCAAACACATCGCGCGTGAGCTGCGCAAGCCGTACAGCGAGGTCGCCGGCGTGGTCGGCTTCTACTCGTTCTTCACGACCGTCCCGCGCGGCGAGCACCTCGTCCGCATCTGCCTGGGCACCGCCTGCTACGTTCGCGGCGGCGTCGCGGTGCTCGACGCGTTCAAGAAGGAACTCGGGATCGACCTGGGCGGCACCACCGAGGACCGCCAGTTCTCGCTCGAGATCGGCCGCTGCTTCGGCGCCTGCGGCCTCGCGCCCGTGATCATGATCGACGACGACGTGCACCACCGCGTCAAACCCAAGCGCGTCGGCGAGATTCTCGCCCGGTACGCCGAGGAGCCGGTCCTGGCCGGAAGGAGCGCCTGACATGGCCGAAAGGATCACCAGTCCCGACCAGCTCAAGAACCTGGCCGCCAAAGCGAAGGCCGACATCGACCTGCGCGAGGGCCGCAAGGAGACGCAGGTGACCGTGCACATGGGCACCTGCGGCATCGCCGCCGGCGCGCGCGAGATCGTCGCCGTCTTCATGACCGAGCTGTCCGCCAACGGCGTGACCTCGGCCAGCCTCCATCAGTCCGGCTGCGCCGGCCTTTGCGAAGAGGAGCCGATGGCGACCCTCACGATGCCCGACGGCACGCTGTACCGCTACGGCCTGCTCGACAAGGCCAGGATCCACACGATCGTCGTCAATCACCTCGTGGGCGGCACACCCGTCGAGGCCTACCTCATCAAGACCTGAGAGCGAGTGATCCGACTATGGCTGATGTGAGAAGTCACTTCCTGATCTGCACCGGCGGTGGGTGCATCGCCTCCGGCGCCCTCGACGTGAGCGAGGCCGTGCGCGCCGAGCTCAAGAAGCGCAAGCTCGCCGGCGAGATCGACGTCGTCGAGACTGGCTGCCTCGGCCCCTGCGTGCAGGGCCCGGTGGCCCTCGTCTACCCCGACGGCGTCTTCTACCAGAACATCAAGGCGGAGGACGTGCCCGAGATCGTCGAGGAGCACCTCCTCAAGGGCCGCGTGGTGGAGCGCCTCGTGAGCCACGCGCCCGGCACCGAGAAGACCCAGGCGGAGATGAACGACATCCCGTTCTTCAACCGCCAGGTCAAGATCGTCCTGCGCAACTCCGGCATCATCGACCCGCTCAACATCGACGAGTACATCGCGCGCGACGGCTACCAGGCACTCGCCAAGGCGCTCACCGAGATGACCCCCGAGCAGGTCGTCGAAGAGGTCCTCGCCAGCGGCCTGCGCGGCCGCGGCGGCGCCGGCTTCCCCACCGGGATGAAGTGGCGCTTCGCCCAGCAGCAGAGCAACGACACCAAGTACATCCTGTGCAACGCCGACGAGGGCGACCCCGGTGCGTTCATGGACCGCTCGGTGCTCGAGGGCGACCCCCACTCGCTGATCGAGGGCATGGTCATCGGCGCCTTCGCCATCGGCGCGCACCAGGGCTACGTGTACGTGCGCGCCGAGTATCCGCTCGCCGTCGAGCGCCTCGAGCACGCCCTCGGGCAGGCGCGCGAGTACGGCCTGCTCGGCAACGACATCATGGGCAGCGGCTACGACTTCGACCTCGAGATCCGCATGGGCTCCGGCGCCTTCGTCTGCGGCGAGGAGACCGCCCTCATGACCTCGATCGAGGGTCACCGCGGCGAGCCGCGCCCGCGCCCGCCGTTCCCGGCCGTCTCCGGCCTCTGGGGCAAGCCCAGCGTGCTCAACAACGTGGAGACCTTCGCCAACATCGCGCCGATCCTCCTCAAGGGCGCCGAGTGGTACGCCAGCACGGGTACCGAGAGCAGCAAGGGCACCAAGGTGTTCGCGCTCGGCGGCAACGTGCAGCACACCGGCCTCGTCGAGGTCCCGATCGGCATGCAGCTCGGTGAACTCATCTACGAGGTCGGCGGCGGCATCCCCAGCGACAAGGCCTACAAGGCCGCACAGCTCGGCGGACCGTCTGGCGGCTGCATCCCCAAGGAGCATCTCAACGTCCCCGTGGACTACGCCACCCTGCAGGAGCTCGGCGCCATCATGGGATCCGGCGGTGTGATCGTCATGGACGAAGACACGTGCATGGTCGACATCGCCCGCTTCTTCCTCGAGTTCACCCAGGAAGAGAGTTGCGGCAAATGCCCGCCGTGCCGCGTCGGAACCAAGCGGATGCTCGAGATCGTCGAGCGTATCTGCAGAGGTGAGGGCGAAGAGGGCGACATCGAGCGCCTCGTCGCCCTCGGCGAGTCCATCAGCCAGACCGCCCTCTGCGGCCTCGGCCAGACGGCCGCCAACCCCGTGCTCTCGACGATCCGTCACTTCCGCCACGAGTACGACGCGCACATCAAAGACAAGTACTGCGAGGCCGGCGTCTGCTCGACCATGTTCAAGGCGCGCTGCTCCAACGCGTGCCCGGCGAGCGTCAACATCCCCGGCTTCGTGAGCCTCGTGGGCGAAGAGCGCTACGACGAAGCCCTGAAGCTGCACCGCGAGCGCAACCCGCTGGCCAGCATCTGCGCCCGCGTCTGCTTCCATCCCTGCGAGAGCAAGTGCATGCGCTCGAGCCTGGACGGGGCGCTGGCGATCCGTCACGTCAAGCGTTTCATGGTCGAGCAGGAGAAGGACCCGCAACTCCCGGAGATCCACGAGGACCCGGCCAACGCCGCTCGCAAGGTCGCCGTCGTCGGCTCCGGGCCGGCCGGTCTCTCCGCGGCCTACTTCCTGGCTCGGCTGGGCTACAAGCCGGTCGTGTTCGAAGCCGAGCCCAAGGCCGGCGGCATGCTCGTCCAGGCCATCCCGGCCTACCGCCTGCCGCGGCCGGAGCTCGAGCGGGAGATCAGGATGATCGAGGCCATGGGCGCCCACTTCGAGTACGGCAAGGCGCTCGGCCGCGACTTCACCCTGCAGAGCCTCAAGGACGAGGGATACGAGGCCGTTTTCGTGGCCGTCGGCGCCCCGCAGGGCGCCGGTATCGGCGTCCCCGGCGAAGAAGGTCCGGGCGTGTACGACGGTCTCTCCTTCCTCAAGGAGTACAACATCAGCGGCAAGGGCGAGGTGGGCAAGAACGTCGCCGTCGTCGGCGGCGGCAACGCGGCCATCGACGCCGCCCGTACCGCCCTGCGCCTCGGCGCCGAGAGCGTCAAGATCCTCTACCGCCGCACGCGCGCCCAGATGCCCGCATGGGGCGAGGAGATCGACGCCGCCGACCTCGAGGGCATCGACATCATGACCCTCGTTGCCCCCGAAGAGATCCTCCGCGACGCCGAGGGCAAGGTCACCGGCGTGCGCTGCACGGAGATGGCGCTGGGCGACTACGACCGCAGCGGTCGTCGCCGTCCGGTCGCCGGCCACAACCCCGCATTCGTGGTCGAGGCCGACACCGTCATCGCCGCGATCGGGCAGAAGCTCGACGCGCCGGCCGTCCTCGACGGCACCCCCATCGAGCTCAACCGCCGGGGCTACCTCGCCGCCGACCCGAACACGGGCAAGACCTCCGTCGACTGGGTCTTCACCGGCGGCGACGCCGCCACCGGCCCGTCCTCGGTCGTCGAAGCCATCGGCGCGGGCGAGCGTGCGGCGGCCGGCATGGACGAACACCTCACCGGCGCCAACCACGCATTCTGGCGCCGCGACATCGAACCGCCGACGTTCTTCGACCCCGACGCCGACCCCGATGTGGTCGAGCGTCACCAGGTCGAGGAGCTCCCGGTCGCGGACCGTGTCACCAACTTCGACGAGGTCGAGCTGGGCTGGGCCGCAAAGGTGGCCGTCGCTGAGGCGAGGCGCTGCCTGCGTTGCGACTACGGCAAGTACGGCTCGTGAGCAAGGAGAGCAAGAGGATGCCAACCCTGACTATTGACGACATCAGCGTCGAGGTGCCGGAGGGCGCCACGGTGCTTCAGGCGGCCCGCCAGGCCGGCGTGAAGATCCCCACCCTCTGCCACCTCGACGACGTCCAGTCCATCGGCGCCTGCCGCGTCTGCCTCGTCGAGGTGGAGGGCGCACGCACGCTGGTCGCCTCGTGCAGCCAGCCGGCGACCGACGGCATGGTCGTCAAGACCAACACCGGCAAGGTCCGCGACGGCCGCCAGATGGTCGTCGAGCTGCTCCTGTCGGAGCACGACGGCGACTGCAAGATCTGCGCCCGGTCCGCGGACTGCGAGCTCCGTACCCTCGCCGACGAGCTCGGTATCGGCGACCTGCGATACGAGGGCGAGAAGACCGTCAGGATGATCGACGACAGCACCCCGGCGCTCATCCGTGACACCGGCAAGTGCATCTCCTGCCGCCGCTGCGTGACCGTGTGCAACGAGGTCCAGGGGGTCGGCGGCCTGTTCGCCCAGGGCCGCGGCTTCGCCACCCTCATCGGCCCCGCCTTCTCGCAGAACCTGAGCGACGTCGTCTGCGTGCAGTGCGGCCAGTGCGCCGCCGTGTGCCCGGTGGGCGCCATCAGCGAGCGCAACCAGATCGACGAGGTCTGGGCGGCGCTCGAGGATCCCACCAAGACGGTCATCGTGCAGACGGCGCCGGCGATCCGCGCCGCGCTCGGCGAGTGCTTCGACTACCCGGCCGGCACCCTGGTGACCGGCAAGATGGTCTCGGCCCTGCGTCGTCTCGGCTTCGACGCCGTGTTCGACACCGATTTCACCGCCGACCTCACCATCATGGAGGAAGGCACGGAGCTGCTCGTGCGTCTCAAGAAGGCGCTCGTCGACGGCGAGTCGGTGGCCCTGCCGCAGTTCTCCAGCTGCTCCCCAGGCTGGATCAACTACATGGAACACTTCAACCCCGACATGCTCGCCAACCTGAGCACGTGCAAGAGCCCGCAGCAGATGTTCGGGGCGATCGCCAAGACGTACTACGCCGAGAAGATCGGCGTGAAGCCGGAGGACATGGTCGTCGTCTCGGTCATGCCGTGCACCGCCAAGAAGTACGAGGCGGCGCGACCGGAGATGAGCGACAGCGGCGTGCAGGACGTCGACATCGTGCTCACCACGCGGGAGCTCGGCGCGTTCATCAAGCAGGCCGGCATCGACTTCCGCAGCCTGCCCGACGAGCAGATGGACGCGCCGCTCGGTATCAGCACCGGCGCCGCCGACATCTTCGCCAACACCGGTGGCGTCATGGAGGCGGCCCTGCGCACGGTGTGGGAGATCGTCACCGAGACGCCGTTCCCCTTCCCCAACCTGCACATCGAGCCCATCGAGGGTCTCGAAGGCGTGAAGGTGGCGACCGTCAAGGTCGAGGGCGCACAGGGCGATTGGGCGTTCCTCGAAGGAGCCGACCTCAAGGTCGCCGTGGCCCACGGCCTCGGCAACGCCCAGAAGGTCATCGACCTGGTCAAGAGCGGCGAGGCCGAGTACCACTTCGTCGAGGTGATGACCTGCCCAGGCGGCTGCATCGGCGGCGGCGGGCAGCCGCGCTTCACGACCAACGAGGTGCGCAAGGCGCGCATCGCCGCGATCTATCGCGAGGACGAGGGCCGCGAGCTGCGCAAGTCGCACGAGAACCCGGCCGTCTGCGCCCTGTACGAGGAGTACCTCGGGGCGCCGTGCGACGAGATCTCACACCACCTCCTGCACACCCACTACTTCGAGTACGACCGCGTCTGAGACGCGGCGCGGGCAAGACGACGGCCGGGCGCGTGGGCGGCGCGCCCGCGAGGCGGCCCCGGGAGGCCGGGGCCGCCTCCGGGGCCGTCGCGGAGGCCCGGCGAACAGGCCGGTATTGAGCGGCGAAGCGGTCTCAACTGGCGGTGCCCCGAAGGCACACCGACTATACTGAAGGCGGATCATGAGCGCGGATCAGGCACTGATACTCATCGTTGACGACGACTTCGACTTCCTCGAGATCAACCGCATCATCCTCGAGGGGGCCGGCCACCGCGTGGTCACCGCCACCAACCCCACCGAGGCGCTCGCGCGCATCGACGCCGAGACTCCGGACCTGGTCATCACCGACCTGATGATGACGAGCATCGACGCCGGCTTCGCCTTCTCCGCCCAGCTGAAGGAGGACCCGCGCACGGCCGCGGTGCCGATCATCATCAGCACGTCGGTGAGCAGCGCCCTCGGGTTGAACTTCCAGCCCGACTCCGCCGACGATCTCGCCAAGATGAACGTGGACGCCTACTTCGACAAGCCCATCGACGCGCAGACGCTTCTGGCAAAGATCGCCGAGCTCCTCGGCGCCGCGTGACCGCCGCCCGGACGGCGACCCGATGAACGAAGACCGCGTGCCGAACCTGCAACTCGTCACCACGATCCGCGAGAAGTGCCGGCGGTGCTACACGTGCGTCCGTGAATGCCCCGCCAAGGCCATCCAGATCCTCGATGGGCAGGCCAGCGTCATCCAGACGCGCTGCATCGGGTGCGGCAACTGCGTCACCGTCTGCAGCCAGAACGCCAAGCAGGTGCTCAGCGGCATCGAGGCCACCGAGGACCTGCTCGCCGGCGGCGCGCCGGTCACGGCGATCGTGGCGCCGAGCTATCCGGCCGAGTTCACGGAGTGCGGCACGGCCGGACTGGTCGGCGCCCTCCGCGAGCTCGGGTTCGCGAGCGTCCACGAGGTCAGCTTCGGCGCCGACCTCGTGGCCGCCGAGTACGCCCGCCTGCTCGAACAGGACGACGGGCGCTACATCGCCACCAGCTGCCCGGCGGTGGTCAGCTACGTGCGCAAGTACCACCCGGACATCCTCGACAACCTGGCGCCCATCGTCTCGCCGATGCTGGCGATCGCGCGCGTGCTGCATCACCAGTACGGCCCCGAGCGCAAGATCGTCTTCATCGGGCCGTGCATCGCCAAGAAAGGGGAGGCGCGCTACGAGCAGTTCGAGGACGAGGTGCACGCCGCGCTCACCTATGTGGAGCTTCGCACCCTGCTGGCCGGCCGCGGAGTGAGCCTCAGCACGCACGACGGCACGGGTGATGACTTCGACCCGCCGCGCGGCAGCCTCGGGGCCCTCTTCCCCATCAGCCGTGGCCTCCTCCAGGCCGCCGAACTGGACGAGGACCTCCTCAGCGGCGACATCGTGAGCGCCGACGGACGCGCCAACCTCGTGGATGCGATCACCGACTTCGAGCACGGCGATACCGAGGCGCGCCTGCTCGATATCCTCTGCTGCGAAGGCTGCATCATGGGCGCCGGCTTCAGCTGTGAGGAACCGGTCTTCAAGCGCCGCGCGGACGTCAGCGCCGAGACCCGCGCCCGCCAGGCCGACTTCGACCAGGCGGCCTGGGAGACGGCGGTCGCGGACGCCCGCGACGTCGATCTGTCAAGGACCTTCGCTCCCTTCGACCAGCGCTTCGACGACATGCCGACGCCGGAGCAGATCCAGGAGATCCTGGCGCGTATGAACAAGTACGCCCCCGAGGACGAGCTCGACTGCGGCGCCTGCGGCTACGACTCCTGCAGCCACCACGCGGTCGCGATCTGGCAGGGCCTGGCCGAGGTGGAGATGTGTCTGCCCTACTCGGTGGACGAGCTGCACAAGACCGTCGACGAGCTCCAGGAGTCGCACCGTTCGCTGGAGACGACCAAGGAGGCGCTGGTCAAGAGCGAGAAGCTCGCCAGCATGGGCCAGCTCGCCGCCGGCATCGCCCACGAGGTCAACAACCCGCTCGGCATCCTCCTGCTGCACGCCAACCTGCTGCTCGAGGACTGCGAGAGCGACCCCGCGGTCTCCGCCGACGTCAAACTCATCGTCGACCAGGCCAACCGCTGCAAGAAGATCATCTCCGGCCTGCTCAACTTCGCCCGCCAGAGCCGCGTAGTCCGTCAGCCGACCGACCTCAACGACCTGGTGGCCGAGGTCATGCGCACGATCCCCGTCGCCGAGGGCATCTCCGTCGAAGTGGCCGGCCACCTCGAAGACCCGGTCGCCGAGCTCGACGGCGATCAGATCGTCCAGGTGCTCACCAACCTGCTCACCAACGCCCAGCACGCGATGCCCGACGGCGGCGCGATCACCGTTACCCTCGACGGGACCGAGGAGACCATCGTGATCGCGGTAGAGGACGAGGGCACCGGCATCCCCAAGGAGAACCTGGACAAGCTGTTCAGCCCGTTCTTCACGACCAAGCAGGTCGGCAAGGGCACGGGCCTCGGCCTTGCGGTCACGCACGGCATCGTCAAGATGCACCGCGGCCAGATCACCGTGGAGTCGAACGCCGACCCCGAGGCCGGCCCCACGGGGACGACGTTCACCATCTCCTTGCCCCGACTCGAGTCCGCCACGGACGTTGCGGCGAGCCTGCAGGCGATCACCGGGAGCTGAGCGATGAACCTCGAACTGACAATCCGCGAGAGCCTCATGGACCCACAGCAGGCCACGCTGCAGGTCGTCATGGTCGACGACGAAGAGGCGCTCTGCCTCGGCGTGCGCCGCATCATCCAGAAGTACCGTGTGCACGTGCGCGACGTCCTCGTCGACGCCGACTACGCGTTCCGCTACTTCACGACCGGAGAGGACTTCCTCGACTACCTCGGCGAGGGCGGGTCGGTCGATCTGCTGCTGCTCGACCTGAAGCTGCCGGGCGTCGGCGGCATGGACGTCCTCGACGCCTTGAGCTCCCAGGGGCGCGAGGTGCTGACGATCATGATCACCGCCTATGCGACCTTCGAGACGGCGGTCAAGGCGACCAAGCTAGGGGCCTACGACTTCCTCGCCAAGCCGTTCACACCCGAGGAGCTCCGGTACGCGCTGCGCAAGGCGACCAGCCAGCTGATCCTCAGCAAGCAGGCGCGCAAGCTCGCCGAGGAGAAGCGCGAGATCCGCTTCAATTTCATCTCGGTGCTCGCGCACGAGCTCAAGGCGCCGCTCAACGCGGTGGAGGGCTACCTCAACATCCTGCGCACGACCGAGGCCGACCAGAACCTGCAGATGGTCGAGCGCAGCATCGTGCGCGTCGACGGCATGAAGAAGCTGATCATGGACCTGCTCGACCTCACGCGCATCGAGTCCGGCCAGCGCGAGCGGGTGATCACGAGGGTCGACCTGCGCGAGCTGGCCAAGGCGTCGATGGAGCTGTTCGCCGTCGACGCCGGGCGCCGCGACATCACCGTGACGCTCGAGGACGGCGGCGACGTCGAGCTCCTGGCCGATGCCGGCGAGGCCGAGATCGTCCTCAACAACCTCATCTCGAACGCCGTCAAGTACAACCGCGACGGCGGCTCCGTCACCGTGCGGCTGAGCCGCAAGGGAGACGCCGTCACCATCGCCGTCGCCGACACCGGCATCGGCCTCACGCCCGAGGAGGCCGGCAAGCTCTTCAACGAGTTTCAACGGATCAAGAATGAACAGACGGTGAAGATCCTCGGCAGCGGGCTCGGCCTCAGCACCGTGCGCAAGATCGCCAACATGTACGACGGCGAGGCGCAGGTGCGGAGCGAGCCCGGCGTCGGCAGCACGTTCACGGTGACCCTCCACGACGCGCCGCCGGCCGGATCCACGCCTGAGTCCGAGTCTGCGGTCGACGCCTCGAGCCCGGCGGCGCCTCAGATCTGAGGCGTGCCCCGGGCGACCTTCGACGCCGCCGGACCGGCCTTCAGCAAGGGGGGTTCGCACGTGTGCGAAGATGTGCGATACTAACACCCAACGCTCGTGACCTCTTGCACAAGCGGCCGCGATGCGGTAGAACAGTAGTGCAGCCGAGGCCAAGTGAAACGTGGATTTTGTGGAGTGAGCGGCCAGCACCGATCATCGTCTCTTTCGCCCGTCCTTGCCGTGCCTGCGCTTGTCGTGAGCCCATGCATCGCGGACGAGGAACGACGTCGGAGGCCGCGATGGCGCACCACCCGGTGACGCCAAGGGGAACGGAAACGAGCGAAGGAGTGCGTGGTGCCCAAGATTCTCATCGTTGACGACGACCCGGACATCGTCGATGCCGGTCGCCTGGTCCTCGAACGTGAGGGCTACGAAGTCGAGGGCGCGCCCAATCGCGCCGACGGGATGAAGAGGCTCGAGGAGCTCAAGCCCGACCTCCTCATCCTCGACGTCATGATGGAGGAGCCGGACGACGGCCTCCGCATGGCGCGTGAGATCCGCAAGAGCGGCAACACCGTGCCCATCATCATGCTCACCAGCGTCAATGCCGCGATGGGCCTCAACATCGACAAGGACGGCGAGATCGTCCCCGTCGACGAGTTCCAGCCCAAGCCCGTTGAGCCGCAGACCCTTGTGGCCAAGGTCAAGAAGCTCCTCGAGCAGTGAGAGAGGACTCCTGATGCCAGTGACTCAGCAAGATCAGCTCCGCGCTGACCTCATCGCCCTGGTCGAGAAGCTCGGCCCGGGCAGAAGCTCTCTCATCCCGATCCTCGCGGATGTCAAGCGGCGCTTCCGCGAGGTCGATTCCGAGTCCATGCAGACCATCGCCGACGCGCTCGACATCCACCCGGTGGAGGTCTACAGCGTCGCCTCCTTCTACGCCTTCCTGCACGGCGCACCCGAGGGTCGATTCGTGATCCGGCTCTGCGGCACGCTCTCGTGCGATTTCGCCGGCAAGGACGCCATCGCGGAAGCCCTCACCGACGAACTCGGCGTCGGCTTCGACGAGACCACGAGCGACGGGCTCTTCACCCTCGAGTGGGCGAGCTGCGTCGGTATGTGCGATCAGGGTCCCGCCCTGCTCGTGAACGATGAGGTCCACACGCGGATCACCCCGGAGACGGCGCGCGAGATCGTCGCCGCCTGCCGGTCCGCCGCTGCGACCCAGGAGGGCTGAGCGATGCCCGCGATGATCGAGACCCAGGGCAACGCCCTCACCTACGAGACCATCCAGGCCGGCGCCGGCCTCGAGGCCGCACTGGCCATGAGCCGCGCCGACCTCGTCGACTTCGTGCGCGACAGCGACATCAGAGGTCGCGGCGGCGCAGGCTTCCCCACGGGCATGAAGTGGGGCTTCTGCGCGGCGGAGAAGGCCGACCAGAAGTACATCATCTGCAATGCCGACGAGGGCGAGCCCGGTACGTTCAAGGACCGCGTCATCCTCACCAGGTTCGCCGACCTCGTCATCGAGGGCATGACCATCGGCGGACGTGCGGTCGGCGCGACGCTCGGCATCATCTACCTGCGCGCCGAGTACACGTACCTGCGCCCGCACCTCAACGAGGCCATCCAGAAGCGGCGCGGTCAGGGCCTGCTCGGTCGCAACATCATGGGCGTCGAGGGATTCGAATTCGACGTCATCACCGCCATGGGCGCCGGCGCGTACGTGTGCGGCGAGGAGACGGCCCTCATCGAGAGCCTCGAGGGCTTCCGCGGCGAACCACGCAACCGCCCGCCGTTCCCGGTGGTCGCCGGCCTCCTGAACAACCCGACCGTCGTCAACAACGTCGAGACGCTCGCCTCGGTGGCGGCGATCTTCGCCAAGGGCGCCGACTGGTTCAAGGAGTTCGGCACCGACAGGTCGACCGGCTACAAGCTCTTCAGCATCAGCGGCGATTGCGAGAAGCCCGGCGTGTACGAGTTCCCGTGGGGCATCACCATCGCCGGCCTGCTCGAGGAGGTCGGCGGCGAGGGCGCCAAGGCCGTCCAGATCGGCGGCGCCAGCGGCATCTGCGTGCCGGCCAGGGAGTTCAGCCGCGCGCTGGCCTTCGAAGACATCCCCACCGGCGGTTCCGTGATGGTCATCGGCCCCGAGCGCGACATCCTCGACGTGGCCGAGAACTTCCTCGAGTTCTTCGTCGAAGAGAGCTGCGGCCAGTGCACGCCCTGCCGCCTCGGCAACCCGCAGATGCTGCAGGCCGTCCAGCTCCTCAAGAAGGGTGAGTGCCCGCCCCGGTTCCTTGCCGACGTCAAGGCTCTGGGCGAGACCATGATGATCGCCTCCAAGTGCGGCCTGGGGCAGACCAGCCCCAGCGCATTCCTCTCGATCCTCGCGGGTTTCGAGGACGAGATCAGCAACCGCGCGCCGAGCGCCTGACGATAGTGAGGGAGTGAGCATGAGCAATCCCACCACCCCGATCCATCGCGCGCCGCTCTCGCAGCAGCACCGGCGCGTCATCACTACCACCAGCCCGGACGCCATCGGCGCCCAGGTGAGCATCGAGATCGACGGCATCGAGGCCAAGGTCCCCTTCGGGACGACCATCCTCGAGGCTGCCAAGACCGCCGGGATCAAGATCCCGACGCTGTGCGACCACCCCGACCTCGACGTAGCCGGCGTGTGCCGCATGTGCGTGGTCGAGGTCGAGGGCCAGCGGACGCTGCAGCCCGCCTGCACGTTCCCGGTCGTCAATCAGCAGAAGATCAGCACGCACAACCGCAAGGTCCGCATGGCCCGTAAGCACGTGCTAGAGCTGCTGCTCAGCGAGCACTGCGGCGAGTGCTACAGTTGCGTGCGCAACGGCAACTGCGAGCTGCAGTCGCTGGCCGAGGAGTACGGCATCACCGAGTTCGCCTTCGGGCACCCGGACGAGCCGCTGTTCGAGACCGACACCTCGAGCTACTCCGTGATGCGCGACATGAACAAGTGCATCCGCTGCCGCCGCTGCATCCGCACCTGCATCGACATCCAGGAAGTCGGCGTGCTCGAGGCCGTCGGCCGCAGCAACAAGGTCACCATCGAGACCTTCGAAGACATGCCGCTCGGCTCCGCGGTCTGCATCAACTGCGGCCAGTGCGTCAACCGCTGCCCGGTCGGCGCCCTCTACGCCAAGGACGAGACCGACGCCGTGTGGGCCGCCATCGACGATCCCGACAAGCACGTCGTCATCCAGACCGCTCCGGCGCCACGTTCGGCGATGGGCGAGTTGTTCGACCTCGAGCCCGGCACGCCGGTCACCTTCGAGATGAACACGGCGCTCCGCCGCGCGGGCTTCGACAGGGTGTTCGACACCAACTTCACCGCCGACCTCACCATCATCGAGGAAGGCACCGAGCTCATCCTGCGTCTCTACAAGGCGCTGGTGCAGGGCGACAAGGACGTCGCGCTGCCGCAGTTCACCAGCTGCTCGCCGGGCTGGGTCAAGTACCTCGAGCACTTCTACCCCGAGTACCTGCCCAACGCTTCGAGCGCCAAGAGCCCGCAGCAGATGTTCGGCGCGCTGATCAAGACGTACTACGCAGACAAGCTCGGCCTCGACCCCGGGAAGATCGTGAGCGTCGCGCTCATGCCCTGTTCGGCCAAGAAGTTCGAGTGCAACCGGCCGGAGATGCACGATTCGGGCTACCAGGACGTCGACTACGGGCTCACCACGCGCGAGCTCGGCAAGATGTTCAAGGAGGCGGGCCTGCACGTGCCGACCCTGCCGAAGAGCGATTTCGACGACCCGTTCGGGTCGGCCACCGGCTCCGGCGTCATCTTCGGCGCCACCGGCGGCGTCATGGAGGCTGCGCTGCGCACGGTCATCGAGATGGTCACAGGGGAGAAGGTCGAGAGCATCTACGACCATGGCGACATCATCCCCCTGCGCGGCTTCGAGGGCGTCAAGTACGCCGAGCTCACCATCCCCAAGGTCGGCCCGGTGCCCGAGATCGTGGCGCACCTCGTGCCGAACTGGGACTGGCTGAACGGCGCGACGCTCAAGGTCGCCGTCGCCCACGGTACGGCCAACGCCAAGAAGGTCATGGACGACATCAAGGCCGGCGGCAAGTTCAGCGAATGCCACTTCATCGAGTTCATGGCCTGCCCGGGCGGCTGCCTGGGCGGTGGCGGCCAGCCGATCCCCACCAGCGCCGATATCCGCGCCGCCCGCGCCAAGGCCATCTACTCCGAAGACAGCGCCTACGCGGTGCGCAAGTCGCACGAGAACCCGGCGGTGCTGCAGACGTATGCCGAGTTCCTCCCCGAGGGCCCCTGCGGCCACAAGAGCCACAAGCTCCTGCACACGGAGTACACGGCTCGCGGCAAGCACATCCCTCAAGAGTGACCACCGCAGGCGCCTCACCGTGCGGGCCACCAACGAGCTGGGGAACCGGCTCGGATGTCGCAGACCAGGTGGACCGCACACTGAGCGTCAGATAGGCGGGCGGCCGGGCTGACCAGATAAGAGCCAGCCCGGCCGCCCGTATCGAGTAGACTTGAGACGGGCACCACGCCGGCCGCGCAGGCCGCGGCCGGCCGGACGACACACACGCCGTGAGGCGCCGGCCAAGCGAGGCCCATGGGCAAGGAACAGCAGACACCGCAACCCGCCGTCACGTACGTCGACCCGTTCCGCGATACGGGCTCTCTCAAGCCCATCAGCGCCGAGGCGCGAACGTTGCTGCGCACGGTCAACCAGAAGATCGCCGCTCGTCCCTCACTCCGCGCTATCGTCGACTACCTCTTCGACAACACGCAGGAGCTCATCCCCTGCGATCGCATGGGCCTCGCCTTCATCGACGAACAGTCCGTCTACGTCACCAGCTACTACAATCGCGCCTCGTACGAGCGGCTGCGCATCGATCAGGGGTACCGCGAGGGGCTGCGGGGCAGCACGCTGACAGACGTGATGCACAGCGGGCTGCCGCGCATCATCAACGATCTCGAGGCGTACGTGCGCGACCACCCGCGCAGCCGCTCGTCCAAGCTGCTCATCGAGGAGGGCGTGCGCTCCAGCCTCACGTGTCCGCTCATCGTCGAGGGTCGCGTCGTCGGCTTCATCTTCCGCAGCTCGCGCACGCCGTACACGTACGGGCCCAACCACATCGAGCTGCAGATGGCGATCGCCGAGCGCCTCAGCCAGGCGGTCGAGAAGGCCTGGCGCATCGAGCAGCT
The DNA here is from genome assembly GCA_035686425.1 of Thermoleophilia bacterium. Lineage (GTDB taxonomy): Bacteria > Actinomycetota > Thermoleophilia > UBA2241 > UBA2241 > CAIXSE01. Next base: position 16,864 of record DASRZL010000030.1, read on the forward strand.
CGAGGAGGCCAACTACGCCTACACGCAGATGCTCGGGTTCGTGAGTCATGAGCTCCAGAGCCCGGTCGCCTCGATGGTCACCGACGCCCAGATCCTCTCGCAGGGCTACCTCGGCGATCTCACGCCCGAGCAGCGCGCCAAGGTCCTGAGCATGGAGCGCAAGGGGCAGTACCTGCTCAGCCTGGTGCGTGAGTACCTCGACCTCGCGCAGGTGGAAGGCGGCGAGCTCAGGCTCGCACCCCGCTCCCGCGTGGACGTGATGGAGGAGGTGGTGGCGGAGGCGGTCGACCTCGTCCGCCCCCAGGCGGACGCTCACGGCATCCACCTCATGACCTGCGTGCCCTCGCCGGCCCTGCCGCCCGTGTGCTGCGACCCGACGCTGCTGCGCATCGTCACCGTCAATCTGCTCGACAACGCGATCAAGTACGGCGACGAGGGCGGGGACATCCGCGTGAAGGCGGAGGTCACCCTGGATGAGAAGGGCGGCGAGCGTCTCCGCATCAGCGTGTGGAACTCGGGGCCGGGCTTCAGCCATGGGGAGCAGAACAAGCTCTTCCGCAGGTTCTCGCGCCTGGACGACCCGGCCCTCAAGAGCCGCCGCGGGACGGGTGTCGGCCTCTACAACTCGTGGCGCATCGTCCAGTTGCACAAGGGCCGCATCGCGGCGGAATCGGAGCAGGGCCAGTGGGCCGAGTTCAGCTTTGAGATCCCGGCCGCGGCGGATTGTCCCGTGCCGGAAGCCGTCGACCTGGGGAGCAGTGCATGACAGCAGTGGCGGAGACAGGAGCGTTCATCGACGAGGCCGCGATCGACGAGGCGATGCACTCGGCGTCCACCAAGGACGCCGTCCGCGTGCGCGAGATCCTCGCCAAGGCGAGCGAGCTCAACGGTCTCGAGATGGACGAGGTCGCGATCCTCACCTCCGTGAGCGACCCCGAGTTGCTGGCGGAGCTCTTCGAGACCGCGCGCGAGGCCAAGGAGGCCATCTACGGCGCGCGCCTCGTGCTTTTCGCCCCCCTCTACATCAGCAACCTCTGCAACAACGACTGCCTCTACTGCGCCTTCCGCGTACGCAACAAGGAGCTCAAGCGGCGCGCGCTCACGCAGGATGAGATCCGCCGCGAAGTGGAGGCGCTGGTCGACCAGGGGCACAAGCGCATCCTTCTCGTGGCCGGCGAGTCATATCCCAAGGGTGGCGGCTTCCAGTACGTGCTCGACAGCATCGCGACCATCTACGACGTCAAGCGCGGCAACGGCGAGATCCGCCGCGTCAACGTCAACGTAGCCCCGTTGAGCGTCCCCGACTTCCGCGCCCTCAAGGCGAGCGGCATCGGCACCTTCCAGCTCTTCCAGGAGACGTACCACCGCGAGACCTACAAGGCCGTGCACGTGGGCGGCAAGAAGAGAGACTTCGACTGGCGCGTCACCGGCATGCACCGCGCCATGGAGGCCGGCATCGACGACGTCGGCATCGGCGTCCTCTTCGGCCTCGCCGACTGGCGCTTCGAGATCCTGGCCATGCTGCAGCACATCCACGAGCTCGAGCGGGCCTACGGCGTCGGACCGCACACAGTCAGTATGCCGCGCCTGGAGCCCGCCAGCGGCTCGGACATGGCGAGCCACCCCCCGCGGCCGGTGAGCGACGTCGACTTCCGTAAGATCGTCGCCATCCTGCGCCTCGCCGTGCCCTACACGGGCATGATCATGAGCACGCGCGAGACGGCCAACCTTCGCCGCGAGACATTCGCCCTGGGCGTCAGCCAGATCTCCGCCGGCAGCCGCACCAACCCCGGCGGCTACGAGGAGGACGAGGAGTTCGACGCGGCGCAGTTCCAGCTCGGCGACCACCGCTCGCTCGACGAGGTCATCCGCGACGTCGCCGAACTCGGCTACGTGCCCAGCTTCTGCACCGCCTGCTACCGCCTCGGGCGCACCGGAATGGACTTCATGGACCTGGCCAAGCCGGGCGACATCAAGCACCACTGCGACCCCAACGCGATCAGCACCTTCGAGGAGTATCTCCTCGACTACGGCAGCCGCGAGACCCGGGGCCTCGGCGAGGCGCTCATCGAGCGCAAGGTCGCGGAGATGGACACCGTGCGCCGCGAGCACACGGAGAAGATGCTCGCCCAGGTGCGCGCCGGCAAGCGCGACGTGCTCTGCTGAGGGCGGAGGGTGCGAGCGACAAGACCGGCCACGTCACCAGAAGGGATCGACCGTGAGCGATACGCACATCATCTTGGGCATCCACGTCTCCGACCGCCTCAAGAACGCGGTGGACGTGCAGAAGGTCTTCACCGACTACGGCTGCAACATCAAGACGCGCATCGGGCTGCACGACACGGATGAGAACGTCTGCTCGCCGAGCGGCGTCGTCATCATCGAGTTCTTCGGCACGGACGACGAGGCCTCGGCGATGAAGGCCAAACTGGACGAGGTCGAGGGCGTCCAGGTCCAGAAGATGGTCTTCGGCGCCTGACCGAAGGCGACCGGCGGACGACAAGGTTACGATGAGCCACGACGTGCGCAACGAGCGAGACATGCTCGGCGAGGTCGCCGTGCCGGCGGGCAGCCTGCACGGCGCGCACACCGAGCGGGCGCTCGAGAACTTCCCGCTCGCCGGCCGCCCGGTCCATGAGGAGCTCGCGCGGGCGTACGGCGTGGTCAAGCTCGCCTGCGCGCGCACCAACCGGGCGCTCGGCGTGTGGGAGGGCGACGACGCCAAGGCCGACGCGATCGAGCGCGCCTGCCGCGAGCTGGCCGACGGCCTCCTCGACGAGCACATCGTCGTCGACCGGCTGCAGGGCGGCGCCGGGACGAGCACCAACATGAACGTGAACGAGGTGCTCGCGAACCGCGCCCTGCAACTCCTGGGCGCCGAGCCGGGCGACTACGCCCGCGTCTCGCCACTCGACGACCTCAACCTCCACCAGAGCACGAACGACACGTACCCCACGGCGCTCCGCCTGGCGGCCATCGAGCTCCTGCACCGCCTCGAGGAGCAGGTGGTCTCGCTCCAGGAGGCATTCCAGGCCAAGGAGCAAGAGTTCGCACACGTCGTCAAGGTGGGTCGCACGCAGTACCAGGACGCCGTCCTGACGACGCTCGGCCGCGAGATGGGCGCCTACGCCGAGGCGCTGGGCCGCGACCGCTGGCGCATCTACAAGTGTGAGGAGCGACTGCGCGTCGTGAACCTCGGCGGCACCGCCATCGGCACGGGGTTCGCCGCCCCGCGGCAGTACATCTTCCGTGTCGTCGACGTGCTGCGCGAACTCACCAGCATCGGGTTCGCGCGCGCCGAGAACCTCACCGAGGCGACGCAGAACACGGACGTCTTCGTCGAGGTCTCCGGGATCCTCAAGGCTCACGCCGCGACGCTGCTCAAGATCTGCGGCGACCTGCGCCTGCTGAGCTCCGGCCCAGAGGCGGGACTGGGCGAGATCCGGCTCCCGCAGCGGCAGGCCGGCTCCAGCATCATGCCCGGCAAGGTCAACCCCGTGATCCCTGAGGCCGTGAGCCAAGCGGCGCTGCTCGTGTTCGGCTACGACGCGACCATCGCCACCGCCGCCGGCCTCGGCAGCCTCGAGCTCAACGCCTTCCTCCCGCTGGTCGCCGCCAGCCTGTTGCAGAGCCTGCGGCTCCTGGCGAGCTCCGACGAGGTCCTGCGCCGCTACTGCGTCGAGGGCATCGAGGCCGACGAGGAGCGCTGCGCCGCGCACGTGCGCGCCTCCAGCGCGGCCGCCACGGCGCTCGTGCCCGAGATCGGCTACGACGCCGCCTGCGAGGTCGTGCGCGGTGCCCTGGTACGCGGGGCGACGATCCGCGACGTGGTCGTCGCCGACGGCCTGCTCACGGCCGAGCGGTACGACGAACTGCTGACCGCCGAGGCGGTCTGCCGTCTGGGCACGCCCCAGTCGCGCGGCCGCGGCGTGGAAGATTAATGCACGGAACAGCCATTGAGCGGCACGCGACCCGTAGGGCCATGGGCGTGACGGACTAGAGGCCGGAGGCACTCTGCATGGGACTCATGGATGCACCGAAGGGCATGCGCCTCCACATCGGCATCTTCGGCCGCCGCAACGTCGGCAAGTCGAGCCTCCTGAACGCGATCACGCGCCAGGAGGTGAGCATCGTCAGCGACTTCGCCGGGACGACCACCGACCCCGTCGAGAAGCCGATGGAACTGCTGCCGCTCGGCCCCGTGCTCTTCATCGACACCGCCGGCATCGACGACGTCGGCGTGCTCGGCGAGCTGCGCGCGAAGAAGACGACGCAGGTCTTCGACCGCACCGACCTCGGGGTGCTGGTCACGGAGGCCGGCAGCTGGGGCGAGTACGAGGACGGCATCCTCGAAGAGTTCCTCGAGCGCAAGACCCCCATCGTGGTCGTCTTCAACAAGAACGACCTGGTGAGCAAGCCCGCGCCGGTCAAGCGCCTACAGGACCTCAAGATCACACCGGTGATGACCGCCGCCAGCGAAGGCCGCGGCGTGCTCGACTTCCGCCAGGCGCTGCTCGACGCGGCGCCGCCGGACTTCATCGACAATCCGTCCATCCTCGGGGACCTCGTGAACAGCGGCGACCTCGCCGTGCTCGTGGTCCCGGTCGACAAGGAGGCGCCGCGCGGGCGCCTGATCCTGCCCCAGGTGCAGAGCATCCGCGACCTGATGGACAGCGACGCGATGGCGCTCGTGGTGAAGGAGCGGGAGCTCCGCAACGCCATCGAGCGCCTCAACCGTCCGCCGAAGCTCGTGGTCACCGACTCCCAGGCGTTTCTCAAGGTCGCCGCCGACACGCCACCCGAGGTGCCGATGACGAGCTTCAGCATCCTCTTCAGCCGCTTCAAGGGCGACCTCGTCAGCCAGGTCGAGGGCACCTTGGCGGTCGACGATCTCCGGAGCGGCGCCCGGATCCTCATCGCCGAGGCCTGCAGTCACCACCCCATCGCCGAGGACATCGGCCGGATCAAGATCCCGCGCTGGCTCACACAGTACGTGGGGGGCAAGCTCCAGATCGAGCACATGCAGGGCCACGACTTCCCCGACGATCTCTCGGGCTGGGACCTCGTCATCCACTGCGGCGCCTGCACGTTCAACCGGCGGGCGATGCTGGGCCGCATCCTGCGCTGCAGGCAGCAGGGCGTACCCATCACCAACTACGGTCTCGTGATCGCCTTCAGCCTCGGCATCTTCGAACGCGCGCTGCAGCCGTTCCCGGCCGCCCTCGAGGCCATGCGGGCGGCACAGGCGCGGCGGGCCGGGCACGCACCGGTGCAGCCGGTGACGTCCGGCCTGCCCGAAGACGCCGCCGTCGACGAGTTGTGCTAGCCGCTCGGCGCCTTCCCGCCGTGCGACGCGCCCCTTCCCTGCCTGCGCCGACCCTGGTCCCGCCGCGATGACCGCGGCGCCCTCTCCCCCGCCCCTCGGCGTCGCCGACGCGCTCACGCACGAGGCGATCGAGCACTGGCTGCGCGAGACCGACGAGGCCCGGCTCGAGGCCTTGTGGGCCGCTGCGGACGAGGCGCGCCGCCGCTGCGTCGGCAACGCGGTGCACCTGCGCGGCCTCGTCGAGGTGAGCAACTACTGCGTGCGCGGCTGCACCTACTGCGGCATCCGCGCCGCCAACCGCGGCATCGAGCGCTACCGCATGAGCGCGGACGTCGTGCTGGGCTGCGCCCGCAAGGCCGTCGACTTCGGCTACGGCACACTCGTCATGCAGGCGGGCGAGGACTACGGCATCGAGCGCGACTGGATGGCGGACGTCCTGCGCCGCATCCGCTCCGAGACCACCATCTCGGCGATCACGCTGAGCCTCGGTGAGCGGCCCGAGGAGGACCTCGCCGCCTGGCGCGAGGCCGGCGCAGACAGGTACCTCCTCCGCTTTGAGACCTCCGACGACGAGCTGTACCGGCACATCCACCCGGACCTCCCCGGCAAGGTGAGCGACCGGATGGCGATCCTGCGACGGCTCCAGGAGCTCGGCTACGAGGCCGGGACCGGGATCATGGTCGGCATCCCCGGCCAGACGCACGCGAGCATCGCTGCCGACGTCGAGCTGTTCCGCGGCATGGACATGGACATGATCGGCATCGGGCCGTACCTGCCCCACCCGGCCACGCCTCTCGGGCAGGAGTTCGAGCGGCGGCAGGCCGAGGACGACTGGCCGCAAGACCAGGCGCCGAACAGCGAACTGATGACCTGCAAGGTGCTCGCGCTCACGCGGCTGGCGCGCCCGGACGCCAATCTCCCGGCCACCACTGCACTCTCGCTGGTGAACAAGGCCGGCGGCCGCGCCCACGGGCTGGAGCGCGGCGGCAACGTGGTGATGCCCAACCTCACGCCGCCGGAGGAGCGCGAGCGCTACGAGATCTACCCCGAGAAGGCCGCCGTGCACGAGACGGCC
>DASRZL010000031.1:0-52227 GCA_035686425.1 Thermoleophilia bacterium
TCAGCCGTCGAGCGCGGGTCCGGGAACGTCGCCGCGAGCGTCTCGAACAGCTGCTTCTGGTCCTTGGTCAGCTTGCCGGGGATCTGCACCCGGAGTTTGACCAGGAGGTTGCCGTGGCCGCCCTTGAGCTTGGGCATGCCCTTGCCGCGCACGCGCAACGTGCGCCCGTCCTGGCTCCCGGCCGGAACCTTGAGTGAGACGCGCCCGCCGCCCGGCGTCGGGATCTTCACGGTGGCGCCCAGCGCCGCCTCGGAGACGGTGACAGGGACCTCGACGACCAGATCGTCGCCGCGCCGCTCGAAGAGGTCGTCCGACTCGACGCGCACGCGCACGAAGAGGTCGCCGGCCGGGCCGCCGCGGAAGCCGGCCTCACCCTTGCCCTTGATGCGGATCTTGCTGCCGTCCTTGACGCCCGCCGGGACCTTGACGTTGTACCGGCGGGTCTTGTTCTCGACGCCCGTGCCGCGACACGTGGGGCACGGGTCTTCGATGATCGTGCCCTGGCCGTGACACCTCTGGCACGGCTCCGAGAGCGCGAAGGGGCCCTGGTTGCGCGCGACCATGCCGCGCCCCTGACACTCCGGGCAGACCTTGGGCGTCGTGCCCGGCTTTGCGCCGCTGCCGCGACAGGTCGCGCACGTGACCGGCTTGTCGATGGGCACGCGCACGGTGACGCCGTGCAACGCGTCGTCGAACGACACGGTGACGTCGGCCTGCAGGTCGGCGCCGCGCTCGGCCGCCCTGCGCCGGCCGCGGCCCCCGCCTGCGGCCCCGCCGCCGAACAGGTTGCCGAGGATGTCACCGAGATCGCCGGCGTCGAACTGGACGTTGCCCTGGCCGAACATGCTCGGGTCGAAGCCCTGGAACCCGCCGGCGCCCGGCCGGTAGCCGCCGGCGCCGCCGGGACCGGCGCCGAAGGCGCCGAGCCGGCTGAGCTCGTCGTACTCCTTGCGCTTCGCGGTGTCCGAGAGCGTCTCGTAGGCCGAGCTGACCTCCTTGAACTTCTCCTCCGCCGCCTTGTCGCCGGGGTTCTTGTCCGGGTGATGCTGGCGGGCGAGCTTGCGAAACGCCTTCTTGATCTCGTCCTGTGAGGCGTTCTTGGAGACGCCGAGTGTCTGGTAGAAGTCAGTCATCTCCACCCACTCAGCTCGCGACGATGACCTTGGCGGGGCGCAGCAACCTGCCGTGCAGCAAGTAGCCGCGCTCGAGGACCTGCGTCACCGTGCCTTCGGAGTGGTCCGACGAGGGCTGGGCCATGATCGCCTCGTGCACGGTCGGGTCGAAGAGCACACCCGACTCGACCGGGATCTCCTCGAGCCCGTGACCCTCGAGCGTGCCTTGAAGCTGACCGGAAACGAGCTCGAGGCCGGCCAGCAGCTGGCCCTCCTCGTGCCGCGCGCCCGCCTCGAGGGCGCGGCTCATGTTGTCCATGACCGGCAGCAAAGACTCGACGACCGTCTCGGCGGCGCGCAGGCGCAACTCCTCGTGGTCGCGCTGCACGCGCTTGCGGTAGTTCTCGAACTCGGCCTTGAGGCGGCGGAGGTGATCGAGGTACTCGTCGCGCTCGCGCGCAGCTATGGCGAGCTCGTCGGCGATAGCCTGCGCGGGGGCCTCGGCGATCTGCGGCTCGGCGGCCTCGGTCGCCTCGGCGGCCTCCGCGGCCTGCGGCACGCCCTCCTGGGCTTTCGCGGGCTTCGCGCGCTTGTGATCCTTTGTCGTGTGCTTCCTGTCCGTCATGTCCGATCTCTGTCTCGTCGCTGTACGGCCCCTGGCCGCTCGATCGCGCCGGGATGTCCCGGCGGGGCGATGGCGCTGCGCCCCGCCGGTCCCGGCGTGGGTCAACTCGCGGCGGTCTCCGCCTTGGAGGTCTCGACCGTCTTCTTGGCCTTGACCTCGATGCGCTGCGGCTTCTCCTCCTCGAGCTTCGGTACGGTGACCGTGAGGATGCCGTCCTCGTAGCCGGCCTGGATCTCGTCCGGCTTGACGCCCTGCGGCAGGGCAAGGCTCCGCTGGAAGCTGCCGAAGCGGCGCTCCACGCGGTGGTAGCGCTCGTCCTCGACCTGCTCCTCGAACTTGCGCTCACCCTTGATCGTGAGCACGTTGTCCTCGACCTCGATCTCGATGTCGTCGGGGTCCATCCCGGCGAGCTCGGCCTTGAGCACGACGGCGTCCTTCTTGTCGAAGACGTCCACCGCCGGCAGCCAGCTCTCCTGACGCCCGCCCCAGACCTGATCCACCAGCCTGTTGAACTGGTTCTGGACCTGGGTCATCTCGCGGAACGGGTCCCACCTGATGATCGCCATAGTCGACACCTCCTCTGGATGTGGGAGTCGCGGCGGGCGGCGCCGGCGTCAGCGGCCGCCCGCCCCTTCGTGCCTCGCAGTTACTTGCTCTCGTCGTCGTCGATGACCTCGTAGTCGGCCTCTTCGACGTTCTCGTCCTCCGGCGCCGAGCCGGACCCGTCGCCCGAGCTCGCCGACTGCTCCTGCTGCGCCTGCTGGTACACGGCCTCGGCGAGCTTGTGCGAAGCCTGCATCAGGGTGTCGGTCTTGGCCTGGATCGCCTCCACATCGTCGCCCTCGAGCGCGGTCTTGAGCTCGCCGGCCGCCGACTCGATCTCCTCCTTCGTGGACGCGTCGACCTTGTCGCCCATGTCGCGCAGCGACTTCTCGGTGCTGTAGAGGAGGTTCTCGGCGTTGTTCTTGACGTCGGCCATCTCGCGCGCCTTCTTGTCCTCGTCGGAGTGCGCGTCGGCGTCCTTCATCATGCGCTCGATGTCCTGCTCGCTGAGACCGCTGGACGCGGTGATGGTGATCTTCTGCTCGTTGCCGGTACCGAGGTCCTTGGCGCTCACGTGCACGATGCCGTTGGCGTCGATGTCGAACGTGACCTCGATCTGCGGGATGCCGCGCGGCGCCGGCGGGATGCCCACGAGCTGGAACTTGCCCAGCGTCTTGTTGTAGGCCGCCATGTCGCGCTCGCCCTGGAGCACGTGGATCTCGACGCTCGTCTGGTTGTCGTCGGCCGTGCTGAAGATCTCGCTCTTCTTGCTCGGGATCGTCGTGTTACGGTCGATGAGGCGCGTGAAGACGCCGCCCTTGGTCTCGATGCCGAGACTCAGCGGCGTGACGTCGAGCAGCAGCACGTCCTTGACCTCGCCGGCCAGCACGCCGCCCTGGATGGCCGCGCCGACGGCGACGACCTCGTCCGGGTTGACCCCCTTGTGCGGGTCCTTGCCGATGAGTTCCTTGACCTTCTCCTGAACGGCCGGCACGCGTGTCATGCCGCCGACGAGGATGACGTGGTCGATCGCCTTCTTGTCGAGCCCGGCGTCCTTGATGGCGCTGTGCACCGGCTTGACCACACGCTCGACGAGGTCGTGCGTGAGCTCGTCGAACTTCGCCCGCGTGAGCGTGAGGTCGAGGTGCTTGGGGCCGTTCTCGTCGGCCGAGATGAACGGCAGGTTGACGTTCGAGCTCATGGTCGTGGAGAGCTCGATCTTGGCCTTCTCGGCGGCCTCGTAGAGGCGCTGGAGGGCCATCTTGTCGGCGCTCAGGTCGATGCCCTGGCTCTGCTTGAACTCGGCCACCATCCAGTCGACGACGGCCTTGTCGAAGTTGTCGCCGCCGAGGTGCGTGTCGCCGTTGGTGGAGCGCACCTCGAACACGCCCTCCCCAAGGTCGAGGATCGAGACGTCGAAGGTGCCGCCGCCGAGGTCGAACACGAGGATGGTCTGGTCGTGCTCCTTGTCGAGGCCGTACGCGAGAGCGGCCGCAGTCGGTTCGTTGATGATGCGCTTGACGTCGAGACCAGCGATCTTGCCGGCATCCTTGGTGGCCTGCCGCTGTGAATCGTTGAAGTACGCGGGTACGGTGACGACGGCCTCGCTCACCTTCTCGCCCAGATACTCCTCGGCGTCCCGCTTGAGTTTCTGCAGGATCATCGCCGAGATCTCCGGCGGCGAGTACGTCTTGCCGCCGATGTCGACGGAGGCGTCGCCGTTGGAAGCCTTGACCACGTGGTACGGCACGATCTTCATCTCTTCGGAGACGTCGCCGTACTTGCGGCCCATGAAGCGCTTGATCGAGAACACCGTGTTCTCGGGGTTGGTGACCGCCTGACGACGGGCGACGCTGCCTACCAGGCGCTCGCCGCTCTTCGAGAACGCGACCACTGACGGCGTGGTGCGACCGCCCTCACTGTTGGGGATGACGGTCGGCTCGCCGCCTTCGAGCACGGCCATCGCGCTGTTGGTCGTGCCGAGGTCGATGCCGATGACTTTGGCCATGGAAGTTCCTCCTTCGGTGACTATGCTGAGGGAATCATAAAATCTGAGCGGGGTTGTGTCAACTTTTTGCCCAGTGGGCGTGGCGTCCAAACACCCCGCACGGGGCGCCGCGGGCACGGCCCCTCGAGCGCCTTCACAGGCCGCAGACCGGTCGTCCGCCGCGCGCCCACTCGCTTCATGGTGCGTTCCCGTCCTTCGATCTGGTCCTGGACGACAGAGAGATCCGCGACGCGACACGATCCACGCGTCGCCGCCGCCCAGCAGAGCGAGCTGTTGACCCCGCCGACCGGGGCCAACGGGAACGGAACGAACGGCCAACGGTTTTCTCGCGCGCGCGAGAGGGCAGGCAGAACTCGTGGAGAGAGACCCGGTGGTCGGGGTGAGACGCCGCCCGCTCAGCCAAATGCGCGGCCTCGCAACATTCCTAAATGTTTGCTAACACGCTCGAAATCCTGTATACCACCAGGGGTAGGCGGGCACCCCCTTTGGGTGCGCCGGCCTTCGAGCCAAATGGGGAACTGGAGCACAGATATCGCAGCGACTCGCTTGTGCCTGGCGGCACAAGCCGTGACGGCGTCGCCGTGCCTTCCCCACCTTGCGAATACCGCCTCGCGTTGCCCGGGCTTCGTGCGGCGTTTTCGACCATTGATCCGCTTCCGGGGGGAGGTGATTCTGTGAGAGCGGACAGACTCGACCATTCCATCAAGGCAATCAAGGAGGTGACCATGTTCAAACGCGTGACTATTGTTGCATTCGTTGTGGCCGCCTTCCTGGTGTTGGCGGTCCCCGCCATGGCCTTCAACGGCTTCCGTGACGACTACTCTCCTGCGGAACTGTGTACCGGCTGCCATCCCGCCGTGGCGGGTGAGTGGTCTGAGACAGGACACGCCGTAGCCGGTAGCCACGGCCAGGGAGCTCGCCTCCCGTACGGCTCGAGCTGCGGTGGCTGCCACACCGGGAACTACGACCCGTCGAAGGTCGTCCCGACTCCAACGGCGACCAGCGTGACTCCGTCACCCAGCCCGACCGCGACTACGGTGAGTTGGGGCGCCATGATCCCTGATCCGTTCCCGGCTCAGGCGGACGGCGAGGCTCCTTACTCGGAGCCCTTCGTCGGTTGTTCATCGTGCCACTACGGAGCATCCACCACGCACGCCGCTCCGAACCAGAATCTCGCGAACGCCGAGATCTGCGGCCAGTGCCACTCGCGGTACTCGTACACGGTCGACACCTACCCCGTCACCGCGGTGCCGTACTTGGCGCTCGACGGCTCCGGCAGCCCGATTCCCAACCCGGACCCGACGACGATCCTGCAGCCGCAATACGCGATGGGCTATAAGCCGCTCGGCGAGTCGCCTGAATGGACGCCCGCCGGTCTCGACACCGTCCTGAACATCCCGACTCCTGGCTGGACGCCCACGCCGGATCCTGCGGCGGGCTCGTCCACTATGACGTACTGGAAGGACGCTGAGGGCAACGACACGCGTTGGCAGGCAAATGGGCATGACGGCAACTCCGCTCAGTACCCCGAGTGGGCCAACGAAGGTCACGCGACTTCGCTCGACGACCTCAAGGCCGTCATGGGCCCGAATCCGCCCGCGCGCTGTCTCGAGTGCCACTCGGCCGACTACCGCATCGCCGTGGAGGCGGGCAAGACCCCGCCGACCGGAGCTGAGGCGAAGTACGGCATCACCTGCGTCGGCTGCCACACACCGCACGTCGCCGGCCAGGCAAGGGGCGTGTGGGAAGAGGCGTTCGAACCGCAGCTCGTAGGTGACCCCGCCCATCCCAGCGACCTGTGCACCGATTGTCACAACGGTGAACTGGCGGTGGGCAAGCAGGCTACTCCGGGTACCGCCATCCACCATCCGATGAAGGAGATGATGGCGGGCTACGGCGCGATCGGCGTCAAGCAGAGGCCGAGCGTGCACGAGCAGTCGTGCGTCCAGTGCCACATGCCGCCGACGGCGGCCGCTTCTAGCCGCGGGCCGAACCTGGGTGCCAACCACACCTTCACGATCATCGAGCCTGAGGTTGCGGCGAACATGCAGCCGAATGCGAGCGACCGTTCGATGCCGTACTCGGCTTGCAGCACGTGTCACGGCGGGAACGCACCGGACGATCCTTATGCTACGTATCTGCAGCCGAGGATCGAGCAGCGTCAAGCCTGGACCCACACCCAGATCGAAGAGATCTGGATGCTGCTTGACGAGGCAGCCGTCAACATGGGCTATGCCGATGTCGACGAGGCCCAGCCTGCTCTGGTCGCCAAGCCTTCGAACACGTGGACCACAGCAGAGCGCGCCTTCCTGAGCGCCTTCACGAACGTCGAGTTCGTGGAGAGTGAGGGGAGCTTCGGTATCCACAACTGGGGCTACACGGTCGACATTGTCGGCGCGGCCCAGGAGCAGGCGGAGATCGCCAAGACGGGCGTCGTCGTCAGGATGCCGTGGAAAGTCACGTTCAAGATGAGCAAGACGAAGATCAGGGCCGGCACCAAGGTCAAGTACAGCGGCACCGTCAAGACAAGCAAGGGTGTCGCGGCGACCGGCAAGGTCAAGATCATGAAGAGGGTCGGCGGCGTCTGGAAGGTGTGGAAGTCCGCATCGGTCAAGGCCAACGGCAGCTACTCCCTCACGGTCAAGATGACCAAGAAGGGCAAGTTCTACATGAGGGCCTTCAAGCCCGCCAACGACTTCAACCTGTCGGCCTACAGCAGGCCGAGCATCAGGCTGATCGTCAGGTAAGAACCACAACACAGCGCGCTCCGCGAGGAACGCGTAAGTGCAGCCGCGAAGGGCGGCCCCTGATCCTGGGGGCCGCCCTTCGCCCTTGCGGGGTGGATCGGGCCGGCGCGTCCCCGGGAGCGCCGGCGCCTGAGGCGGTCCGCCCGCGAGCCGTGCGTCAGGACGGTACCGCGGACGCCGGACGTCAGTCCCCGGCCGCCGCCTGTGTTCGCAGCCCCGCATGTTGCCGATTCGGCTGCCGAAACCGCCAATCGGTTGCCGAACCCTACACCTCGCGCGCGGAACGCGGTAAACTGTCACGCGCGAGCACTGCGCTCGCCCAGCACTCCCTCGTGCCGCCAGCCGGCATGGGTCTTGAGGGCAGCCGTCCTCACGTCTCAGGGGGAAAGAGACACGTACTGTGGGGTGATACGCAGACCCAAGTGACCACGCCCGCGCTCTGATCGAGTCACGTCCCGCGCCGCCCGACCACCCATCAGCCAGGGCTGCGCCGTCAACATCAGGCATTCCCGACCCGGCCCACGAGGAAGAGGGCGGGACAACTGTGAAGGAGAGCAACCCACATGGCAGAGTGCGTACCGAACCGCAAGCTCATCGCGGAACTCATGGAGAAGGAAGAGAAGCGACTCGAGGCCGAGACGCCGAAGTCCTACGAGCTCTACCAGCGCGCCGTCAAGCACATGCCGATGGGCGTCGCCTCCACGTATCACGCCCGTGACCCGTACCCGGTCTACTTCACGCACGGCAAGGGCCCCCACATCTGGAGCGTCGAAGGCCGGGAGATCGTCGACTTCCACAACGGCTACGGCTGCATGGTGCAGGGTCACGCCCATCCGCTCATCGTCGAGGCCATCCAGAAGCGCGCCCCCCTCGGCACCCAGTTCGGCCTGCCGACCGAGGACGCCATCATCATGGCCGAGCACCTCTCGGGCGCCTTCAAGCTCCCGCAGTGGCGCTTCGTCAACTCGGGCTCCGAGGCCACGATGGACGCCATCCGCGTGGCGCGCGCCTTCACCGGCCGTGAGCCCATCGTCAAGATGTTCGGCTCCTACCACGGTCACCACGACTACGTCATGGTCAGCATCGGCGCCCTCGACTACGGCCAGATCGGCCCGCGCGACGACTACGCCTCGCTCCCCTACGGCGGCGGCATCCCACAGAGCTCGATCGACCTCACCGTCCCGGTGCCGTTCAACGACATCGAGAACATGACCAAGCGCATCGAGCGCATGGTCGAAGAGGGCAACCCACCGGCCGCCGTCATCATGGAAGCAGCCATGATGAACCTCGGCGTCGTGCTCCCCGAGCCGGGCTTCCTCGAGGGCGTGCGCGCGCTCACCAAGAAGCACGGCATCGTGCTCATCTTCGACGACGTCAAGGTCGGCATCTGCACCGCCCGCGGCGGCGCGGTCGAGCGCTGGGGCGTCGTCCCCGACATGGTCACCCTCGGCAAGGCGCTCGCCGGCGGCACCCCGTGCGGCGCCATCGGCGGCAGCGAGGAGATCATGGCCAAGGTCAACGACGGCACCGTCTTCCAGGTCGGCACGTACAGCGGCAACCCGCTCAGCATGGCCGCCGCGCGCGCCAGCTTCGAACAGGTCATGACCGACGATGCCTACGAGCACCTGAACCAACTGAACGACAGGATCATCGCCAAGTGCGACGCCGTGTGTAAGAAGTACGACTTCCCCGGCTACACCGTCGGCATCTCGTCCAAGGGCTGCGTCAACTTCGCGCTCGACAAGATCACCGACTACGAGTCTTTCATCAAGGAGCAGGACGCCGACCTCGTCGCCCTGGCCTGGCTCTATAACATCAACCGCGGGCTCATCATCGCCCCCGGCCGCGAAGAAGAGTGGACGCTCTCGATCACGCACACCGACGCCGACGTCGACCTCTTCGTCGACGCGTTCGAGGATCTCGTCCGCGACGTCACCGCCTGAGCAAGCGCACGGAAAGGGGCGGGCGGCCTGCAGGCCGCCCGCCCCTTTTCTCGTTCTCTTCCGCCTTCTCTTCCGCCAGGCCGCGCCTCAGAGCGCCGGCCTGCCGTCCTCGCCGGCCGAGACGCCGCTTCCGGCGGCCCCGTCCTCGTCGGCCGGGTCCACCATGTCGTCGAGGAGCTGGCTGACCTCGGCCCACACGCTGTCGCGGTGGGCCTGCAGCTCGGCGGCGTCCTCCGCCCGCGACTGACGCTCGGCCTTGACCAGGAGCACGCCCGCATCGGCGAGCTTGCCGAGGATGCTCACCACGGTGATCTCCTCGAGATGGCTCGCCTCCGTGATCTCCTTGACGGTGCGCTGGCCGTCGACCTGGAGCAGCACGGCGAACTCGTCGCGAGCCATGGGAAGCGGGTTGCGCGGCAATGAGTTGTAGTCGCCGTTGCGCACAAGGACGGTGGACGTCTGCCCGAGCATCTCGACCGCCAGGCAGTACTCCCCGCCCAGGGCGGAGATGTCGAGCAACACCGAATGCGTGTCCACCGTGACGAAGTCCACGGGCTGCGGCTCGGCATCGACGACGAACACGAACGTGCCCGCCGCCTCGAGCTTGGCGGCGACGAGCGTGTTGGCGATCTGGCGGGAGAGCACCTCGCGCAGAGCATCTTCGGCGACGGCTCCATGCTGCACGAGGATGGTCCCCACCGGTCGCGGCCGCACCTCCTGCTCCGCCAGTGCGGCGGAGAGCTGCTGCTCGTTCACGAGCGCGCGCTTGAGGAGCTGGCTCCCGATGACGGTGTCCGCGGCCACGCGCGTCGAGTCGCGCGTCTCGGCGATGCGTCCGTGCGTGAAGTGGACGTCGATGAGCCGCCGCGGGCATTCGATGTGCAGCGTGCCGGAACGTCGCATCCTGCCGAGGATCTGCAGGATCTCCACGACGCCGAATGTATCAAGTGTGCCCTGCATCGTGCCACGAAGTCTATAATCGGGGGCGATGAACGTCGACCTGCACACGCACACGTACCCGGCCTCGGACTGCTCCCGCATCACCTATCGCGACTACATCGCCTGGTGCGTGGAGCACCGAGTCGAGGCCATCGCGCTCACCAACCATGGTGACGTGTCCGACAACCGCAGCCTCAGGCCTGCACTGGCCGCCGAGGGCGTGCTGCTGATCGACGGCGTCGAGATCAGCACCCTCTTCGGCGATTTCGTGATCTTCTCCCCGGATCTCGACTACCTCTCGACGCTGCAGAGCATCCAGGACGCTCCCCGGGCGGGCGAGGTCCCCGACGACGCCGCCGTGGTGTGGGTCCACCCGGGGGCCGGCGGCGGGCGCAGCGGTTCCGCCTACTACCCGGGCATCGAGAACATGGTCGCCGGCGTCGTCGACGCCGTGGAGGTGTTCAACGGGTCGTGGCCGCACGAGCGGTACGTCGCCGCCGCCGAGCGGATCGCCGCCAACCTCGGCGCCGGGCGCACCGCCGGCAGCGACGCGCACGACCCCACGCACCTCATGCGCTGCTACACGGAGCTGCCGGACCCGGTGCGCTCGACCGCCGACGTCGTCGAGGCGCTGCGGCTCCGCAACACCGTCCCCCACCGGCGTGAGGCGCCCGCCACGAGGCGCCGGTTCGGACTCTTCTAGGAGGGCACCATGTGGACGTTCGAGGTCCAGACTCAGCGCCGCGTGAGCTTCGTCGACATCACCCGTGACGTAGCCGCGCTCGTGCGCGACGCCGGCGACGGCGTCGCGCTGGTCTTCGTGCCGCACACCACGGCCGGTGTGACCATCAACGAGGACGCGGATCCCTCGGTCAGGGCCGACATCGAGATGGCGCTCGAGCGCCTCGTGCCGCGCGACCTCCCCTTCACACACCTCGAAGGGAACTCCGATGCGCACGTCAAGGCGAGCCTGATGGGCAGCAGCGTCACGGTGCCCGTGAGCGGCGGCTCGCTCCAACTGGGCACCTGGCAGGGCATCTACTTCGCCGAGTTCGACGGACCGCGACGGCGACGCGTCGTGGTGAGCTTCCTCCCTGCCTAGAACGGGCGGCGACCCGCGGCGGGCCGGCGACGCCGGTCAGCGGCCGAGCACCTGCTCGAACAGATGCCGCAGCGGGTCGGCGTTCAGCCTGCCGCCCCCGTGCCGCAGCAGCAGCCGCTCCGCGGTCAGGTGCTGGCCCTCCGCCCAGAGCCCGCGCAACCAGTCGCCGGCGGCCTGTGTGGTGAACCACGCTTTGCCGAACTGGTCCTGCAGCATCATGCGAAGGGCTCCCTCGAGCATCCAGGCCCTGAGGTAGCTCGCGCAGTAGAAGCCGTCGTCGACGTCGGCGAGGTAGTTCTCTTCCGGCACGCTGACCAGCGTGGCGGTGCTGAGCCGGCGGCTGTACTCCGCGGGCATCGCCTCCAGAGAGCCGGTCTGCGCGTGCAGGGTGGTCTCATAGGCGAGCTTCGCCGCATAGCGGCGCATGAAGTACAGGTCGTTGACCGTGGCGAAGCGCACGTACTCGTCGCTGTCGTCGTACTGGAGGATGCGAGACAGCCACTCGCGATTGAGCAGCAGGTGGTCGAACGTGAACGCGAAGCCCTCGGTGACGGCGTTGTCGCCGAGGTGCCGGTATTCGAAGGCGAGATCTGGGCGCACGTGCGCGAAGTGCTCGGTGTGCCCCGCCTCGTGCAGGAGCATCCCGTAGTCGTCCTGACCGCCATGGGGCAAGACGACGAGGTAGATCTCGTCCGGCACGCGCACGGGCGCGCAGAACGCGCGTGGCGACTTGAGCTTCCGGACCTCGGTGTCGAGGTGGACGTTGGACTGCGCGTCGATGTCGATGCCCATGCCCCGCACGGTCTCGCGCAGCGAGGGGACGAGGGCATCGGCCCGGAAGACTTGGTCGAAGCCCTCGGCGCGCCACAGGTACGGGAGGTCCGCATAGGTCAGCTCCGCGAGCGTGAACCCGAGCCGCTCGCGGACCAGGCGGTCCATGACGCGCTCGTAGATGCTGGTCGTGTCGGCGAGGAAACCCTCGAGCTCGGCGCGAAGGTGGTCGTAGTCGAGACCCCGGACCGTGCCGTACAGCTCCTTGTAGTCTGGGTAGCCGAGCTCGAGCGCCAGATCGTGACACCGCCGCCAAAGGGTGTCGAGCAGCGGATTGAGGTGCTCGGCCGTCGCCGCGAGGCGCGCCTCCTGGATGCGTGACCGGCGCCCTCTATCCGCCTCGTTGCCCTGCGCCACGCTCGCCTGTCGCAGGCCGATGGGTTCCCCGTCGACGACGATCGTCGTCTCGCCCTCCGTGTTGGCGATCTCGTCGCCGAGGTGCTTGGTCTGCTCGCCCATGAAGCCGTCGACGGTGAACGCAAGGAGGTAGGCGAGGCGCAGCTTCTCGTCGTCGACGGCGACCGCGTACATCTCCTCCAGGTCGTCGATCGCCTCACGCGTGAAGAGCTCCGGATAGCGGTCGTACACCGCCGCCGTGTCGCAGCGCTCCTTGCGCCCCGAGAAGTGCTCGTAGTACTCGAGGTCGAGGGCGCCGACGAACTCCTCGGCACGGCGCCGATAGCGTTCCAGGTCGACGCTCATCGGGGACTCCTTTCGCGGGCGGGCGGCCGGACCGTGCGGTCCACGGCGTCACTCTACCAGCAGCCCGAGGGGCTCCACACCCTCGCCGGAACCCCATGGGGTGGACGATCGCAGGCGTCGCCGGCGCCCTGATCGTGACCGCCGATGAAGGTCGCGATGACGCCCGGCCCACCGGTTAGCGGCGCCCCGGAGGAGAGGGTACACTGGCTCACCATGCCGCCCCGCCCCGGAGACACCGTCGAACTCGACGTCACGACGCTCGCCTACGGCGGGCAGGGCGTCGCGCGGCTGGACGAGTTCGTGATCTTCGTGCGCGGCGCCGTGCCCGGAGACCGTGTCCTCGCCCGCGTCACCAAACGCCGGCAGTCACATGCCGAAGCGCGGGCCCTGGAGATCCTCTCCCCCTCCCCGCGCCGTGTCGGGCCCCGCTGCCGGCACGCCGCCGACTGCGGCGGCTGCGAGTGGCAGACGCTCGCCTACGCCGCACAGCTCGAGTTCAAGCAGCAGCAGGTGGTCGATTCCCTGCAGCGCCTGGCGCACCTGACGGACTTCGACCTCGAGCCCATCCGCGGCATGGACGACCCCTGGCGCTACCGCAACAAGATGGAGTTCTCGTTCGGGACATCCGAGGACGGCGGCCTCGTCCTCGGCCTGCACAAGCGCGGGTCCTGGCGAGAGATCGTCGACGTCGTCGACTGCGAGCTGTCCTCAGAGCGCATGAACCGCGCCCGGCTGGCCGTCGCCGCCGCCTGCAGAGATCTGGGGCTCGCGCCCTACGCACGCGAGGGAGACGGGGGGCTGCTG
Organism: Thermoleophilia bacterium; assembly: GCA_035686425.1. Taxonomy (GTDB): domain Bacteria; phylum Actinomycetota; class Thermoleophilia; order UBA2241; family UBA2241; genus CAIXSE01. The sequence goes on from DASRZL010000031.1 coordinate 13,357, forward strand.
CGTCATCTCGTCGTTCGCGAGGGCCGATCGAGCGGCGACCTGCTGCTCAACCTGTTCGTCGCCGCCAGATTCCCCGAAGAGGCCGACCTGGCCACGCGCGTGACGGCGGAGTGCGGCTGCACGTCGTTCGCCGTGACGGTCAACGAGTCCCGCTCCGATGCCGCCGTCGGCGACGGCCCCCATATGCTGGCCGGCCCGCCGTATCTTCGCGAGCGCCTCGCCGGCATCGACCTCCGCGTGCCGGCCGCCGCGTTCCTGCAGACCAACAGCGCCATGTGCGAGGTCCTCTACGCAGCGGCCCTGCGGTTCGCCGCGCCGGAGGCTCACCGCCCCGCGGTGGATCTCTACTGCGGCATCGGCTCGCTCAGTCTCCCGCTCGCGCAGGCCGCACGGGAGGTCCACGCCATCGAGATCCAGGACGAGGCGATCGAGGCGGCTCGCGTCAATGCCGGGCTCGCCGGGGTGGACAACGCCTCGTTCTACGCGGCCGACGTGCGTCCGCTGCTGCGCTTTCCGCCGCACCCCGTGCTCGACGCCGCCCGGCCCGGCGACGACGACCGGCCGGCGGTCGTGATCACCGACCCGCCGCGGGCCGGCATGGCCCGCAAGGCCCTGCAGCGCGCGGCGGCGCTCGGCGCCGCCCGCTTCGTCTACGTCTCGTGCAACCCGACGACGCTCGCCGGCAACGCGGCCGAGCTGTCCGAGCTCGGCTACCGGCTCTCCAGGATCGCCCCGGTCGACATGTTCCCGCACACGCACCACATCGAGACGGTGGCGCTCTTCGAGCGCACCGGCTGAGGACGGGCGCCGGCCCACGACCGGCGCCGCCGCTCACTCCGGCGGGAGCGGCTCTCCCCCGCCCCGAAGACCCCGGTAAAGGAGATCGGCGTTGACGGCGAGGAACGCTACGGAGAGCAGGGGCAGGGCCGGCAAGGCCGTCCACCACATCGCCGCCGCGATGGTCGCGAGGAACGACGCCACCATGGCCACCGCGCTCCAGCCGGCCCGCAACCCGAACCTCTTCGCCGCGGCCAGGTAGAGCGCGAAGAAGATGACGTCGCTCACGCCGAGCCCCGTGAAGGCCTCGGCGTAGGTGTAGCCGGCCCACGTGACCGCGACGGTGAAGTAGCCGACCACCACGGGGCCTTTGTCCAGGATCGCCTTGGTCGGCCCCACCGCGACGCTGACGATGTCCACGGCGGCGCTCACCGCGGCGACCAGGACGATCCAGCTGACGCGCTCGAGCTCGTCGGCGATCCAGATGCCGAGCGCGGCGGCGAAGACGACCTTGGCGACGTTCGCCGCCGGCACCCAGCCGATCCACACGAACAGGACGGCGAGCGGGAGGGCGGCGAGGGCGACCAGCGGGAGACGCCGCCCGAGCGCGCGCAGCGGCAACATGCCCCAGACGAGCGCGCCGACCGCCGTGAGCACCACAGCCGACGAGACCATGATGTCGAGCCGGACGGGCACTGCCGGAAGCGCGCTGCTGCCGAAGCCCCAGGCGAGGAGGACCGTGACGGCGACGAAGGGGAGGGCGAGACGCCTCATCAGATGATCGCAGCCGGGGAGACCGGCGCTGCCGCGCCGGCGACCCGGGGCGGGAGGACGCCCGTCAGTAGGGCGGGATGTTGTCGTACCACTCCCCGAGCCTTCGGAACGCGCGCCAGAAGCCGGCCTTGAGGCTCTGCTCGTCCAGCGAGATGTCGATGTCGGGGGTGACGAGGACCTCGGTGCCCGGCGTGAAGTCCACGATCTCGCCGGGCGTGTACTCGAGCTCCCGCGACAGCGGTACCTTGACGCTGTTGAGCGCGGCGATCGTCTCTTCGCCCATGGCGACGATGAGCTTGGGGTTCACGATGGCGAGTTCGCGGCGCAGGTGGTCGAGGCATTTGGCCTCGGGGTGCGCCTCGCGGACCTCCCCGCACTTGATGACGTTGGTCCCGTACAGCTGCAGCGGATCGATCTTGAGGCGCTGGCAGCTCTTCATGAGCGCCGTGCCGGCGCGGCCGAAGAAGGCGACACCTTCGTGCAGCTCGGAGGGCCGTGCCTGGTACTTGAGCAGGAAGATGTCGGCCATCGGGTGGCCTGAGCCGATCACCGGCATCGTGCGCGCGTGACTGCACCGCGAGCATCTGAGAATCTCGCCCGTCAGCTCGTTGATCTCGCTGATGGCCCGGGTCAGGTACTTGTCGTAGATCTCGTTGGGTTGCGCCACGCAGATACCTCTCTCAGGGGTGCTGGCTAGGTAGTTCGCGTCACCGTGGCGAACTCCTCGCACTACCCCGACAATTGCGGGACCACCCGGATTATCCGCGCGCTATGCAGGAGAATCCACCTGCCCGCCGTCCTTCGCGGCGCCGCCCATCGTCGTCTGGAGCAGTTTCAGCGACTGCAGGTAGATGCGACTGCGCGGCCGGCGCACGATGCGGCTCTCGGCGAGGGCCTGCACGAAGTCGCCGGGCCCGGTGAAGTCGTCGATGCCACACAACGTCGTACCGATGCCGGGCAGCACGTGGGAGTCGCTCCCTGCGGCCGCCGGCAGACGATATCGCTGGGCGAAGCGCTCGGCGAGCTCGTTGAAGCCGGGGAATGCGAGCCGCGAGTTGAAGACCTCCACCACGTCGATGTCGGCGACGTTCGCACGGAGCACGGCTTGATTCGGGATGGTGTGCAGGCGATCGAAAGGATGCGGAACGTAGACGATGCCCCCCTGCTCCTTGATGGCGGCGATCGTCTCCGCGAAGGTCATGCCGCCGGGGATGGTGCGCTCGAGGAAGAGGCCGATGACCTCGCCCTCGCTGGACTTGACCTCCTCGCCGACGATGACGCGCACGCCGTAGCGATCGGCCAGTTCCCGCGCCTCCAGGCCGCCGGCAGCGCTGTCGTGGTCGGTGATCGCGACGACGTCGAGCCCGACCTCGCGGGCACGCTCGAGGATGTCGGCGACCGGCATCACGCAGTCTTTGCTGTAGTGCGAGTGGATGTGGAAGTCGGCGAAGAGCTCGCGCTGCTGGCGGCGGCGGCGAGGGAGCGGATCCCGCCGCCGCCGCGCCACCTCCTCGTACACGTCCTCGATCTCGCCGGTCACGCGCTCCCAGCCGTACCGGCGGGACGAACGAAGTGCCCCCGCCGACAGCCGCCGGCGCAGGCCGGCGTCCCCGAGCAGCCGGGTCAGCGCAACAGCGAGCCCGCGCACGTCGCGCGCCGGCACGAGAAGACCATTGGCCTCGTTCTGCACCACCTCGTCGAAGCCGCCGATCTGCGAAGCGACGACCGCGGCCCCCGACGCCATCGCCTCGAGCAAGGCCACGCTCGCCGTCTCCGGCCCGAACGACGGAGCGCAGTAGACGTCGGCCTCGCGCAGCAGCGTGGCGACCTCGGCCTGCGGCAGGCGGCCGTGGAAGCGGACACGATCCTGCCAGGCGGGCGGTACGATGCGAGCGTATCTCCGCTCCTGGGCAGCAGCGCCGCACACGTCGACTACGGCGCCGACATGCTCCCCGTCCAGATGTCGCAGTGCGCGGAGCAGCACGCCGAGCCCCTTGCGCCGCTCGATCCCCCCGCTGAAGACGATGCGGACCGGACCCTCGGCGCGGGAGAGCGCAGGGTGAAAGGTCTCGAGGTCGATGCCCGCCGGGATCACGCGGTAGGCGCCCGGGAACGTGACGGCGGCGGCGTCACGAACGGCCGCCGACGAGGCGATCGCCGCGTCCAGCGAATCGAACAGCCGTCGAAGCTGTGGGCGCGTCGACCAGAACGGCCGCATGCGCTCGGGGTTGGCGTGAAAGGTCGCGACCAGCGGGCAGCCGGCGTAGCGGAGCGCGGACCAGCCGAGTCCCGGGACGAATGGCTCGTTCAGGTGCAGGAGATCGAGATCCTCGGCGCCGAGCAGGACGTCGATGTTGGCGATCAGGTCCGCCGGCGCGGCGATGAGCTTGAGGGAGCGGCTCTCGCGCACAGCGTACGTCGCCCCGGCGAAGAAGTACCGCGGGTAGGGCTCGTCCGGAAGGAAGACGGTGTCACGCTCGCCCGTGAGGACAGCCTGCACCCGGCGGCGAGCCTCGTCCACCGCTGGGCGTTCGGCGGTCGGCGCGATGACCGTGACCCGGTGCCCGGCGAGCGTGAGTCGCTCCACCAGGGCGCGCACCTGGTCGTTGACCGCCGACGGCGCCGACCAGAGGAAGGGTGTGAGGATGCCGAGCTTGAGGCTCATGCGCCCCATGCTACCCCACCGTCATGCCGGGCACGCGACAGCGCAGCAGAACGGCGGGGCCGGGGCCTCGCCGGCCCCGGCCCCGCCGGAACGTGCCTGGTGGAACTGCGACGGCTGGAGAGGGGTGCGCCTGCGGGGCACACCTCGCCAGTCCGGCTTCGTAGACTAGCCTTGGCAGACGGCGGTCGCGCCCGGGCCCTCGCCGGCGATGAACTCCTCGGTCATGCGCCGGCACTGGTCGTCGGGGTGCTGCACCGGCGGCGACTTCATGAAGTAGCTGCTGGGGCCCTCGAGCGACCCGGAGAGTCCGCGGTCGAGGCCGATCTTGGCGCAACGCACGGCGTCGATGACGATGCCCGCGCTGTTGGGCGAGTCGACGACCTCGAGCTTGAGCTCGATGTTGAGCGGCACGTCGCCGAAGGTGCGACCCTCCATGCGGATGTAGGCCCACTTGCGGTCGTCGAGCCACTTGACGTAATCACTGGGCCCGATATGCACGTTGTCGGCGCCCATGTCGTAGTCGAGCTGGCTGGTGACGGCGTTGGTCTTGCTGATCTTCTTGGACTCGAGGCGCTCGCGCTCGAGCATGTTGAGGAAGTCGGTGTTGCCGCCCACGTTGAGCTGGCTGGTGCGCTCGAGCTTGACGCCGCGCTCGCGCATGAGACGCGTGAGCACGCGGTGCACGATGGTGGCGCCGACCTGGCTCTTGATGTCGTCGCCGATGATCGGCACGCCGGCCTCGACGAAGCGCTTCTGCCAGTAGGGCTCGCGCGCGATGAAGACGGGGACGCAGTTCACCATGGCGCAGCCGGCGGTGAGGATCTGCTCCGCGTACCACTTGGTGGCCTCTTCGCTGCCCACGGGCAGGTAGCTGACGACGACGTCGGCCTGGGTCTCCTTGAGGATGCCGACGATGTCAGCGGTCGGACCCGGCGCCTTCTCGATGATCTGCGAGAGATACTTGCCGAGCCCGTCATGGGTCATACCACGGACGACCTCGATACCTTTGTCGGGGACGTCCGCGAACTTCACGGTGTTGTTGGGCTTCGTGAAAACGGCCTCACTCAGGTCCTTGCCGACCTTGTTCTTGTCGATGTCGATGGCGGCCACGAACTCGATGTCGCGGACATGGTAGCCACCCACCACGGGATGCATGAGGCCGGGGACGAAGTCGGTCTTCTTGGCGTTCTTGTAGAACTCCACGCCCTGCACGAACGACGACGCGCAGTTGCCGACGCCGATGATCGCAACGCGTACTGGATTGCCCAAGATCGGTCTACCTCCACTGGCTGCGGCCGCCCGCGGCGGCCGCCTGATCGGAGCCGCACTCAGGGCGCACGCAGGCGTCCCGAACGGCTCGAGATAACGCGCGAGAGTATATCACGGGGCGACGGCCTCTCTGGAACCGCCCGTCGCCAGCCTGTTCAGCGGCGCCGGCGACTCAAGGATCGGCCGGCGGCTGCTCGAGCGCCACCGTGCCTTCCGCGCGCCGCAGCTTGCGCAGCACGTGGACCATGCGGTGCACGACCGTGATCGCAGTGAGGACGGCCAGCAGGTACAGCATCCACACGAGGAAGCTCGTGCCACCGGGCTCCCACCAGGAGAACAGGAAGCCGAGCCCGAGCCCGACGAGGCGCTCCGGGCGCGACATGAAGCCCACCTTGCAGTCCACGCCGAGAGCCTCCGCACGGGCGCGCGTATACGACACCATCTGGGAGGCGCCCATGAAGACGAGGGCCGCGACCGTGGGCGCCCACTGCTCCTGGATCACGAAGTACACGACCAGGGCGGAGGCGATCATCAGCTCCGACACGCGGTCCAGGGTGGAGTCCAGGAAGGCGCCCGCCTTGGTGGGCCCGACGCCCGCGCGGGCCACGGCGCCGTCAAGCGCGTCACAGACCGCCGCGACGCCCCCCACGACCACCGCCCACACGAAGTGGCCGGTGATGATGATGGGCACCCCGACGACCTGCAGCAGCAGGCCGATATAGGTCATCATGTCGGCGGTGAAGCCGCGGCGCGCCAAGACGACCCCGACGCGGAAGAACCCGCGGCGGGCGCCGTCCGTATAGCGGGACTTCAGATTCGCCACGTCAGCCGTCGCGCTCGCGCACGGTGAGCGCCGACGAGCGGGGCACTGCGCCCGGCTGCACGTTCACCGCGAAGAGCCATGCGGCCAGCGCGACGAGCGCTCCGGCCACGGCGTCGATGATGAAGTGATTGCCGGTCGCGACGATGGCGATGAGGACGATGGCCACATAGACGAAGCCGCCGTAGCGGACCCAGCGCTGGCGGCCGAGCGAGTACAGCGCGATGGCGAGGAAGAGCGCATACCCGAAGTGCAGGCTGGGCATGGCCGCGAACGGATTGGCCAGCAGCCCGTTCTCGAGGATCTGCTCGCGCACGCCGTGCAGGAAGTTGATGTCGGCGACGCCGGACGTGAAGATCATCCGCGGCGGCGCCGTCGGTAGCAGCGCGAAGACGATCACGGCGACGAAGTTCATGGCGAGGAACCAGTTGCGGTAGAACGTCCACGAGCTGCGCCGCTGTGTGAACACCCACACCATGGTGCCGATGATGAGCGGCAGGTGCAGGCTGGAGTACACCCACACGAGGAATGACATGAGCGGCTCGATTTCGCTGACGCGACCCTGGATCCAAGGCTCCCACCAGATCCCCAGAGCCTTCTCCAGGTTCATGAAGAAGACGCCGTTGGCAAGAGCCACCGCCTCGCGGCCCTGCGCAAGCGCGCGGGAAATGTCGTAGGTGGCGTAGCACGCCATCATGATGATGCCTTGGCGGATGACGTCCTCGCCCCCGCTGGGGGCGAATGAGAATCTCGCGTCGGTGAGAAGACGCCCGACCGCGGGCCTGAGGCGCGCGTTCACCGTCTTCGACCTCCCGTCAGGTGGACGTCACGGGCTGGCACCCGCATACAACGAACGATAGCAGAGCCCTGAAGCGGCGGGCAACTGATCTGCCGATGGTGTTGTTCTCGCCCGGCCGGTCTTGCCCTCCCACGGCCGCCGAGAACCAAGCGCTCACGCGGACGACGAGGGGTGAGGCGGCGTGAGTGCAAGTGGTGGGCCGTGAAGGATTCGAACCTTCGACCTTGGGATTAAGAGTCCCCTGCTCTACCAACTAAGCTAACGGCCCAGCGCGCGTGCGAGGCGATATGGTACCAGCCGACCGCCGTCTTGCCAAACGCCCCGGATCAGGCTCCGAAGACGTGGCGGCCGGCGACGTCGTAGCCCTCGCCGGCGACGGTCTCCTCGATCGCGTCGAGACCCACGACATCGGCATCGAAGTCGATAGTGACGGTCTTCTCGGCGACGTCGACGGCCACATCCCCGACGCCTTCCAGGGCGCCGACGGCGTTCTCGATGGCCATCTTGCAGTGGTTGCACGACACGGTCGGTACGTTGAGGACGGCGTGTGTCTCAGGCACGGTCGTTCCTTCCTTGAGAGGCCGGCGTCCCGAGCTCGTCGAGCTTGAAGGTCGCCGACCGGCCTTCGCCGAGGTCGACGGTCACGCTGTCGACCGGCGCCAGCAGATCCGTGACCTTTCCTTCCCCTTCCGGCGTCCTGACTATCGCCCCACGCTTGGGCGCCCGGGCCCGGAACGAGACATACACCTGGTGCTCGTACTTGAGGCAGCACATGAGGCGCCCGCAGCACCCGGAGATCTTGGTGGGGTTGAGCGGGAGGTTCTGGTCTTTCGCCATGCGGATGGAGACCGGCTCCTGGTCGCCGGCGAACGTGGCGCAGCAGAGGCTCCGGCCGCACGGGCCGTAGCCGCCGACGATGCGTGACTCGTCGCGAGCGCTCACCTGTTTGAGCTCAACGCGCCGGCTGAGGCGGTCGCCGAGCTTGCCCTGCAGCTCCCGGACGTCGGTCCGCTCCTCAGCGAAGAAGGTGATGGTAAGCTTGGGGCCATCGAAGGCCTGGCGTGCCTCCACGACCTTGATATCGAGCTTGAGGTCGACGGCGAGGCGCCGGCACTGGGCTTTGGCGTCCAGTTCGGCCCCGCGATGCGAGGCGAGGGTCTCGAGGTCCGCGGCCGACGCCTTGCGCTTCACCCTGCGGAGGCCTCGGGGCGCGTCGTCGGGCGCTATCTTGCCGGGGGCCTTGACGACCCGCCCGAAGTCCGAGCCACGGGTCGTATCCACCACGACGCCGTCGCCGGGGGCGAGCTCGAGGTCGCCGGCGTTGAACTGGTAGACCCTGCCGCCGCCGCGAAACACGACGCTGCAGATCCTAGGCACTGGCGGAGACCTCCTCGAAGCGCGCGAACATCGCCTGCAACGCGAGCTTCTGGTCGATATTGAGATACAGGTCCTGACGAGTCTTGGCGGCGACGCCGAGGAGACGCACGTAGTGCTCCGGCGTGGCCACGACCGCCTCGACGAGCGCGTCGCGATGGTCGCTGTTCCAGAGTACATCGGATGCCCCGGAGGCGACCACCCAGAGGTCGCGCACCCACGAGACGAGGAGGTCGAGGGCGTCCTGCGCGGCGACGCGGCGACGCCGAGCGTCCTCGCGCTTCGCGCGGCTCTCGGCCTTCTCCGTGTACCACTTGAGCTCCTTCTTGTCCTGAAACTGGCGCTCCAGATCAGCGCGCCGTCCCGCCAGGTCCTCCTCGACCACGGCGGCGATCTCCGCCTGCTGGCGCTCGAGGACGCCGATGAAAGCCGCGCCCGGCTCCGGGCCGTCGGCCGGGTGCGCGCCGGCGGCGAGCAGCGCCACGTGCCGCAGGTACTCCTCGCGGCGACGCGGCCCGGCGGCATCGTCGGCAAGCCGAGCAGCGCGTTCGACGGAGCCGAGCGACAGCCGGGCGAGCGCTTCGGCGGCCGGCGCGTCGAGACCGTGGCGCTCCATGAGATAGGCGCACACGTCGGTGTCGCTGAGCGGCCGGAACTCGACCGTCTGGCACCGGGACACGATCGTCGGCAACACCCGCTCGAGCCTGTCGGTGACGAGGATGAACACCACGTACGAGGGCGGCTCCTCGATGCTCTTGAGAAGCTTGTTCGCGGCCGCCGGGTGCAGGTATTCCACTTCGGAGATGACCCAGATACGGTACGCGGCCGAGAACGGTCTCAGGCTGAGATCGGCGACGACCGGCGCGATCTGCTCGACACGGATGAGGTCGCCCTCGCGCTCGAGAACGTGGAGATCGGGGTGGATGCCGTTGCGCGCACGGGCGCAGTCGGGGCACGCGCCGCAGCCGCCGCAGGGAGTGACGAGCCCGGCGCCCAGCTCGCGCGCGAACGCCGTCTTCGCGAGGCCCGCAGGCCCGGCGAGCAGGTAGGCGTGGCTCAGGGAGCCGTCGTGCAGGGCCCGCTCGAAGAAGGCCTTGGCGCGCTCCTGCCCGGGGATGCCGGCGAACACCCGGGCCCCTCAGCCGCCGAGTCGCAGGCCGGCGTCGGCCACGGCCTCGAGAGCCGCCGCCTCGACGTCGGCGGCGACGAGGTCCACGTCGCGGAAGCCGTCGATGAGGCGAATCCGTTCGGGGAAACGGCGCGCGAGGGCGGCGAAGCCGGCGGCCACACGCTGCTGGAACTCGAGTCCCTCCGCCTCGATCCGGTCCCCGCCCCCACCCGCACGGGCGAGGCCCACGACAGGATCCACGTCGAGGACGAGCGTCACGTCGGGCAGGAGGCCGCGCAGCCCCGGCTCGTTGACGGCGAGGACCTCCTCGATGCCGAGACGGCGCGCAAAACCCTGGTAGGCGAGCGAAGAGTCGACGAACCTGTCGAGGACGAGCACACGGCCGGCGGCGAGCTCGGGCAGCAGCACCGTGTCGACGAGCTCGGCGCGCGCCGCCGCGTACAGCAACGTCTCGGTCCAGGGGGCGAGAGTCGACGGGCCGTGAAGAAGGAGGTCGCGGATGGACTCGCCCGCCGGCGTGGCGCCGGGTTCGCGCACGACGATACCCGGTGTGGACGCGGGGCCCACGGGGAGACCGCACGCGGTCAGGCGCTCGCAGAGCAGGGCCGCCTGGGTGCTCTTGCCGCACCCATCGCAACCCTCCAGGGTGATGAGGACGCCGCGCCGCTCAGTGAGGGGTGCTGCTTTGCCGTCCCCCTCGTTGAGTCCACTGCGTCGCTGAATCATGTCACTCCTGGGCCGGCTCGCGGCGCCGCCGCTCAGCCGGCCTTCTTCCGCGCCCGATACTTCTCTTTGCTCGGGCAGTCGATGTCGATGCAGAGCACCCACGGGCGCCCGCGACCGCCGCCGCCGGTGACCTTGATCTCGGGCCAGCCGCACTCGGCGCAGACCTTGCCGGTCGGCACGATCGTGCCGCGCTGCGGCAGCGGAAACGTCTGGCCGCAGCCGCGCCGCGGACGCTCGCCCTCGGCGGCCGGCGGCGCCGGCTCCTCGCCCTCCTTGCCCACGCAGGCGGCGAAACGCTTGCCCGTCCTGCCGCGCAGCACGCGCAGCTGCCCGCCGCAGTTCTTGCACCCGCCCAGCGTGAGGTCCTCGCGCACGCCGCTCTTGATACGGTCGCGGATGTCGGCGACGTGGCCGTCGAGCAGCTTCCACGCCTGCTCCAGCATCTGCTGGCTCTCCTCGACCACCTCGTCGCGGCGGAGCTCGCCCTCGCTGATGCGGTCCATCTGGCGCTCGAGCGTCGCCGTCATCGCGCTCGAAGAGATGTCGACCGGCGCTTGCTCCATGGCCGCATCGAAGGCGGCGATCAGCGCCACCCCGAGCTCGGTGGGCTCGACCGGGTTGTCGCGCACGTAGTTGCGGTCGTAGAGGTGCTGGATGATGTCGGCCCGGGTCGCCTTGGTGCCGAGACCGAGCTCCTCCATCTTCTCGAGCAGCCTCCCCTGGCCGTAGCGGCCCGGCGGCTGCGTCTCCTTGGACTCCGAGCGCAGGTCGATGACCTTGAGCTCGTCGCCCGGCTGCAGCGGGGGCAACGGCCGGTCGCGCCTGGCCGCGTACTTCTCGTACACCTCGAGGTAGCCGAGCGAGGCGACGCGTGCGCCGTAGGCGAGGAAGAGCTCCTCGCCGAGGCGGATGTCGACGCGCTGGCGCTCGATGACGGCGGCCGGCAACAGCGTAGCGAGGAAGCGGCGCGCGACGAAGTCGTAGACCTTTGCCTGGTCGCCGCTCAGCTCCCTGGCCGGCGCCCCGACCGGGTAGATCGGCGGGTGGTCGGTGGTGCGCTTCTTGCCACGTGACGGGGTGAGCTTGTCCTGCGCCGCGAGTCGCGCGGCGGTCGCGGCCACCGGCTGCCACCGGGAGAGCTCCTGCAGACTGCCGCGCAGGTCGAGCGACGGCGGGTAGACCGTGTTGTCGGTGCGCGGGTAGCTGATGAGGCCATCCAGGTACAGTGACTCGGCGGCGCGCATGGCGCGGGCCGGCGTCATGCCGGCGCCGGACGCGGCGCTCATGAGCGCCGTCGTGTTGAACGGCACCGGGGGCTTGTCCTTGCGCGGCTCCGCCTTGTAGGTCGTGACCTCCGCGGTCTCGCACCGGGCGCGCTCCAGCGCGGTCTCCATGGCCTCGAGCGCGTCGAAGCGGCCCCTGGCGTGCGCCACCTCGAAGGGGTCGCCGTCGCGCACGAGCGTCGCCTTGATCTCCCAGTAGGGTACCGGTACGAATGCGCGGCGCTCCAGCTCACGGTCGACCACGAGCCGGAGAGTCGGTGATTGGACGCGGCCGACCGACAGGTAGTCCGAGCCATACCGGTACGAGGCCAGCGACATGAAGCGCGTGAGGACGGCTCCCCAGATGAGATCGATGTCCTGGCGGGAGTGCGCCGCCTCCGCGAGGTTGAAATCGACCGTGGAGGGCTTGGCGAACGCCGCCCGGACCTCTTCCGGCGTCAGCGCGGAGTAGCGCACGCGGATGTGCCGGTCGACGATGGCCGGCGGCAGCATCGGCTTGACGTGCGGGTCGCCCGGGGTCGCATCGGGCACCGGCGCGGCCTTCGCCCGGGCCTCCGCGCCATCCTTGGCGACCGCCTTGCGCTTCTTCTTCTCGGGCTTGTCGCCGGGGTTGTGCTTGAGGGCATCGCCACGAAGGATCTCGAGCGCCTCGTGGCCGATGAGCTCGCCCTCGCGGTCGTAGTCGGTGGCGATCACCACCGCGGTGGCGCCCTTGGCTACGGTGCGCAGCGCCGCGAGGGTGCCGGCGGCGGCGCCGTCGACCACCCACGCGAGGTCGGGCCGCTCGATCATGTCGCCGAGGTATTTGAGGCTCCAGCGCCTGTAGGTGTTGGGAAACACGGTCTCCATGACGTGGCCGCGCAGCCCGATGGCGACGGCGTCCTCGCCGTCCAGGATGAAGTGGTAGGACTTGACCTTCTGACGACCGCGGCCGTGCTCTTCGACAATCACCGTGTCGCCGAGGATCTCCGCGATCTTCCTGGCGGCTGAGTCCTTCTCTGTGACGATGAGCTTCACGGGTACCTCATGGAGACGCGAGAGGGTGGATGAGGACTGCGGGAGTTAATACCACCGGGCAGACCTCGTCGTCGAGATGACGGTGAGACGGAGGGCCGGTCAGGCGAGCGCGTCGAGCGCGTCGGCACGCGTGGGGTACATCGAGAGAACGCGGTCGAGGCCGGTCACGCTGAGCACCCGTTCGACGGGCCGGGTGGCGACGACGATGGCCATCGTCCCGCCGAAGCCGTTCACGCGGCGCACGCCGCCGATGAGGACGCCGAGCGCCGTCGAGTCGATGAACGTGACTCCGCTGAGGTCCACCAGGAGACGCCGCACGCCGGAATCCAGCAGCGCGACCAGGGACTCCTTGAACTGCGGCGCGGTGAAGATGTCGACCTCACCGCTGAGGCTGATCACTCCGAGATCGTCATCTTGACGTTCGCTGGAGACGCTAAACAGGTCGCTCATTGCCCGGAGCCCCCGGTCGGCGCCGGAGAAGGCGCGTTCTGCTCGATCCAGTCCTTGACCGCCGGCGCGTCCGGGGACTGCGGATCGAGTTCGAGGAACTTGGTGAACGCCAGCAGCGCAGCGCTGGTGTCGCCGGCGTTGATCGCGACGCTCGCCATCTCGAAATACGACTGCGCGTCCTTGGGGCGCAGCCCGGTGATCTCGCCGTACACGGTGGTGGCGGACTGGTAGTCCTGCAGGAACAGGTGCACGCTCGCAAGCTGCTCGAGCACGTCGAGCCGCTGCCGCTTGACGGCCTGGCCCTTCTGCTTGGAGAGCAGCTTGTCCGCGCGGGCGTACGCGGCCGCCGCCTCGTTCCAGTCGGCGGTCTGCGCCTCTGACCCCTGGGGCTGCACATTGGCGCGCTCCAGATAGTCGCTGCCCAGACTGATCCATGCGGTCGGGTCCTTGGGATCGGCCTTGACGGCCGCGTCGGACTTGGCGATCTGCTGATCGATCTGCTCGACGGCCGATTCCTCGGCACTGTTGAAGAGGTTGCAGCCCTCGAGCACCCCCGAATAGCCGACGACGAGGAAGGCGGCCATGAGAAAGGCCATCCCGCCGAACACGATCCTCTGCCAGAACTTGACCTTGCGGCGATCGAGCAACACTTAGGCCGTCTCCTCTCGGTGAGCGGGCGTGTGCCACCAGCCGGACTCGGCGCCGCCGACCTCCACAGCGCCGGTGCGCACACGGTCCTGAAGCTTTTCGCGGATGCGGATGGCGGCGGCCCGGACGTCCTCGGCGTCGACGCCGACGTGGACACGGTCCCGATACAGCTGGCGGCCGCCCACCACCGTGAGCGTGATGTCGTCCTGGTTGGCGCCGTAGACGAGCGCCGAGTAGGGGTCGGCGATCGGCGCGAAGTGCGAGCGCGAGACGTCGACGGCGATGAGGTCGGCGCACTTGCCCACCTCGAGGCTGCCGACGTCGGCCTCCATGCCCAGGGCCTCGGCACCTCCGAGCGTGGCGATGCGCACGCACCTCTGTGCGTCGAGGACGCTCACGTCGCGCTCGACGGCGCGGTGCAGGAACAACATGGTGCGCATCTCGTCGAACATGTCCATGATGTTGCTCGACGCCGGGCTGTCGGTGCCGAGACCGACGCGCACACCCTGGTGCAGCAGGTCGGCCAGCGGCGCGACGCCGCAACCGAGCTTGGCGTTGCTCTTGGGGCAGTGTGCCACCGCCACCCCCGTGTCCCTCAGGATGTGGATGTCATCGCGCGTGAGGTTCACGCAGTGCACCGCGAGGAAGTCGCGGTCGAAGACGTTCCACTGCTGCAGGTACTTGATGGGGGTGACGCCGTAGGGCTGGACGAGCATGCGCTCCCAGCCCATCTTCTCGCGGTAGTCGTGAGCGAACTTGCCCGATCCGGAACGGATGTAGGTGAGCTCGTCCTTGCTCTCGGCGACGTGACTCATCACCTTGAGGCCCTGCTCTCGCGCAAGGGCCGAGACCGCCTGATAGACCCTGCTCGAGACGGTGTAGGGCGCGTGCGGCGCAAGACCCACGTCGAGCAGTTCGGGGGCGGCGGCCTGCGCCTCGGAGAGCCGCAGCTGGACGGCTGCCATGGTCTCATCGAAGCGCGAGTCGTCGACCCCGAAGATCTCGAGATAGACACGGCCACGAAGGCCCACCGACCCCGCGGCCTCCAGGGTCGAGGCGCCGTAGCTGGTGTCGGCGATCGTGGTATTGCCGGAGGCTACGGCCTCCAACGCCCCGAGCCGGGCGCTGACGACGTACTCCTCCGGCGTGAGCGACGCCTTGACGTCGACCAGGCTGATGATCCAGTCGCCGAACTCGGAGTCGTCGAGGATGCCGCGGAACGACGTGTACTCGAGGTGGCTGTGGCAGTTGACGAAGCCGGGCATGATGATCGACCGGCCCACATCGATGAGCGTCGCGCCCGGATGGTCCGCGATCAGGCGTGGCGCCGGCCCCACCGCCGTGATGCGCTCGCCGGCCACCGCGACGGCGCCGTCGGGCAGCACGGGAGCCGTGACCGGGAGGACCCAGTCGGCTCGGTAGATCGTGATGTCGCGGTCGGTGTCGGTCACGTGGCGTCTCAGAACGGGGCGAGCGACAGCTCCCCCCGTGGCAGGAGTATAGGGGAGCCTCGCGCACAGTGGCAAACAGCCAGCGCCGCTGCCGCCGGACGCGCGGCGGCGGTATACTCCCGCCACAGCGACGGGAGGGCCGCACCGTGGACCAGAGACAAGGACCGAGCATCTCCCCCGACGTCGTCACCAGCGCCGTCTGGGACGCCGTCAAGGAACTGCCGGGGATCTCCGACCTCTACCGCAACCCCTTGCAGACGCTGGGCGAGCGCGTCCGCCTCGAGCGGCACGGCCCGGTCCGGCTGGACACCGACGAGGACGGGCTGCTGCTGGAGATCCACCTCGTCGCCCGCGCCGGCGCCAATCTCGTCGCCGTCGGCGAAGCGGCGGCCCGCGCCGGCGCCACCTACCTCGCGCGCACCACAGGCAATCCGATCACGCGGGTCGAGGTGCATATCGACGACATCGCCGACCCGCCCAAGTGAGAGCGATCGATCTGAACGCGGCGAGCAGGGATCTCCTGGGGCCTTGCTGTTCCGCCTGCTCGTGGTGGCTGACCCGCCCGGGCGTCCAGGCCGGTCCGGGCGTGCGCGGCGAATGGGAGCGCGAGGCAGAGGGCGAGGCCGGCCTCTTCGGCCGGGCGCTGCTCGACGGCGACGCGGTGATCGGCTGGATGCACGCCGCTGCGCCGCGCCTGATGCCCCGAGCGCGCTACCTTCCGGCCGGCCCCCCGTCGGCCGACGCCTATCTCCTCACCTGCGCCTACTTCTACGATGAGGAGTTCCTGCACGGCTTCCGCTTCCTGCTGCAGGAGGTCGAAGCCGCCCTCAAGCACCGGAGAGTCGCAGCGCTCGAGGCCTTCGGCCTGCGCCACATCCGTGACGACGACGCCTTTCGCGGGTACCTGAGCGACCTCAACCTGTTCAACCCGGATGTCCTGGAGGGCGGCGGGTTCCGGCGCGTGCAGGAGAAGGGCGAGGTCGCGCGCTTCCGCCTCGACCTGGCCGCGCTCGTCGAGGCGCCGCGTCGCAGCATGGCCTGGGAACGCCTCGAGGCTCCCGCGGGCACGGCACCCGTCTGATCCCGCGCCGCGCAAGCATCCCGGCGCGGCGTCCGCCCCTCTAGCGATACAGCCGCGGGAGCCGCTGCTTCCAGTCGTCGGGGACGACGGCCTCGAGGGCGTCGTCGAGCGTCACGACGCCGAGCAGGCGCCGGTCGTCGTCCACGACCGGCAGCGCAAGCAGGTCGTACTTGGTCATGACGCGCCCGACTTCCTCTTCGTCCACATCCGCCGTGACCTGCACGAGGTCGTCTTCCATGAACGTCGCCATCTGATCGTCGGGCGCGGCGAGCACGAGGTCGCGGAGGCTGACGACGCCGCAGAGCCGCTCCTCCGCATCGACGACGTAGAGGTACGTCATCATGTGCTGCTCGGGACGCTCACGGCGGATCCAGTCCAACGCCTTGCCGGCCGTCGCCTTGCGCGGGAGCATGACGAAGTCGGTCGTCATGAGGGAGCCGGCGGTGTGCTCCGGGTGGCTGGCGAGCCGGCGCAGGTCTTGCTCGCGCTTGTCCGGCAGGAGCCCGAGGAGCTCCTGCGCCAGCGAGTCCGGAAGCTCGCTGACGATATCTGCGGCTTCGTCGGCTTCGATGCACTCGAGCACCTGGGCGGCGCGGGCCAGCGGCATCTCCTGGAGGGCGGCGCTGCGCAGGTCTTCTTCCATCTCCTGGAGCGTGTCGGCGGCGAGACCCGCGTTGAGAGCGGCGAGCACCGCCGCCCGCTCACGCGGGCCGACCTGGCCGATGATGTCCGCGATATCGGCCGGATGGAGTTCCGCGAGTTCGCCGAAGGCCTCCACGAAGTTGAGCCGGGAAAGGCGCAGGGCTATGAGGTTGACGTCGCTCCAGGGGACGAAGTCGCCGCTCTTCTTCGGCAGGCGGCGAGAGATGAAGCCGAGCCCGAAGCGCCGCGCCAGGGCGGCCGAGCTGGCGTCGACCCCGGCGACCACGAGGTGCTCCTCGGCCGTCTCGAGCACGACGTCCTGGACGCGCACGAACGCGCGCCGGCGCATGTCCAGCACCTGGTTGTCGAGGAGCGCGTCCACGAGTGAGAGCTCGTCCGGCCGCAGCGAGGCGGCCTTGACGGCGTCCAGCGGAACGCCGAGCTGCAGTCGCTCGCCGTCGACGTCGATCTCGGACACCTGCCCCCAGGAGGCGGCGAGCTGTCCCTCGCCGCGCTCGATGAAGAAGGCCGTGACGACCGGAGGATCCACGGCGGTGTTCGCGACGACGTCGACGAGCTCGCCGACCTCGACATCGCCGGCGTCGAGGACCTTCATGCCGTCGAGATCGGAGAGCACCAGCGATCCGGGGATCTCGTCCATGAGGGGGGCACATCCTTTCCCGAACGGGTGGTCCGGCGAGGATACTCACACCGGCGCGCGACCGTCAATCGACCCGCCGTGAGGACGCAGGCGGCCGTGCTCCGGAGCGCGCTCCACCGGCCGCCACAACGATGGCGTTCGTAGCCTCTCCGTGAGATATAGTCTCGCGGTCAACTTCACCGACCCCGAAGGAGGACGAGGTCTCAATGGAAGCGGTAGAAGCCGACTCGGGCAACATGCTGGAGCGGTTCTTCAAGTTCAAGAAGTGGGACACGTCGGTCAAGCGCGACACGCTCGCCGGGCTCACGACCTTCATGGTCATGGCCTACATCATCTTCGTGAACCCGAGCATCCTCGGTCTGGGCGGCGATCCCAAGGGTCTGCCCTTCGCCGCCGCGCTCACGTCGACGTGTCTCGTGGCCGGCGTCATGACGATCCTGATGGGTCTCGTGACCAACCGCGCCTTCGCCATCGCTCCCGGCATGGGGCTCAACGCCGTCGTCGCCTTCAGCCTCGTGCTGGGCCAGGACCTCACCATGGCCAACGCCATGGGCCTCGTCGTGCTCGAGGGCGTCGCCATCACGGTGCTCGTCATCACCGGGTTCCGCGAGGCGATCTTCAAGGCGATCCCCCTGGAACTCAAGAAGGCGATCGTCGTCGGTATCGGATTCTTCATCCTCTTCATCGGCCTCGTCGACGGCGGCCTCATCAACGTCAACGGGGGCACGCCGGTGGGCCTCGTCGAACTCGGCAACGTACCTATGGTGCCGCTCGCGGTCACCGTGGTCGCTCTCGTCTCCACCATCATCATGCTGGCGCTGCGCTGGCGTGCCGCGATCCTGCTCGGCATCGTGTTCGCGACCGTCTTCGCGATCGTCATGAACTACGCCTGGGGCAAGACGGCGGGCTTCCTGCCCGGTCAGGCCATCCTCCCGACCGACGTCGTCGCCGCTCCCGACTTCAGCCTCATCGGCGCCTTCGACTTCGGCGCCATCAGCAAGATGGGCATCACCGCCGCCGTCTTGTGGATCTTCAGCCTGATGCTGAGCGACTTCTTCGACACCATGGGTACGCTGGTCGGCGTGGGCGGCCAGGCCGGCTACCTCGACAAGAAGGGCGACCTGCCGCAGGTCAATCGCCCGCTCATGGTCGACTCCGTGGCCGCCATCGCCGGCGGCGCCGTGAGCGCCTCGTCGGCCACCACCTACATCGAGTCCGGCGCCGGCGTGGCGCACGGCGGCCGCACAGGGTGGGTCGCGATCATCGTGGGTGTCCTGTTCCTGGTCGCGATGTTCTTCTCGCCGATCTTCGGCATCGTGCCGGGTCAGGCGACGGCGGCCGCGCTCGTGATCGTCGGGTACCTCATGATGGCCACCCTCACCAAGGCCGAGAGCGAGGCCGAGCACGTCACCAAGGAGCCGAGGGCCGGCATCGACTTCGGCAATCTGGCGTTCGGCCTGCCCGCCGTGCTGATCATCACCATCATGCCGCTCACCTACAGCATCACCAACGGCATCGGCGCCGGCTTCATCGCCTACACGCTGATCCGCGTGGTGCAGGGCAAGGCTCGCGAGGTGAGCTGGATGCTGTGGATCGCGTCGTTCGCCTTCATCCTGTACTTCATCTTCCCGTGGCTCCAGTCCCAGGGCTGGGTCTGAGCAGCCGCGCAGACCGGCCGCTCACAGCGGCCTGATGGCGACGAAAGGGGGCGGGAGCCGTTCGGCTCCCGCCCCCTTCGCTTCTTTCGGACGATATGGCATCGATCCCGCGTCCGGCGGCGTGCCGATGCCCGGCGCCCTCGCGATCCTGAAGCGACTGCGCTACGACGCGATGGTGAGCAGCACCGTCGACCCCTCCGGGACCACCGTCCCTGCGTCTGGTTTCAGCTTCACCACGGTACCGGGCTCCTGCCCCGTCCCGTTCTTCTGGCGGAAGGCGACGGTCAGCCCGGCAGCGCTCACCTGCGCCGCCGCCGCCGTCGAGTCCATGCCGTAGACGTTGGGCACCTCGACACCGGAGGGGCTGGGGCTCGGGGTCGGCGCCGGTGGGCCGCTGGAGACCACGAAGCTCACCGCGGAGCCCTTGTCGACCTTCTTGCCGGCCGGCGGGTCCTGGCTGATGACCAGGCCTGCCGGCACCGTCGCGCTGGTATCCGTCCCGATGGTACCGGCCACGAGGCCGGCGTCCGCGAGCTTCAGTTCCGCATCGGCCTGCGTCAGATTGGCGATGTCCGGCACGGTCGCCTGCGGGACGCCGGTGCTCACCCAGTACGTGACGGTGTCGCCGCGCTTGACATCGGTGCCCGCGGACGGGTCCTGCCTGAAGACCTCGCCCTCGCCGACCGAGGCGTTCTTGCCCTTCTTCTGGACGCCCTGCAGGTCGTTCTCGGAGAGCCAGTCATCGACTTCCGCGGCCGTCCGACCCCTGAGATCGGCCAGCGTCACCGTCTCGCTCCCCTTGCTCACCCAGATGTCGACGGTGGCGCCCTCCCGCAGGTTGGTGCCGGCGGTGGGCGCTTGACGGCTCACGAATCCTTCGGCCACACGGTCGGAGTACTCCGCCTCGATGCCCGCCTTGAAGCCCGCCTTCTCCAGCGTCCTCACCGCCGCGGCTCTGCTCTGGCCGACCACGCTGGGCACGATCACCTTGTTGCCGCTCATCGACCACCACAGGGCGATGGCCACCGCGGCAACGACCAGGAGCAGGGCGATGACGAGGATCAGCGGCCACCGGGAGCGCTTGCGCCTTGGCGGCATGGGCTGGTCGAGCACCGAGGTCGTCCCGGCCGCCATGGCGGCGCCCATCACCCGCGTGCGCTCGCCGCCGGTGTCGAAGGCTGCCGCCTGCACCGGGCCGCCCTCCCTGGCGGCGCGCAGGTCGCGGGCGAACTCCGCCGCCGTCTGATAGCGGTCGAACGGGTCCTTTGCCATGGCCTTGAGGACGATCTGATTGAGGGCGTACGGCAGGCCGGGGACGAGCTCCGCCGGCTCCGCCGGAACCTCGTTGACGTGCTTGAGAGCGACGGTGACGGCGCTGTCGCCCTTGAAGGGCACGGTGCCGGTGAGCATCTCGTAGAGCACCACGCCGACCGAGTACAGATCCGATCGCTCGTCGACCGGGTAGCCCTTGGCTTGCTCCGGAGCGAGGTACTGGGCGGTGCCGAGGATCGAGCCGACCTCAGTCATCCCCGAGTCGCCGGCGCGCGCGATGCCGAAGTCCATCACCTTGACGGTGCCGTCGCGGTCGAGCATCACGTTCTGCGGTTTGATGTCGCGGTGCACGATGCCGCTGCGGTGGGCGAACTCGACCGCGGCGAGGAGCTGCAACCCGACGGCGACGGCCTCGTTGCCGCTCAGCTGGCCGCGCCGGCGGATGAGGTCCTTGAGCGTCTCGCCCTCCACGTACTCCATGACGATGTAGTACGTGCCGTCGACTTCTCCCCAGTCGTAGATGCTCACGAGGTTCTGCTGGTTGAGCCCGGCCGCGGCCTTGGCCTCGCGGCGGAAACGCTCCACGAAGTTCGCATCGTCGAGATAGCGCTGAAGGAGGACCTTGACGGCGACGTGCCGGCCGAGCGTGAGGTCCTCGCACAGGTAGACGTCGGCCATGCCGCCGCCGCCGAGCTTGCGCACGACGCGGTACCGGCCGCCGACCAGCTGCTCTGGCTGGAACACGTCACTCACGTCCGCTTTCCCCTCTCCCTCGTCCTCATGCATACGACCACGGGCGCACGGTCCCTGCCCGCTAGGGCAGGGCAGGTTGCGCCAGCGCGCTCTTGATCACGGCGGCGGCGAGCGGCGCCGCCGCCTCGCCGCCTGTCGACTGAGTGTCCTCGATGACGACGGCGACCGCCACCTGCGGGTCGTCCGCCGGGGCGAAGCCGATGAACCAGGCGAGGTTGGTGCCGTCACCCTTCTCGGCGGTGCCGGTCTTGCCGGCCACCTGGATGCCCTCGAGGGCGGCGGCCGTGCCGGTGCCGGAGTTCACCACCCGCTGCATCATCAGGTTGAGCTCCATCGCGGTCTGCGCCTTCATCGCCGCAAGCCACTGCTCCGGCTGCGCCGTGCTCACGACCTCGCCGGCGGAGCTGACGATCTCCTCCAGGTAGTACGGCTTCATGACGCGCCCGCCGTTGGCCACACCGCCGGCGATCAGCGCCATCTGCAAGGGCGTGGCCAGCACCCTCTCCTGTCCGCACCCCGCCCACGCTACGTCCAGCGGGTCCATGAAGGCGTCCGGCGAGAGCAGGCCCTTCTTTCCGTAGCGACCACTGGGCACGACCTCGCCGTCCGGCAACGGCAGCGGCGGCGTCTGGTAGAAGCCGTATCGCTCCATACCGGCGATGAGCCGCTTGCGCCCGAGCAGATTGCCGACCTTGGCGAAGGTCGTGTTGATCGAGAGGGTGAGCGCAGTCGTGAAGTCGTTGGGGCCGTAGACCGCGCCGCCGTAGTTGGTGACCTTGCCGCCGAACACGACGTACGTGCCGGTGTCGACGAACTCGGTCTCGGGGGTGACCTTGCCTACGTCGAGCCCGGCAGAGGCGGTGACGACCTTGAAGGCCGAGCCGGGGACGTAGAGGCCCTGGGTCGGCCGGTTGAGGAGCGGCGCCGTCGAGTCGGCGCTGAGGCGCGGCCACTGGGTCTCGAGGTGGGCGGGGTCGTAGGTCGGCGCGGAGGCCGAGGCGATGAGCGCGCCCGTCTTCGGGTCGAGCGCGACGATCGCGCCCTTCTGCCCCTTCAGCTCCCGTTGGGCGGTCTTCTGCACCGCCGGCACCAGCGTGAGCTTGACGTCCGCACCTTTTGGCCGGCGGCCAAGCAGCCTGTCGACCCACGACTGCACGCCCAGGTCGGCGGCCTGGCCGGTGAGCTCATCGTTGAGCTGAGACTCGACGCCGCTGCGCCCGTAGCGGACGGAGTCGTAGCCGAGAAGCTGCGGCGCGAACGTGCCGCTGGGATAGTCGCGGTAGTAGTAGCCGGAGCGCCGCTCCGTGCCCGCAACCACCGTGCCGTCATACCCCAGGATGTCGCCGCGCTTGATCTTCATCTCCTTGGCGATGCTTCGCTTGTTGTCCGGGTGGTGCTGGAACCAATCGGCGCGGACCGTCATGATCCAGGTGAGATTGACGATGAGCGCGACGAAAAGCGCGACGGTGACGATGAACACCTTGGAGATGGCCTTGTTCACGCGCTACCCCCTCTCCGCCAGACGCCGGCGCTCCAACTCGCTGCCGCCGCGGATGATGTTGGAGCGGTTGGACACCATCAGCAGGAGCGCCACCAGCACGAGGTTCGCGGTGATCGAGCTGCCGCCGTAGCTGACGAACGGAAGCGTGATGCCGGTGAGCGGGATGAGGCGCGTCACGCCGCCGATGATGATGAACGTCTGGAGCGCGAACGCCGTCGCGAGCCCGGCGGCCATAAGCTTGGAGAAGCCGTCAGGCGCGTAGACGGAAATGCGAAAGCCGCGCCACACGAACAGCACGTACAGGAGGACGATGCCGGCGGCGCCGAGAAGGCCCATCTCGTTGGCGATCGCGGTGAAGATGAAGTCGGTCTGCAGGTCGGGGACGACGGGCTGGCGGTTGGGGTACAGCAGGTACCCACGGCCGAACCCGGCCCCGAGGACGCCCCCGTCGGCGATGGTGAACAGCGACTGCAGCAGCTGGTAGCCGGTCGCCGCCGCGTGTGGCCACGGGTCCAGCCAGACGGTGAAGCGGTCCTGCACGTGCGGGACGACGGCAAGGGCGATGGCGCCGGCCGCCGCGAAGAGGCCGGCGCCCACGACGACGTAGACGATCCGCGCCGTGGCCATGTACATGAGCCCCACGAAGATGGACATGAAGAGCAGGGCCATGCCGAAGTCCTTCATGAAGACCAGCATGGCCAGCGACAGCACCCACATGACGAGCAGCGGCCCGAAGTACTTGAAGGCGGGCAAGGGCACGCCGAGCACGTGCCGCTGCGGCACCGAGAGCATGACCTTCTTGTCGTCGAGATAGCCCGCCAGGAAGACCACGATGGCGAGCTTGGCGAACTCCGATGGCTGGATACTGAAGCCGAAGGCGTGGATCCAGAGCTTGGCGCCGTTGACCGTCGTGCCCAGCACGATGGTGAGAACGAGCAAAGCCAGCCCCACGGCGCCGATGAGATAGCGGTACCGGTCGAGTTTGATGTGGTCGCGGACGATCAGCACGGTGAGGACGAACAGCGCCGCGCCGACCAGCAGCCATTGACCCTGGGCGAGCGCCAGTGACGGCTTGATGCGGAAGATCTCGGTGAGGCCGATGGCCGCCAGCAGGGCGGTGACAGGCAGCAGGAACGGGTCGGCCTGCGGCAGGAACAGGCGCTCGAGCACGTGCAGCAAGAGGAAGATCGCGACGAAGATGACCCCGTAGATGATCGAGACCCTGTTGATCTCGCGAAAGCGTCCGGCGTAGACAGAGACGTACGCCATCGTGCTGACCGCGCCGGCCAGCACGAGGAACACGAGCTCCAGGTTGCGCCGGTTCACGGCCACATCCCGAGCTGATCGGACACATGGAAGACGCTCGATCTGTCGCGGAGCTCCTGCTCGTCCACGAGCGTGCGCGCCGTCGGCGACAGCGAATCATAGGTGACGACGCTGCGCCGGTACACGGCGTGCAGCGGGATCGGTCCGATCTCTGCCGGCACACCGCTGTAGATCGCGAGACGGCCGTCGTCGACGCCGATGAAGAACAGGGTGCTGAGGAAGAAGGCCCCGGTTGCACAGACGACGGCGAGCAGCGCGAGGAAGGCGGCGATCACGCCGAGACGGCGCAGCGAGCGCCTGCGGCGGCGGGTCGCGTCGGCGACCGCGGCGACCGCGGGGTCTCCGG
Source organism: Thermoleophilia bacterium (assembly GCA_035686425.1). Classification (GTDB taxonomy): domain Bacteria; phylum Actinomycetota; class Thermoleophilia; order UBA2241; family UBA2241; genus CAIXSE01. The sequence goes on from DASRZL010000031.1 coordinate 37,779, forward strand.
GCTGCTCCGCGTGCAGCGCAGCCGCCGTGACGGCCAGGGCGTCGGCGGCGTCGGCGACGGACGCCGACGCGTCCGCCTCGTCCACGACGACGACGAACGGGAGCTCGGCCGTGTCGTCGTCGGCGTCGGCGTCCTGAACGAGCGTGACCTCCTCGTCGGCGGCGGCGACGGCCTCGTCGACGCGCACGACGACGGCGGTGATGTTGTCCGGTCCGCCCTGCCGCCGAGCCTCCAGGATCAGGCGCTCGGCGGCCGCCTGCGGATCGCTGCGCGTGAGCGCCAGGAGCAGAGCGTCGTCCGCGACCGGACCGCTCAGCCCGTCGCTGCACAGCAGCAGGACGTCGCCGGGCAGGAGGTCGACGGTGAACTCATCGATCTTCGCGCGCGCCTCCGTGCCGAGCGCGCGGCTGAGGATGCTGCGGTGCGGATGCACCGCCGCCTCCTCCACGGTGAGGCGGCCGTCGCGGACCATCTCACCGACGAGGGAGTGGTCGTCGCTCACCTGCTCGAGTGCTCCGTCGCGCAGCAGATAGGCGCGGCTGTCGCCGATGTGGACGAAGCGCGCCGTCCGGTCGTCCAGCAGGAACGCCGTCAGCGTCGTGCCCATGCCCATCTGCTCGGCGTTCTCCGAAGCGCGCTGGAACACGGCCGCGTTGGCGGCCTCCGCCGCCTCGAGCAGCGGCCTGCCGGCGGTGACCTCGGCGGCGAGCGTCTGTGCGGCAAGGCCGCTCGCCACCTCCCCTGCGTTGGCGCCGCCCATGCCGTCGCAGACGACGTACAGGGGCGGCTGCACCACGAAGGCGTCCTCGTTGGTGCTGCGGTGCAGCCCGATATCTGAGAGAGCGCCGTGTCTGGCGACGAGCGTCACCCGGCGCTCACTCCTCGTAGCGGAAGGTCGTCTCGCCGATGCGCAGCCGGCTGTCCAGCTTGAGCTGCGCCTCCCCCTTCACCTGCTTCTCGTTGACGAAGGTCCCGTTGGTGCTCCCGAGATCCTCCACATAGAAGAACTGGCCGCGAGGCACGAGGCGGGCGTGGGTGGTCGAGACGAACTGCTCGTCGAGCACGATGTCGCTGGTCGCGGCGCGGCCGACGTTGATCCACCCCTCGAGTGGGAAGATGACGCCGACGGGGATGATCGGGCTCTCCTCCACGATGAGCCGCGGATTGATGTGCGCCGAGAAGTCCATCTTCTGGCCGTCCATGGTGCGCTCGACGTGGCGATCCTCGCGGCGCTGCTCACGCTCGGCCGGCGTGAACACGGGCGAGAGCCGGTCGCCGGCCGGCAACACCACATCCGGGGCCGCCGCGGCGGGTGCGGCCGCGCCGCCGCCGCGCACGTTCTGCACGGCCGTCTTCACGACCTGCCAGATGAACAGGTAGAGCAGGACGAGGATGCCGATCTTCAGGACGAGCAGGACGATGTCGATCATGGGACTCTCCCGCGCCGCGCGCCCGCGGGGGCGGCCGGCGCCGTGGTCACCGGGGCCGCCCGGTCAGGGCTGCCTCTCGAACAGAAACTCCGTGGTGCCGAACTCGATGCGGTCGCCGTGCTGCAGCACGACCTGTTTGACGTCGCGCCGGTTGACGCGGGTGCCGTTGGTGGAGCCGAGGTCCAGCAGCATGAAGCCGTCGTCCTGACGGCGGATCTCGGCGTGCTGGCGCGAGACGTTGGGGTCGGTGAGGACGATGCCGCAGCGGCGGCTGCGGCCGATGACCGTGACCGCCTCGCTCAGGGTGTAATCGCCCTCGCGGCCGCGCAGAACGGCGCGCGCGGAGGAGGTGCGGGCAGGCGCGGCGACCGGCGCGGCGGCCGCGACAGGCCCCTGATACAGCACCGTCTGCTCGATCCCCGGGCCGGGGGCGACGGAGGCGGCCGGCGGAGCGAGGGCGGCGGCCACCGGCGCCTCATCGGGCTCGCTCACCGTACGCGTGGCGATGCCGAACTCGCCGACACGAAGGTCCTCGTCGCAGTGCAGGTCGATGCGCGGCGGCGCGACGAGGGTCCAGCCCTCGCGCCGCGCGAAGGCCGTCACATAGTTGGAGAGCTCGACCTTGAGCGAGTCCTCGAACGAGACGAGGTGCTCGTAGTCGTCCTTACCGAGGTAGACGTCGAACTCGTTGGGCACGTACACGTTGGAGACGCCGACCGTCTTCTGGTCGCCCATCTCCTTGGCGAGCTTGTGCGCCAGCTCGACGGGCTGGACGCTCGACTTGAACGCGCGCCCGAACCCGCCTTCGACGAGTCCCTCGAGCTTGTTATTCGCCTTCCTGAAGATCCCCATCGTCGCCTTCCTCCGGCGCTTCTCCGGTCGTCAGGACCAGCGGCAAGAGTATCACGGCGGCGGGCAGCGCCACACTCCAGACGAGGGGCCACAGGCTCGCCGGAAAGCCCCAGACCACGACCGGGACGATGCGGTAGACGGCGAACGCGACGGCGAAGACGACGGACCATATCCACAGGCGCACCTCGAGGCGGCGGCGCGTCAGGGCGTAGCCCAGCGCCGCCGCCAGCGCCGCCCAGAGGCCCGCCTGCAGCAGCGTCGGTGTCGCCAGCAGATGGACGAGCAGGCGTCCCGCGGCGGTGAATGGATCGCCGGCCGCGGCAAGCCCCTCGCTCAAGTGCCAGCGCGGCTGCTCGAGCGTGAAGGGGCCGCGCGGCGCCCTCGTCAGCAGCAGGTAGACCACCGTCCCGGCGCCGGCCCAGGCGGCAGTGAGTGGGCCGCGCACGCGACCCAGAAGGGCTGCTGCCGCAGGCGCCAGCAGCGTCAGGTACAGCGGTGTGAGCACGAGGGCGAGCACCGGCCACAAGGCAGTGACCGGCCGCACGCGCGTCAGCAGGAAGAGCGCCACGGCGAAGACCAGGTAGGCGGCGCCCAGACTGAGAGAGACGTTGAAGACCGGGAAGGCGAGGATGCCGAGCAGCCACGCGAGTCCCGCCTGCGGCGCGACCGCCCAGACGGCGGCGCTGAACGCGATCAGCGGCATCGTCCAGCTCTGCGGGTAGGCGGGCAGCGCGCCGAGCACGACGCCGGCGGAGAGGGCGGAGAGCGCCGCGCCGCCGGCCCGTTCGACGATCTCCCCGGCCTTGCCGAGCGGCCGGACGAGCCGCTGCGCCTTCTGGAGACGCCGGGCCTGCAGGCGGCCGCTGCGCAACAGCTCATCGAGCGCCTCGCTGAGGTCGGCCGCCGTGGGACGGTCGGCCGGTCGCCCCGCGCAGGCGGCGTCGATCAGGGCGGCGAGGTCGTCGGGCAGCTCTGGCCGCAGCGCGGCGAGCGACGGCAGCCGCGCCGCTGCCACGTTGGAGAGCGTCTCCGCTGGGGTGTCCCCGCGCAGCGGGTGAGCCCCGGCGAGCAACTCGTACAGGACCATGCCGGCGGAGTAGACGTCGCTGGGCGGCTGGACGCGGCGTCCGGACGCCTGCTCAGGCGACATATAGGCGACGGTGCCGATGACGTCACCGTCGCCGGTCAGCGTGTCCGAATCCATGACGTGAGCGATGCCGAAGTCCATCACCTTGACGTGCCCTTCGTCGCTCAGCATCACGTTCTGCGGCTTGACGTCGCGGTGCACGATGCCTTGGCTGTGGGCGTAGGCGAGGGCTTCCAGGAGCTCGACGCCCACGGCGACGACGTCCCCGTCTCCGAGCACCTCGTCGAGCTTGTCCAGCGACTCGCCGCGCACGAGCTCCCACACGAGGACGGTGCTCTCGCCGTCGGCGAACCAGTCGTACAGCTCGACGATGTTGGGGTGGGAGAGCGCCGCGGCCGCCTCGACCTCACGGACGATGCGCGCGTTCATCGAGCGTCCATCGGCGACGATCTTGAGGGCCACGGGCTCGTCAAGCGTGACGTCGAAGGCCTCGTAGACCTCGGCGAAACCGCCGCTGCCGATCCGGCCGACCAGCTCATAGCGGTCGCGCCAGTCTGCGCAATAGGGAGCGGTTCTTTGGGCGGCGACGGACATGGGGACTCGCTTCGCGTCCTGCGTTTGCTCGGTATTCGGTATGGTACAATCCGAACCCTGTAAGAGCTGGGCGAGTGGCGGAATTGGCAGACGCGCTAGGTTCAGGGTCTAGTGAGCTCACGCTCGTGGGGGTTCAAGTCCCCCCTCGCCCACCAAGCGCTCGAGGAACGGGGGGTCCGCGGCGTGGATTTCTTCGACGACGAGACCAGCCGGGCGCCAGCCAACGCAGGCGGCCCGCCCTCGGCTCCGCCGCCTCGCCGCCGCCCCGACCGCCGCCGCACCCGCATCCAGCGTCTCATCATCCTCGCGCTCGTCCTCTTCATCGTCGTCTTCGGGCTGGCTTGGTGGGCGCGCAGCTGCCAGCACAACCGCAAGGTGGGCACCTACCGCAGCTACTTCGAGGGCGTCGGCCTGGCGATCGGCGACTCCAAGTCCCTGGGCAAGCAGCTGAGCGCGGTCATGAAGGACCCGGCCAAGCTCTCGCGCAAGGAACTCGTCGCCAAGCTGGGTCAGCTCGCGGACCGGCAGAACGAGATCGCCGTGCGCGCCGGACGACTCGAACCACCAGGCACCCTCAAGGACGAGCAGACGGTCTTCGCCACGGGCATGAAGGTCCGTGCCAGGGGCTTCCGGCTGTTGCAGGCGGCGATGCTCGGCGCCATCGACAACAAGAAGGTCGGACCCGCCAAGATCGCCGCCCTCGACGGCTACTTCAGCGGCCCGGACGCCTACTACATGGATCTGGTCTACCTGCCGGCGCGCACCACCATGAGCGAGGACGGCGTCAGCGACGTGGCCGTGCCCACCTCGACGTACTACCTCACCTGGAAGGCCCTCGACCCCGCAGTCGTGGCGACCGCCCTCGACAGCGTGGGCAAGTCCTCCAAGCTCTCCGGCATCCACGGCGTAGCGCTCCAGAGCGTGACCGCCAAGGGCAGCTCGGGCGACGTCAAGCTGGTCAAGGGCAAGACGACCGACGTCCCGGCGTCCCCGGACCTCGCGTTCGTCGTCCGGATCCAGAACCAGGGCAGCGTCGCCGAGAACGACGTCCCGGTCACGGCCACGCTGACCGTGCCTGGGAGGGACCCGATCAAGAAGGAGGCGTCCATCGCCACCATCGCCGCGGGGAAGACCCAGCAGGTCACGATCACCGGGTTCGCGATCCCCGAGGAGGCGCTGAGCAAGGTGTGCACGCTCAAGGTGGTCGCCGGTCCCGTCGCGGGCGAGCGCGTGGAGACCAACAACAGCGCCCAGTTCAAACTCGTGCTGCAGCTCAAGTAGGCTAGTCGCATGCAGACCCTGCGTGACATCGCCCCGTACGTGGCGCTGGCGAGCGCCGCCCTCTCTCTGGCGCTGCTCGTCCTCGTGGCCGTGCTCGCGGTCCGTGTGCGGCGCCTGCGCCGTGCCCAGACCGTCGTCCTCGGTCACCACGAGGAGCGCGACATCGTCTCGCACGTGAACGACCTGGACGCGCAGGTGCGTAACCTGCGCGAGGCCGTCGAGATCCTCACCGACCAGCTCGACGCTCAGAAGCGGCACCTCGACCACGCGCTCACCAATCGCGCCATCATCCGCTACGACGCCTTCCGCGACGCCGGCGGCGAACAGAGCGCTTCGTTCGCGCTGCTCGACCAGTACCGCTCCGGCGTCGTCTTCAGCGCGATCGCCGCCAGGGACTTCGCGCGCATCTACGTCAAGCACCTCCAGGAGGGCGTCGCCGACCGCGACCTCTCGCCCGAGGAGGTCAAGGTCGTCGCCGCCGCCGTCCCGAGGCCACTCCGCGCCGGCGAAGAGGGCCCGCGCGCGGCGCGAGCCCCCATGCCCGAGAGCGCGCCGCCCGAGGGACTGAGCGGCGAGGGGACTCCGAACGACGAGCCCGCAGCCGCCCAACCGGCGGTGCCGGAGGAGGCGGCCGCGGCCTTCGAGGCGCTGCGCGAGGCGGTCGAGCCCAGCAGCTCGCCCGGCACGCAGCCCACCGCACCGGCCGAAGAGCCGGCGCCCGGCGACGCAGACGACTTCACCTGGGACCCACCACCCGGGCGGCCTCCCCGGGACTGAGCCCCAGCGGACCGCTCGAGCGGTCCGGGCCGCGCGCCGCGCGGGCATCATCCATCGCACCCGCCACCGGACCTCGCCGCGCGTCCCACGCCGCCGATCTTCTCGCCCCGCGAGGATGCTTGCGCGTGGCCCTTCCACGCGGCGCCGCGAGCCCGGCGCGGTCTGATAGCCTAGCGAGCATCAGCGAACCAGCCGATGGAGAGGAGTGGCCGGCGTGGCACAGGGCACCGACAGGGTGGCGTTTCTCGGACCCGAGGGCACCTTCACCGAGGAGGCGCTCCTCGCCAACATGCCCGAGACCGGCCTGAACCCCTTTCCCTACCCCTCGATCCGCGACGTGCTGCGCGCCGTCCAGCGTGGCGAGGTCCCCCTCGGGATCGTCGCCATCGAGAACGCTCTCGAGGGCTCGGTGCCGGTGACGCTGGACAGCCTCGCCTGGGGCTTCGAAGACCTGCAGATCGTGCGCGAGGTCACGCACCCCGTGCACCAGATGCTGATCACCAGGTCGGCCATCGGCCTCGACGAGATCACCAAGGTCATCAGCATCCCGCACGCCTACGGACAGTGCCGCGAGTTCATCCGCGAGAACCTCGGCAACGTCGAGCACGAGCCGACGGACTCCACCGCCGAGGCCGTACGCCGCGTGAGCCGCGTGAACCGGCCGTGGGCGGCCGTCGGCACGCGGCTCGCCGCCGAGATGTACGAGTGCCACATCGCCGCCGAGGACATCGAGGACGCCGAAGACAACCGCACGCGCTTCGTCTTCGTCGCGCGCAAGCCGGCGCCACAGGATCTCGACGCGCCGTACAAGACGAGCCTCGTGTGCGGAATCGACAAGGACGAGCCGGGGAGCCTCCTTCTCATCCTCAGCGAGTTCGCCTACCGACACGTCAACATGAGCAAAGTGGAGTCGCGGCCGTCCAAGCAGGCTCTGGGGCACTACGTCTTCTTCATCGACGTCGACGGCAGCATCGAGGATCCGCCGGTGGCGCAGGCGATCAAGTGCCTGGCCTGCAAGCTGCCGTGGCTCAAGGTCCTGGGCTCGTACCCGGCATAGGTCACTCGCCCACGGCGGGAGGAAGGCCGCATGGTGGAGCAGACCAAAGAGCATGCGATCGGGACGTCCTTCTTCGTCCGCTGCGTAGCCGCGATGCAGCACTTCCACCTGTTCGTCCTCGCGTCGGTCGCGACGATCCTCTTCGTGTGCGTTCTCCGCGTTCCGCCGGTTCGAGCGCGGCGCGCCGGGGACGATCTTCGGCCTTCCGTGGCTGCTGGTGCGGCCGGCCGTCATCCAGTAGATAATCGCGGAGGAGCTCGCGAGCTCGGAGACGAGTCTGCAAACCACGTCCGTCGGAGGTGATGATGGAACGCATCAAGTGTGAGATACGCGCGGCGGATCGGAACGACCGTGGGATGCTGGTGCTGCTGGCCGAGGAGACCCTGCACCCGCTCGCCGAGGGGGCCGGGCACCCGGAGCGCTATCACACAGGTGAAGTCGTGGATCTGATCGAGCGGGCCGACGTCTACGTCGCGGCTGCCGGCAGCGAGCCTGCCGGTTTCGTCGCTCTCGAGACCGACGAGGATGCGCTGGCCGTGCGCTGCATCTGCGTCAACCCGGGATTCGAGGCCCGCGGAGTGGCCAACCAGCTCCTCGACTGGGCGGAAGGGCTGGCCATCGACCGACACCTCGCCCGGCTCATCGCCTTCGTCCCGGCCGCGGATGCTCCGTCGCTGCACCTCTACCGCGGTCACGGCTTCATCGGCGAGGCCGACGACGCCGAGATGCTGGCGCTCGTGAAGCGACTGCCGGTATCCCCGGACTGAGGGACGACGTGCGGATCTCGCTCATCGCCGTCCCCTACGACCTGGGCCGCGAGGATGTCGGCAGCGGGCGCGGCCCCGGCGCGTACCTCAAGGCCGGGGCCGCAGAGGCGCTGCGGGCCCGCGGCCATGAGGTCGAAGTCGTGACTGTGCGGCGCGAAGCGCCCTTCGCCGACGAGCTTCAGGCGGTCCTGGCCGTCGACGACGCGCTCGCCGCCGCCGTCGAGGCGGCGCTCCATGCCGATTCGTTGCCGCTGGTCGTGGCCGGCAACTGCAACGCCGCCGTCGGCGCGCGCGCCGGGCTGCAGCGCAGCGATGCTGCCGAGACCGCTCTCGTCTGGCTGGATGCACACGGCGACTTCAACACTCCGGCCACCACCGAGACCGGCTACCTCGACGGCATGCCGCTGGCGATGCTCTGCGGGCGCGCGTATCGCGAGCACATCAGGAGCGTGCTCGGTTTGAACGCGCTCGACGAGGCGACCGTGCTGCACGCCGGCGGCCGCGAGCTCGACCGCGAAGAGGAGGCATCGCTCGCGGCGTCGGACGTGCGCGTGGTGAAGGGGCGCGAGCTGTGTGGCCGGGGACCGGCCGAGGCGCTCGCGCCCGCGCTCGACGCGCTGGCCGAAGAACGCGCCGCGGCGGCCGACGAGGGGCAGGACGGGCCGCCGTCGGCACACCTGCACGTCGATATCGACGTGCTCGACCCGGCGGCCGCACCCGGGGTCACGTTTCCCTCGCCGCACGGCCTCTCTGCGGGTCAGCTGCTTGAGGCCATCGACCTCGTACGCGAGCGGTTCGCGCTCGCCGCCGTCACGATGGCGTCGTTCACTCCCGCTCGTGACGACGAGGCCGGGACCACGCTGGCCGCCGGCCTCGCCGTACTGCAGCGCGTGGCGGCGGAGCCGCCGGAGATCCTGGCGCGCTGATCGCCCCGGCGCGTCCCGTGCGGCGCGCTCGTCCCGCGCGCGGCGCCGTACGTCCGCGCGGTGACCGCCTCAGTGGTAGACGTAGAGCCTCTCGCCGACCCACGACTGGCCGTACACCCAGGCGCAGACCCAGATCGGCTCGCGCACACAGCCATGGCTGGCGGGGTACGGCGGCACGGGTGCGTACCCGTGGATGGCGAAGTTGCCGACGAAGCCCATGGTGCGCACCAGGATGCCGCCGAATCCGGAGGTCGTGTAGGGGTACTTCGTGCGGATGCGGAAGGTCCCCTCCGGCGTGTTGCCGGTGGCGCCGGTGGAGACGCAGATGAGCCCGTGCACCTTGCCGTTCTTGACGACCATGAGGATCTGCCGGCCCTTGTCGACCTCGATGTGCGTCGCCGGGCTGGAGTAGCGCGGTCTGATGATCCTGGCGCGGTCCAGCTTGCGCCAGTTCGCAGTGTTGAAGACGTACGTGCGCGGGAGGCGGTAGGCCTTCTGGAAAGCCATCACGGAATCCCTGACCTGGGTGGTGAAGCGACTGCCCATGCCCGGGATGCGGATCGCCAGCCGGCGCAGGCCGGTGAGCATGCCCTTCACATGGAGGCCGGTGGAGCCGACCGCCAACGTGCGCGCTCTGACCACGACCTTCTTCTGGAACGAGCGCGCGGCCAGACCGTTGCGGGCGGCCAGCGTGAACCTGAGGGTGAAGCCGTCGACGCCGCGAAGCGGCACCTGCAGGACGGCGCGGCCGCTGCGCACGCGGGCACGATAGCGGCCGACCACGACCCCGCGATGCGTGACCTTGACCGTCACGACGCCCGCGTAGGCCGAGGGAGCCACCTTGACGACGAACCGGGATTTCAGGAACGGGATGAGGGCGCCGCGCGAGACGCTGACCTTGGGCTTGACCTCCAGAGTCTGCGGCTCGCTGACGACGGTGGGATCGGCGGCCAGGCTCGCCGCGACGCTGCCGTTGCGCCGCGGCGTGAACGTGAGCGCATACGCGCCGGCCGCGTCGGTGAAGGCCCGGCCGGCCTCGGCGCCGCCGATCGTGACCACGACCTCCTGGGCCTCGGCCGCGGGCGTCAGCGTGCCCGTCGCGGTGACGGTGCCGCCGAAGACCAGCGCAGCGCGCGAGAGATCGCAGGTGAGGACGGCCGGCTCGGGAGCGGGGACGGGAGACGCATCGGCGGCTGCGGGCGACGCTTCGACTGCCGCCGGCGAAGCGGCCGCGGAGGCCGCCGGAGACGCGGACGCCGCCTCCGGTGCCGGCGACGCAGCCATCGCGGGCGCTGCGAGCGCCAGCAGACAGATGGCGACGGCCGGCAACGCGAGCGCGAGGATCCGGTGATGGGGACGACGCTGGGTGACCTGACGCATAGACCTGCTCCCTCCGTGGCGCTACGGTGCGTGGTGTCGCTCAGTATCGGCAGGGTAGCACGGGCGCGCGAGAGGGGTCGAGCGGATCGCGCGCCGGCGCGGCCGCCACGACGGCCGGGAGACCGGCCGGTGCGATACCATGGGCGGCACCGAACGACACGACCGCGAGGAGTGACGATGCTCGACGTGAAGATGGTGCGCGCCAACCCGGACGAGGTCCGCAGGGCCCTGGAACGGCGGGGCGACCCCACCTCGTCACTGGACGAGTTCCTCGCGGTCGAGGAGCGGCGCCGGCAGCTGCTCACCGAGGTCGAGACCCGGCGCGCCGAGCGCAAGCGGGCGAGCGATGAAATCGCCACCGTCAAGAGGGCCGGGGGCGACGCCGACGAGGCGATCGCCGCCATGCGCGCGCTCGGCGACGAGATCAAGGAGCGCGAGTCGGCGCTCGCCGAGACGGAGGAGCGCCTCAGCACCATGCTCCTCGAGCTGCCCAACATCCCGTTGCCGGGCGTCCCCGACGGCGGCGAAGAGGACTCCGTCGTGCTGCGCACGGTCGGCACGCCGCGCGAGTTCGACTTCGAACCCAAGGACCACCTCGATCTGGGGCTGGCCCTCGACCTCATCGACATGGAGCGGGCCGCCAAGGTGAGCGGCTCGCGCTTCGCCTATCTCAAGGGCGATCTCGTGATGCTGCAGTTCGCCCTCGTGCGCTACGCCCTCGACGTCATCCAGTCCAAGGGCTTTCGCCCGGTGATCCCCCCCGTACTGGTGCGCGAAGAGGCCATGTACGGCACCGGCTTCTTCCCCACCGACCGCGCCCAGGTCTACGAGACCGTCGACGGCGACTGCCTGGTCGGCACCAGCGAGGTCCCGCTCGCGGCGATGCACATGGAGGAGTTCCTCGACGAGGCGGCGTTCCCGATCCGCTACGCAGGCTACTCGACCTGCTTCCGCCGCGAGGCCGGCGCCGCCGGGCGCGACACGCGCGGCATCCTGCGCGTGCACCAGTTCGACAAGGTCGAGATGTTCAGCTTCTGCGCGCCCGAGCAGAGCGAGGCCGAGCACCTGGTGATCCTCTCGGCGGAGGAGACGATCCTGCAGGGCCTCGGCATCCCCTACCAGGTGGTGAACATCGCCGCCGGCGACCTCGGCGCCCCGGCGGCGCAGAAGTTCGACTGCGAAGCGTGGCTCCCGGGCCAGGAGCGCTACCGGGAGCTCACCAGCTGCAGCAACTGCACGGACTACCAGGCGCGGCGGCTCAACACCCGCTTCCGGACCGAGAAGGGGCCGCGCTTCGTGCACACGCTGAACGGCACCGGCGTGGCCGTCGGGCGCACGCTCATCGCCATCATGGAGAACTATCAGCAGGCCGACGGCAGCATCGCCGTGCCGGAGGTGCTGCGGCCGCTCCTCGGCAAGGACGTGATCGGCGCCTAGCGCAGCCGGTCGCCGGCCGTGGAGAGCACGGCGTCGATCATCTTGCGCTGGTTCTCCCGCGTCATGTGCGTGGCGTCGAAGAACCCACCGGGGTCGCCGTCGAACGAGCTCACGCTCGTCATGTCGACGACGGCGAAGTCGTAGTCCTTCTGCAGCTGCCAGAGCAGCCGCATGACCTGCGCGCGGCGCGCGCGCCAGCCCACCTTCTCCGCCGCCGAGATCACCTCCGGCTGCGTCGGCGTGAGCACCACCACCCCGGCGCCTCCCCATGAGTCGAACAGCGCCAACGTCTTCTCCACGTAGGTCTCGGCGTCGGGGTCGAGGCGGACGAACGACCGGTACTGCGAGACCGCCTCGTCACTCCACTTCTCGAGCCGCTTCGGCGTCGTCTGCGCCTCGCTCGACGGCGGCGTCTTCACGGTCCCGTCGGCGGCGATGCGCTTGAGCCAGGTGGCGCGGACCTTCTCCCACGTCGGACGCTTCTGCCACACCTCCCAGGACGCCTCCAGGCCGTTCCAGGACGCGAGCCAGCCGAGCTCGTCGAGCTGCGCCGCCGCCTTGGCCCCCCAGGGCAGGTAGCGACTGAAGCGCGACTCGGCCAGCAGCGAGGGTGGCAGCGGCCCGCGCAGGAACGCCTCCACGTCGAGCAGCCAGAGGTAGTCTGGCGTCGCCTCAGGCCAGGTGTGATGCACGACCTCGGTGAACACGTAGGCGTCGGTCGGCCGGCCGGCGGTGACGGCGGCGTTGAAGGTCCGCAGGCCGGTGGCCCGCTCCACGCGGGCCGCCTCGACCGTCCAGGCGCGTGACGAGCCGTAGAGCACGAGCTCAGGCGGCTGCTCGAGCCCGGTGAGCAGGTCGGCTTTGGTGGAGCGATCCTGGTTGACCCGCGGCGGGAAGATGCCCACGCCGAACACGCCCCACGGGTCGGTGAGCAGATTGAAGCCGACGACCGCGGCGACGAGGACAGCAGCCCCGACGAGCGCGCCGGCGACGAAGCGGCCCCAGCGCGCGTCGCGCGAGGCCGGCCGCAGGACGTCGGTCTCGACGGCCGGCGGCTCGCCCGAGGACGGCGCCCAGCCGACGGGATCCGGTGACGTGGCGGTCTCCGCCGGTGACCCCGGCTGTGACAGCGGGTCCGCCTCCGGCGGAGCGGCGGGATCGTCGGCGGGCTCGTGTGGGGGGGTCGTCGCGGTCATCGCAGAAGGGTAGCCGCCGGCGGCCGGCGTCAGTCGACGGGCGCGGCAGGTCCGTAGGCGGCGCCCTCGCCGTCCTCTCGCCACGGGATCACGTAGGAGCGAACGTCCACGCCGGGGAAGTTGGTCTCGAGCAACGTCTTGACGCGGCGCAGGTCGCGCTCGAGCAGTTCCTTCTGGTCGAAGCCGAGGCCGCCGAGGGCGCGCTCGTAGGCGGCGCACTCCTGGTGCGAGACGAGGTAGATGACGCGCACGTCATGGACGTCCACGATCTCGCGGATGCAGTCGAGCGCCACCCGCCGCTCGGCGCCGGGACGCGTCAGCGGAAGCGCCCCCCCCGGCACCAGGAGCCTGTTGGCGTCGGGCGCTCCGACCTCGCGCAGCAAGGCGTCAAGCCGCGCGGAGATGCGACCGTCGGAGCAACCGATGAGGAGCGCGTTCATGGCCGCAGAGTATGGCAGACGCAGGGACGAGCGACCAGCCGCGGCGATTGCTACACTGACCGGTGCCGGAGGGGTGGCCGAGAGGTCGAAGGCAGCGGTCTTGAAAACCGCCAACGGGGCAACTCGTTCGTGGGTTCGAATCCCACCCCCTCCGCCAGTTGCAGGTACTTCCTTCGGACAAGGCGCCTTGATTCAGAGCTTCACGCCGCGGTCTGTGGGCCATCTAGGGCCAAGACGACTGGCGACGCAAGTCGCGATGGCTGTCATCAAGAGGGCCTCGAGCACAGTTGCGCGTCAACATCGGTCTCCACGGAGCCTTCTGGGAGCTGGTCCTGACGATGGTGGCGATGGTCCCGGCAGCTTCCTCGGGATGATCCCCCGGCCTTCACTCAGGCCGAAGATGATCCATCCTTCAGCCGCTCTCTCTGTCCAGAGCATTGGCAGAGTCCTCATCTGGAGCCAGGGGTGTCGCCCAGCCAGGAGACGCATGAGTTCGTAACGGCTGCGCTCACGGCGCGCCTGTGGCCTTCGCGCTACCTATGATTCGGTACTAGACTGCTGCTGAGGGCGTGGAGTCCATGTCCCAGAATGCCGGTCTGTGTCTACGTATGCGCTAGGGGAAGGGTCGGGTGGAAGCCATGAAGAGAAGCTCCTTGATCGCGTTCGCGGTGACCGTTGCCGCGGTCGTCCTCGTGATGCCCGCCACCACGCTGGCCCAACCTGCGGGCACGGCGGTGGCGGTCGGCTACAACTACGCTGGCCAGTGCAACGTCTCCGGCTGGACCGGCATCGTCCAGGTGGCTGCGGGCTACGACCACACCGTAGGGCTCAGGGCGGACGGTACCGTGGAGGCGACCGGCGACAATGCTTGGGGCCAGTGCAACGTCTCCGGGTGGACCGGCATCGTCCAGGTGGCTGCGGGCTTCCACTACACGGTGGGCCTCAGGGCCGACGGCACCGCTGTGGCGGTCGGCTGGAACGGCGAAGGCGAGTGCAACGTCTCCGGCTGGACCGGTATCGTCCAGGTGGCTGCGGGAGGGTTCCACACCCTGGGCCTCAGGGCGAACGGCACCGTGACAACGGCCGGCTCGAACGACTACGGCCAGTGCAACGTCGCCGGCTGGACCGGTATCGTCCAGGTGGCTGCAGGCTTCGACCACACCGTGGGCCTCAGGGCGGACGGCACCGTCGCGGCGGTCGGTTACGACACCTCGGGCCAGTGCAA
>DASRZL010000032.1:0-13623 GCA_035686425.1 Thermoleophilia bacterium
GAGTGTCTGCTGAGTCCGGGCCGCAATCCCGGCCTCACTCGCGAGCAGATCGAGCAGAGCCTGCGCGACTACCTGAACGTCGAGAAGGTCGTCTGGCTGGCCAAGGGCATCGACCCCGAGGAGACCAACGGGCACGTCGACGATGTGGCCTGCTTCGCGCGGCCCGGCGTCGTGCTGGCCGCCGTCACTGAGGATGAGGACGACTGGCGATACGAGCTCCTCCAGGACAACCTGCGACGGCTGCAGGAGGCCACCGACGCCAGGGGACGCAGACTCGAAGTGCACACCGTGCCGATGCCGGCGATCATGGCGATCACCGAAGAAGAGGCGTGGGGCGTCGACAGCGCCGAAGGTTCCATCCCGCGGCGACCCGGCGACAAGACAGCCGCTTCGTATCTCAACTTCCTCATCGTCAACGGCGGCATCATCCTGCCGACGTTCGACGACCCCAACGACACGGTGGCGAAGGAGATCATCGCCGGCGTGTTCCCCGAGCGCGAAGTCGTCACCGTCGCCGGCCGCGAGATCGTGCTCGGCGGCGGCAACGTGCACTGCATCACACAGCAGCAGCCGCGCGGCTGAGGGGCGCGTTCAGAACGCCCGACGGCGGCCGGCCCTCTTCAGTGCCGGCCGCCGTCGTCCTCCTGATCCTCACGCGCACCCCGCACGGAGGCGCCCACCCGTCATCACCGCGTCGGTGGCGCCCCGCCCTTGATCAATTCCTTGCCCCACGGCTCGCAGTCCGTCTCGAGCAGATAGCCGCGACCGGCGAAGAACGCCTTTGAATCGTCGTTCTCGGCGAGGATCTGGAGCTTGGCCTTGACGGCGCCCAGTCCCCGAAACCGCGCCTCCAGCTCGTCCATGAGCGCGCCGCCGACGCCCCGACGCCGCCGCTCCGGTGCTACCGCGAGATGGTACACGTAGGCGCGGCGTCCGTCCCAGCCACCCATCACGGTGCCGACGATCCTCCCCCCGGTGTCGCGAGCGACCAGGAACAGACCGGGATCCCGGGCAAGCTTGAGCAGCGTCGCCTCCGGGCCGTCCGAGGGCCGCATCCAGAGGTCCCCCCGCTGCCACAGGACGTGCACGACCGGATAGTCGTCCATCGTGAACTCGGCGATCGTCACCTCGGGCGCCTGCCGTTCCATCTGCATCCCTCCTTGCGGGGATTCTAGCGCGACCGCCACGGTGCCGCTCACAACCGGTCCGCCTCGATCGCCGACGGCCGTCCGACGGTTTGCGCGGGCAGCGCGGCGGTACAATCGCCACAGCCCATCCGAACTCGGAGGAACCCGCATGGACGCCCTCGATCTGCTGCTCGCACGGCGAAGCATCCGCCGCTTCACACCGCAAGACGTGTCCATCGAGGACGAGGAGAAGCTGATCGACGCCGCGTTCGCGGGGCCCAGTGCCAACAACTCCCGCCCCTGGCACTTCGTCTTCGTCCGCGACCCCGAGACTCGCGCTCAATTCAAAGACATGCACGAATGGACCGGGATGCTCGACAAGGCCCCGCTCGTCGTCGCCGTTCTCGGCAACGACGCCGGCAACCCCTGGTGGATCGAGGACTGCGCCGCGGCCACGGAGAACATCCTCCTCGAAGCGACCGCCCTGGGCCTGGGCAGCGTGTGGTGCGGCATGCGCGAAGACGCGACCGAGGTCGTGGGCTGCGAGAAGGCCTGCTGCGACGTGCTCGGCGTCCCGGTCGGGCGGTGGCGCGTGTTGGCGCTCATCGGCATCGGCCACCCTGCCGCGCACAAGAAGCCGCGGACCCAGCGCCAGGTCAGCAAGCTCAGCTTCGAGCGCTTCGGACGGCGCTCGCGGTGACCTTCGGGGGCGTGCGATGACTGCGCCGCGCGACTTCGAGCAACGCGTCCAGGCCACGTCCGCTTCGATCTTCGCCGCCATGGCCGGCGAGAAGCCCTCCCGTCTGTCGCGCGATCGCCTGCAGGGCGAGATGATGGAATGGGCGATGGCCGACGAGCGCCTCAAGGTCGAGATGCTGCGCTTCGTCGACGTCTTCCCCACGCTTCGCACCCGCGCCGAGGTCGCCCGGCACCTGCGCGAGTACTTCATCCAGCAGGGCGTCGCCGCGCCCAAGGCGCTGCGCTGGGGCGTCGGGCTGACCGGACGGCACTCGCCGGTGGCCCCGCTGGCGAGCGCCGTCGTGCGGCGCCAGATGAAGGGGTTCGCGCGGCGCTTCATCGCAGGCCGGGACGCAGAAGACGCCATCCCCGCCCTGCGAGCGCTGCGCCGCGAGGGCACCGGCTTCACGCTCGACGTGCTCGGCGAGGCCACGGTCAGCGAGGCCGAGGCGCACGCCTACCAGCAGAGCTACTTGACCCTGCTCGACGGTCTTGCCGCCGAAGCCGCCGACTGGCCCGCGGTGGCCGTCGTCGACGAGAGCGCCTGGGGGGCGCTGCCCCGCGTCAATCTCAGCCTCAAGATCACATCGCTGTACTCGCAGATAGACCCGCTCGACTTCGAGGGAAGCGTCGCCGCCGTCAAAGACCGCCTGCGGCCCATCTTCCGCAAGGCGATCGCCACAGGCGCGGCGCTCACCCTCGACCTCGAGCAGTTCCGCTACCGCGACCTGACCGTCCAGGTGTTCACCTCGCTGCTGGACGAGGAGGAGTTCCACGGCTACCACGACGCCGGCGTCGTCCTGCAGGCCTACCTGCGCGACGCCGACCGCGACCTGGAGCGGGTCCTCGGATGGGCTCGGGAGCGCGGCAGAGTCTTCAGCCTGCGTCTCGTCAAGGGAGCGTACTGGGACTACGAGACCGTCATCGCCGCGCAGGAGGGCTGGCCGGTGCCCGTGTTCACGCACAAGCCGGATACCGACGCCATGTACGAGAAGCTCACGCGGACGATGCTGAGCGAGCCGGACCACCTGCGCCCGGCTTTCGCCAGCCACAACGTCCGCTCCCTGGCGGTCGCGATCGAGACGGTGCGCGAGCTCGGCCTGGCGCAGAACGCCTTTGAGATCCAGATGCTCCACGGCATGGGCGACCCCATCAAGGCGGCGGTCCGCGGTATGGGCCTGCGACTGCGGGAGTACGCCCCGGTCGGCGAGCTCATCCCCGGGATGGCGTACCTGGTGCGCCGGCTGCTCGAGAACACCGCCAACGACTCCTTCCTGCGACAGACGTTCGTGGAGGGCGCCGCGGTGGACGAGCTCGTGCGGCCGCCGCAGACCTCGGCCGACTTCGGCGCGGAGCCGCGTGGTTGGCCGGTGCTCGCGCCGACTGACCCGGCGGACCCTGGCCCGTTCCGTAACCAGCCGCACGCGGACTTCTCGCGCCGCGAGCAGCGCGAGGCCTACGTCGCGGCGGTGGCCGCGGTCCGCGAGCGTTTCGGCGCCCACTACCCGCTGCGCATCGGCGGGCGCGACATCGAGACGGCGCGGACGCTCGACTCCGTGAACCCCGCGGCGCCGGACGAGGTGGTCGGCACGGTCGCCTACGGCGGCCGCGCCGAGGCCGAAGCAGCCGTCGCGGCCGCGCGCGCCGCCCTGCCGGCTTGGCGGGACGCCGCGCCGGCCGAGCGCGCCGCCGTCCTCTTCCGCGCCGCCGAGCTGATGCGCGAGGGAACCATGGAGCTTTCGGCGCTCATGACACTCGAGGCGGGCAAGACCCGCCACGAGGCCAACGGCGACGTCGACGAAGCGGTCGACTTCCTCGAGTACTACGGGCGCGAGATGCTGCGCCTGGGCACGCCCAGGCGCATGGGCCACGCGCCCGGCGAGCACAACGTCTACTTCTACCAGCCACGCGGCGTCGCACTCGTGATCGCGCCGTGGAACTTCCCGCTCGCCATCCTCACGGGGATGACCAGCGCGGCGCTCGTCGCCGGCGATCCGGTCATCGTCAAGCCTGCCGGTCCGACTCCGGTCATCGCCGCCCACATGGTGCGCCTCCTCGAGGAGGCAGGTGCGCCGCCCGGCACCGTGAACTTCCTTCCGAGCCCCGGCGGCGAGGTCGGCGACTTCCTCGTGCGCCATCCCGGCGTCGACCTCATTGCTTTCACCGGATCGATGGAGGTCGGGCTGCGCATCATCAGCCAGGCGGCCCAGAACCCCGCGGACGGCGTCAAGAAGGTCATCGCCGAGATGGGCGGCAAGAACGCGATCGTCGTCGACGCCGACGCCGACCTCGATCTGGCGGTGAGTGAGGTGGTCGTCTCGGCGTTCCACTACCAGGGGCAGAAGTGCTCAGCCGCCTCGCGGGTGATCGTCCTCGAGGCGGCCTACGACGAGTTCGTGCGCCGCCTCGTCGAAGCCACGAGGAGCCTCATCGTCGGCCCGCCGGAGGATCCCGGTACCCGCGTCGGGCCGGTCATCACCGCCGACGCGCGGGCGAAGATCGAGAAGTACATCGAAGTCGGACGGCGCGAGGCGACGCTGGCCGTCGCCGTCGAACCGCCCGAGGGCGGTTGGCCCGGCGGCGGCTTCTTCGTCGCGCCCCACGTCTTCATCGACGTACGGCCCGACGCGGTGATCGCCCAGGAAGAGATCTTCGGCCCCGTCGTCGCCGTCATGAAGGCGGCCGACCTCGACGAGGCACTGGCGATCGCGAACGGCGTCCGCTACGCGCTGACTGGAGGACTCATCAGCCGCAGCCCGGCGACGATCGAGCAAGTGCGCCGGGAGTTCCGCGTCGGCAACCTCTATATCAACCGCGGCATCACCGGCGCACTGGTCGAGCGGCAGGCGTTCGGCGGCTTCAAGATGAGCGGCGTCGGCTCCAAGGCCGGCGGCCCCGACTACCTGCTCCAGTTCCTCGAGCCGCGCGTGATCACCGAGAACACGATGCGCCGCGGCTTCGCGCCCCCGGACGACCTCCTCGAAACCTAGCCGCGAACCCTGCGCCTCCTCCGGGCGTCTCACCGCAAGAAGGACCCATCCAGCCGCGGGGGCGCGGCCCAAGGAGGAGGAAGTCATGTCTCGCAGGGTCAAGATCATGATCGCCGTCCCGGTCGCCGTCGTGGCCATCGTCGCACTGTTCGCGGCGGTGGGCCTCGTCGCCCGCGACGGGGCAAGTGACCCGGGCACGTCCCTGGCCTCGATCGACAGGACGACCGGCGCCTACGACGGCACCGAGCCGGTGGTGGAATCGGATGCCGGCACGGCCGGCAAGAGCCTGTCCGGCGGCGGCGCCGATGAGCAGGCCGTTTCCGCTGCGGTCCCGCCGGCCTCGGCGCCGTCCGCCCACCACCTGCTCCGCACCGGCGACCTCTCGCTGCTCGCGGCAAAGGGCACGCTGCTCTCCACGGTCGACCGCGTCAAGAGCATGACGATGGCCATGGACGGCTACGTGATGTCGAGCGCCATCGGCAGTCGGCCAACGGACGTCGGGACGCCGATCGAGCCGATGCCGCTTGACGACGCGGTCCCGTCGATGGACGGCGGCGAGCGGGCCGCCTCGTCCGCCCTCGAGGATCCCTACGCGTCCCTGGTCGTCCGCGTCCCGGAGCAGCTCTTCGACACCGCGCTCAAGCGGTTCTCCAAGCTGGGAGAGGTCCAGAGCGCCTCCACCTCGAGCGAAGACGTGACCGCGCAGTACGTGGACCTGCGGGCGCGCTTGCGCCACTACCGCGCCGTTGAACGTCGTCTGCTCGGCTTCCTCTCCGAGACCACCAACGTCAACCAGATGCTGGCGGTCCAGGACCGCATCGACCAGGTCCAGTTGACTATCGAGGAGCTCTCGGCGCAGCTCAAGTCGCTGCGCGAGGTCACGACGTACGGCACGCTGTCGGTCTTCATCTCCGAGAGAGACACGACGCCGGCCGCCGTGCACGCGAGCGACACGTTCGGCGGCACCTTCTGGAACTCGATGCGCCTGCTCGGCCACGGCGCTCGGGTGACGGGTCTCGTGCTCACCGCATTGATGCCCTTCATCGTCGTCTTCGGCGGCATCGGCCTGGTCGCGTGGTACCTGGTGAGGCGGACGCGCCGCGGCCGCAGGCAGACGGCGCCGCCGACGCTCCCGGCCTGACAAGCTCCTGTGGACGCCCGCTTCGCCGCGCCGGCGGCCCTCCTCTTACGGCCGCGGCCGGGGCTCACTCGACATCTTCGGTGAGCCCCGGCCGCGCGCCGGGTAGAGTGCACCATGACGAGCGACGACCCCAACCCCGGGAGGCAGCGGTGAAAGCGGTGCGCATCCACGAGTACGGCGGCCCCGAGGTCCTCCGCTACGAGGACGTCCCGACGCCCGAGCCGGGACCTGCCCAGATCCTCGTCAAGGTCGCCGCCGCCACGGTCAACCCTGTCGACGTGGCAGTGCGCGAGAACCGGTTTCCCACGCCGAAGCAGCCGCCGAAGACCCTCGGCTCGGACGGCGCCGGCGTCGTCGAGCGGGTGGGCGACGAGGTCGGGTCGGTCGAGCCCGGCGACCGCGTCGCCTTCAGCGGCCTCGGCATCGGCAGCGAAGGCAGCTACGCCGAGTACGCACTCATCACGGAGACGCAGGTCGTGCGCATCCCCGAGGGCCTCTCATTCGTCGGCGCCGCGGCCATCGGCATGGCGTTCCCGGCCGCCTACTACGCCCTGGTGACGCGCGGCGCGCTGCGCGAGGGCGAGACCGTCCTCGTGCAGGGCGCCGCCGGTGGCGTGGGTTCGGCCTCGGTCCAGCTGGCGAAGGCGCTCGGCGCCCGTGTGCTCGCCACGGCGAGCGGGCCGGGCGCCGCCGACCTCGTCCTCGGGCTCGGCGCCGAGGCGGTCGTCGACTTCCGTACGGAGGACGTCGTCGCCCGTGTGCTCGAGCTGACCGACGGGAAGGGCGTCCATCTCGTGCACGAGCTCGTGCTCAGCGTGAATCTCCCGCTCGACGTGAAGCTCGTAGCCAAGGGCGGTCGAATCGTCGGCACGGGCCAGGGCCCGGGCCCGGACGCGACCGCCCCGATCGGGGAAGCGCTGTCCAAGGATGTGTCCGTGCTCTTCATGAACCTGGGCAACGCGGGCCGCGCGGGCGTGGCCGCCATCGCCGCGGAGATCGCCGCGATGGCGGCGGCCGGCAAGGTCAAGCCGGTGATCGGGACGGAACTGCCGCTCTCCGAGGCGCGGCGCGCCCACGAGCTGCTCGCCGGGGACCACCTCGGCAAGATCGTCCTGCTGCCGTAGACGCGGCGGTCGAGCGCGTCAGTACCCCTTGCCGTTGCCGCGGATCGCCTCTTCGCGCTCTTTGCGCAACTCCAGCCGCGGCAGCAGTGTGGTCATGACCGTGAGCAGCGTCTCGAGCCGCTGTTCCTCGCTCAGCGATTCGAGCAACTCCTGCTTGAGCGGGGCGCCGAAGCCCACGACGGCGGCGATGCGAAACGAGAGCGGCTCGTCGCCGACGGGCTCGAGCGGGCTCTCCACCTCCATGAGCGCGAGCATCTTGCCAAACACCGCCAGAACGGCCTCGCGGAGCTCGGGCGAAGCCTCAGGCTCCCCGTCCCGGTAGTAGTCCACCTCAGCGCTGAGGTACTCAGCCTCGGGGTCGTCCGGCGCGCGTACCTCGATGATGCGAAAGCGCCGGCCGCCCCGCACGAGCACGTTCATGCGCCCGTCGTCGAGCTCCTCGATGAGCTCCACGACCCGCGCGGCGGTCCCGCACTCACGCACCGTGTCCTCCTCCGCGAGGACGATGCCGAACTCGCCCCCCTCGAGGCGCTCCCCGATCAGCTTCTTGTACCGCTCCTCGAAGATGTACAGCGGGACGACCTCATCGGGCAGCAGCACGATGCCCAAGGGGAACAGTCCCAGCAGCCGCTCGTCAGCTTCGGTCATGCCACGCCTCCAGGATCGCCACCCGGCCTTCTGGTGCAGGCCTCATCAGTCTACCCTCCGCTCCACCCGGCGTCGCCGTCCGGGCGGCGACCGACGTACATGGTGTAGGCGAGCGGCCGTCCATCGATCACGTCAACGGCCGACGCAGCATCCACGCGCGCGAACACCGCCGCCAGATGGCGCTCGAAGCCCGGGTAGCGGTCCGGCGACCAGAAGACGGCCACGCCGCCGGGCCGGAGAGCGTCGTGGACGCGGCGCAGTCCCGCCGGCGCGTACAGCCCGGCGTTCTCGCCGCGCACCAGCCACTCCGGGCCGTTGTCGGTGTCGAGGGCGACGACGTCCCAGCCGTCTGCCGGCGCGCCGAGGACGTCGGCCACGTCGGCCACGACGATACGCGCGCGGCCCGAGCGCTCGTCCGCGGCCGCACGCGCCGCCGCGGCTCCGCCGTGCTCACGGAACCAGCGGACGACCACCGGCTCCAGCTCGGCCACGGTCACCGTCGCCACGCGCTCGCAGCCCAGCGCCGCGTCCAGCGCGTCGCCGATGCCGAGCCCGCCGATGAGGACCCGCAGGGAATCTCCGCTCACGTGCGGCCAGGCGGCGGTGACCAGCGCCCTGCTGCTCGCGGCGTTCGCCGCCGACACGAGGAAGACGCCGTTGGCGACGATCTCGAGACCTCCCGGGCCGCGGCGCAGCACCAACTCGCCGCTCACACCTCGTGCGCGCTCGATCTCCTGGCTCGGACTCATGCGGACATCCTAGGTCGGCGGCGGCGCACTCGCGAGCCGCCCGGGCCCACGCGAGGGGCAGGCGCCCCCCAACGGTTGCGCCCGACCCGCCCTACGCACTCAGTCCTCGCTGCGCGCGTACCGGTCGATCAGCTCCCGGACGTGCAGGCGGACCTCGTCGGGGAGCGGCGGCACGTCGCTCTCGGCGATCAGCGTCTGCGCCCTGTCCCAGGCGTCGCGCACGAGCGGCGTCCCGGCATGCTGGTCGAAGGTCCCGCGCTGCCACAGGCTCGGCTGCCACAGCTCCCCGGCGCGGTACAGCTGACGTGTGCTCCTGCGCGCGAGGAAGTGGCCGCCGATGCCGACCTCGACGAGGTCGTCCATGAGGGCCCGGGCCTCGTCGACCGGGTCGTCGCGCATGAACCGCTCGATGGCGTTCACCGTGTCGGCGTCGAGGACCGTCTTGGCGAGGCTGGCGGTCTGGGCGCTGTCCATGAGGCCGAAGGCGAGCATGATGTCGGCCCCGGCGAGCGCGCTGGCCATCCCCGTGAGCATGCCCTCCGCTCCGGCCTGCAGATCACAGGCCTTGGCGTCGCAGCTCACGGCGCTGCCCTGCGTGCGCAATCCGTAGAACCGGCTCATCTCGATGCACACGACGTTGATGAGGCCGTCCTCCGGCGCCCCCGAGAGGTACAGACCGCTGCGCATCTCGGCGACCGCGGAGCCGACGGCGGAGACCATCGCACACCCGGGCACCGCCAGCTGGAAGAGCACGACGGCGCTCAGGAGCTCGGCCATGTTGAGGATGCTGGTGCCGAGGACGCTCATGGGGCCGGTGGTGCCCATCTGCGGCATCGGCAGGACGAAGATCGGGCAGCCGGCTTCCGCCATGAGGATGTGCGCCTCGGTCATCTCGGCGTCGTGCTGCAGCGGCGCGATGGTGCAGTTCGTCGCCGACCAGATCGGCCGCTCCTTGAGCGGGGCGCCGCCGACCGCCTCGAGGAGCTCGATCATCACCGGCGCCTGGTCCGGCGTGCGCACCTCGTCCTGCAGGTGCTTGCGCGAGTTCTCGAAGGAGATGCGCGCCATCTCGAGATTGCCCACGCGGGAATCGACGTCCCCCGGCGTGATGGTCGCCCACGTGAAGTCGATCTCGGGGACGGCGTCGTAGAGGCGCATCATCGCCGCGAGATCGGCCTCGGTGCCCTCGTGCCGCTCCCCAGTGAGGTCGTCGAGCATGTACGTTGCGGCGCCGTCACTCGTGTACAGCATGCCGCCGGCGCCGACCCGGCAGTCGTAGGCCGGGTCACGGCCGGCGAGCAGGAACTCGCGCGGGACGAGCCGGAGACACCGCTCGACGAGCTCCCACGGCAGCTTCGCCTGCAGCTTCGCCTCGTCCACCGTCGCGCCGGCCTCCTTCAGCAGGCCTGTCAAGGTCGGCGTGTTATAGGCGACGCCGACCTCCTCGAGCAGGCGCACGGTCTGCTCGTGCACGAACTGCTTCTCCGTCTCGGTCAGATACTCGAATCTCGGTCGCGCCACGTCGCTCCTCCAGTGGTCAGGGGTCGAGGTGATCCGGCCCCTCGAGTCGTTTGCTCAGCGCCATCGGCTCGCACTCGCGGTGGTACTGCTCGCACTCGAGGCAGCTGCCCAGAAGCGTGTCGCTCTCGACGCCCGCCGGCGCGCACTCGTAGCCTTGGGCGAGGAAGAACGCGGGCGCCCGGGCGGTCACCCAGAGTCGGCGCATGCCTCGCGCCCTCGCCTCGCGCTCGAGGGCGGCGTAGAGGTCCCCGGCCACGCCGCGGCGGCGGTAGGCGTCGTCCACGGCGAGCCAATTGGCGGTGTCCAGCGCTCCGAGCTTCTCGAGCGCGACGCTACCCACCAGCCGGTCAACGTCGTAGGCGCCCCAGGCCGCAACGATGGTCTCGTCGTCGCTGCCGGCGTCCTCGAGACCGCACGCCACACCGAGCCGCCGCATCGCCTCGAAGTCGGTGAGCGGGCGGATGATCACATCCCTCACGCGAGCGGCTCCCGCCACCCGACGCGCACGTCGGGAGCCCCGACGCTCCTCGCGTACCGGGCGATGATCGCGTCGATCTCGGTGATCACGTCGTCGGGCAGCGGCTGCACTTCGTGCGTCGCCAGGAGCTCCTCGGCGCGAGCGGAGGCCTCTTCGACGAGCGGCCGGCCCTCATACTGCTCGAACGGCCCGCGCTGCCAGAGATCCGGCTGCCACACTTCGCCGGCCCGGTGGAACTCGCGCGTGCTCCGCCGTCCGAGATAGTGGCCGCCGATGCCCACCGCGGCGATGTCGTCGATGAGCGCCCGGGTGGCGTCGATCGGATCCTCGCGGACCAGCCGACGCAGGGCGCCGACGGAGTCGCAGTCGAGCACCACCTTGGCGAAGCTGAGAGACTGCGCCCCATCCGAGCACCCGAAGGCGAGGATGGTGTCGGCGCCGGCCAGCGCGCAGGCGGCTCCGGTGAGCATGCCCTCGGCGCCGGCCTGCTGGTTGCTCGCCTTGGCGTCACAGGTGATCCCGGTGCCCGTGCACGGCAAGCCGTAGAAGTGGCTCATCTCGATGCCGATCACGTCCATGAGGGCGCACTCGGGCGTCCCACAGAGATAGAGGCCGCTGCGCATGTCGGCGACGCCGGCGCCCATGCCGGAGATGATCCCGCACCCCGGCCGGGCGAGCTGGAAGAGCACCACCGCGCTGAGCAACTCGGCGACATTGACGATCATCGTGCCGAGCACCGTCATCGGCGCCGTCGTGCCGCTCAGCGGCATCGGCAGCACGAGGACGGGTACGCCGGCGCGGGCCATCGCCATGGTCGCCTCGGTCATCTCCCGCTCGTGCTGGAGGGGCGCCACCGTGCAGTCGATGGTCGAGAAGACGGGCCGGTCCCAGAGCGAGCCGCCGGCCACCGCCTCGAAGATCTCGATCAGCGGCGCCGCGTGCGCGGGGTCGCGCACCTCGTCCTGGACGTGCTTGCTGAGGTTGGCCAGCGAGATGGCCTCGATCTCGAGCCCCGCGGTCAAGGGGTCGAGGTCGCGGGCGGAGATCGTCGGCCAGGCGTAGTCGACCTCGGGCAGCGCGTCGTACAGGCGCATGGTGCGGCGCAGCCACTCCGCCGAGCCCTCCTCCCGAAGACCGGTCAGGTCGTCGAGCATGTAGGTGGCGGTACCGTCGGCGCAGAACGTCAGCGATCCGTCTCCCACGACGACGTCGTGACGCGGGTCGCGGCCCGCGAGCCGCACCTCCGACGGGCAGGTCGCGAGGCAGCGCTCGACGAGCTCCCAGGGCAGCTTGGCGGTGAGCGCCGTCCGGTCGACCTCGGCGCCCGCCGCGGCAAGCAGCTCGATGGCTTCGGGCGTGTTGTAGCCGATGCCGATCTGCTCGAGCACGCGCACGGCCTGTTCGTGGACGAAGTCCCGATCCTCCGCTGAGAGATAGGTCAGTCGCGCTCGTGCCACGTCGCCCTCCTTGGTCTGGTCACGGTGGCGATACGGCTACGGCCGTGCGGCCTCGTGCCGCGCCAGGATCGCGTCGATCTCCGCATCCACGTCCGGAGGCAGCGGCGCGACGTCGTGCGTCGCGAGCAGGTACCGCGCCCGCTCCACGGCCTCTTCGATCAGCGACCGCCCCGGCGCCGAGTAGTCCTCGTAGCTCCCGCGCTGGAACACCTGCGGACGCCACACCTCTGAACGTGAGAACGCGCGCGTACTCTTGCGTCCCAGGAAGTGGCCACCGACGCCCACCTCGGCGATGTCGGCCATGAGCGCCGTGCTCTCGTCGATCGGGTCCTCGCGGATGTAGCGGCGCAGAGCCCCGAGCTGATCGTTGTCCAGGACGGCCTTCGCGAGGCTCTCCGTCTGGACTCCGTCGAAGGCCCCGGTCGCGATGAGCGA
This sequence comes from Thermoleophilia bacterium, assembly GCA_035686425.1. Lineage (GTDB taxonomy): Bacteria > Actinomycetota > Thermoleophilia > UBA2241 > UBA2241 > CAIXSE01. The sequence continues at coordinate 12,409 of DASRZL010000032.1, forward strand.
GTCGGCGCCCACGAGCGCCGCGCACAGACCGGTCATGCCACCCTCCGACCCCGCCTGGAAGTTGGGCGCCTTGGCGTCGGCAGAGATGCCCGTCGACTGCGTGAGCAGGCCGTAGAACTTGCTCATCTCAACGCAGATCATGTTGATGAGGCCGATCTCCGGGCCAGCCGAGATGTAGCCGCCGGTGCGCATGTCGGCCACGGCCGAGCCGACTCCGGAGACGAGGGCGCAGCCCGGCTCCGCCAGCTGAAAGAGCACGACGGCCGACAGCAACTCGGCCATGTTCAGGATGCACGTGCCGGCCAGAGTCATCGGGCCGGTGGTGCCGGCCTGCGGCATCGGCAGCACGAAGACGGGCACTCCGCGCCTGACCATCTTGAGTGCCGCCTCGGTCATGTCGCGATCGTGCTGCAGCGGTGCGATGGTGCAGTTGGTCACCGAGAAGATGGGGCGCTCACGCAGCGACGCCCCGGCGGCGGCCTCGTACATGGACAGGATCGGCTCCACGAGCTGCGGCTCACGGACCTCATCCTGGATGTGCTTGCTCGTGTTCCGGATGCTGATCGCCTGCCAGATGACCGGCAAGGAGTACGGGTCGAGGTCGCTGGCCTGCGGGGACGGCCAGATGGCGTCGACCTCCGACAGCGCATCCCCGAGCTTCACGAACGTCGCGAGGTCTGCGGACGTGCCTTCTCTCCGCTGCCCGGTGAGATCGTCGTACACGTAGGTCTGGATGCCGTCCGTGGTGGTGTGCAGCGGCCATTCGCCCAGCACGCGGTCGTCTTCGGGGCGTCGCCCGGCCAGCAGGATCCTTTCCGGTACAGTCTCCAGGCAAGGCTCGATCAGCTCCCAGGTGAGCCTCGCCCGCATGGTCTCCCGATCGACCTGGGCGCCCGCCTCCTCAAGGATGTCGATCGCCTCCGGGGTGTTGTAGGCGACGCCGACGTTCGCGAGCACCTCCAGCGTCTTCTCGTGGATGAAGTCCTTCTCCGCAGCGGAGAGATAGGTGATGCGAGCCCTGGCCACGGCGCGTCCTCCTTGGGTCCGGGAAAGGCTACCACAGCCTCTCTGGGGACCGCGCGAAATCCCGGGCTTCGCGCGAGGTTTGCCGCAGAATCCGTGGTCAGACCAGCGAGGATTGCGAACTCCGCAGGCGTGGCCGGCGGTCGCGCGCGTCGCCGCAATCGCGCCGGCGCCCCCCTTCTTTCTACTTGG
>DASRZL010000033.1:0-2123 GCA_035686425.1 Thermoleophilia bacterium
TTCCTGGAACATCCCCCGCGCCGTCGCCTACCGCACCTTCTACAAGATCCCGCACGACCTCGGCACGGCCGTCAACATCCAGACGATGGTCTTCGGGAACATGGGCGATGACTCCGGCACCGGCGTCGCCTTCACCCGCGACGTCGCCACCGGCGAGAAGAAGATCTACGGCGAGTTCCTCATGAACGCACAGGGCGAGGACGTCGTCGCCGGCGTGCGCACCCCCATCGAGATCGCGCAGCTCAAGAAGGAGAACGCGAGGATCTACAACGAGTTCGTCGGCCTCGCCACCCACATCGAGAACCACTACAAGGACGCGATGGACATCGAGTTCACCATCGAGCGCGGCACGCTCTACATCCTCCAGTGCCGCGTCGGCAAGCGCACCGCCCGGGCCGCCGTGCGCATCGCGGTCGAGATGGTCGAAGAGAAGCTCATCTCCAAGGAAGAGGCCGTCATGCGGCTGGAGCCGGACCAGATCAACCAGCTCCTGCTGCCGGGCTTCGACCCGAAGGAGAAGGCTGCCGCCACCACCGCCGGTCGGCTCCTCGCCAAGGGCCTCAACGCCTCACCGGGCGCCGCCTCGGGAGCGGCCGTGTTCACCGCCGACAAGGCGGCCGACCTCGGAGCCAAGGGGCAGGCCATCGTGCTGGTCCGTCCCGAGACGACCCCGGACGACGTGCACGGCATGCTCGCATCCAAGGGCATCCTCACCGCCCGCGGCGGCGCGACCAGCCACGCCGCAGTGGTCGCCCGCGGCCTCGGCCTTCCCTGCGTCGCCGGCTGCGAGGGGATCCGCGTGGACGAGGGCAAGCTCCAGTTGACGGCGGACGGCAAGACTCTCAAGGAGATGCAGCCGATCTCCATCGACGGCACTACGGGCGAGGTGTTCGCCGGCCTCATCCCAACCATCGAGCCGAATCTCGCCAAGGAGGAAGAGCTTCGCACTCTCCTGAGCTGGGCCGACGAGATCCGCCGGCTCGAGGTCTGGGCGAACGCCGATTACCCGCGCGACGCCAAGCGCGCCCGCGAGTTCGGCGCCCAGGGCATCGGCCTCTGCCGCACCGAGCACATGTTCATGGAGACCGAGCGACTCCCCGTCGTTCAGCGCATGATTCTCGCCGAGTCCTCCAAGGAGCGCACCGCCGCTCTCAAGGAGCTGCTGCCGTTCCAGCGCAAGGACTTCGTCGGCGTCCTCAAGGCGATGGATGGACTGCCCGTCGTGATCCGCCTCATCGACCCGCCGCTGCACGAGTTCCTGCCCGATCACGACGAGCTGCTCGAGCAGGTGTGCCGGCTGGAGGTGAAGTCGCCGAAGTCGCGCAAGCTCAAGGAGCTGCGCGAGATGCTCCAGGCAGTAGAGAGCATGCGCGAGGTGAACCCGATGCTCGGGCTGCGCGGCTGCCGACTGAGCATCGTCATGCCGGAGATCGTGGAGATGCAGACCCGCGCCATCATGGAGGCGGCCTGCCAGTGCGCCAAGCGCGGCGTGGACGTCCACGTGAAGATCATGGTTCCGCTCGTCGGCCACGTCAACGAGCTGGAGTGGATCCGGCAGCGGCTCGAGCCGGTGGCGCAGGAGGTCATGGAGAAGAAGGGCGTCCAGATCGACTACAAGTTCGGCACCATGATCGAGATCCCGCGCGCCGCCCTCACCGCCGACGAGATCGCGCGGGAGGCGGAGTTCTTCTCCTTCGGCACCAACGATCTCACTCAGACCTGCTTCGGCTACTCGCGGGACGACGCCGAGGGCAAGTTCCTCATGAAGTACGTCGAGGACAAGATCCTCCCCGAGAACCCGTTCCAGACCCTGGATCAGGACGGTGTCGGCGACCTGATGGAGACCGCCGTCAGACTCGGCCGCCAGACCCGGCCGGACATCGAGCTGGGCATCTGCGGCGAGCACGGCGGCGACCCGCGGTCGGTGGCGTTCTGCCACAAGATCGGGCTCCACTACGTGAGCTGCTCGCCCTTCCGGGTCCCCATCGCCCGCCTCGCCGCCGCACAGGCGGTCGTCCAGGACACGGTCGAGGGCAGCGACTCGCGGTAACCACGACAACTCGTTGGGCAGGAGCTTCGCCTCCTGCCCCGTTCATACCGAACTGACAAGCCGCCCGGCAGAT
>DASRZL010000034.1:0-24804 GCA_035686425.1 Thermoleophilia bacterium
TGATGTGGCCCTCGCCCTCGAGGCGCCGCACGCGCTCGCTCATCGCCGACTGCGAGAGGCCGACGCGCTCGGCGAGGCGGGCGTTGGTGAGGCTGCCGTCCCGTTGCAGCTCGATCAGGATGCGGCGGTCGAGAGCGTCCATGTCATCTCCCCAGAAGGGCCGGTCGGCTCAGATGATAGTCGAAGGATTTCCGGTCAGTCAATGGTATTTCCGCCAATACTCCTGACAGATACCATATTGTCGGCAGGGTCACCGTACCAGTGCCTTCCAAGCGGGAGACCCTGCGACGCGGTACGGCCCCGGTCCGAGCGGAGACGGCCGCGAGGGGCGCCTGCACAGCCGTTCCTCCGGAATCTGGTAGGTTGGTGGCGAGAGAGGTGGATCATGTACGACTGGCGCCAGGATTGGCTGTCGCGTTTCGGGCGCACCGAGCCGAAGATCGTCTGTGTCGGCCTCAACTACACCGACCATGCCGCGGAGCATGGCTTGACGCTGCCGGCGAACCCCATGCTGTTCGCCAAGTTCGCGAACGCGCTCTGCGGTGACGGCAACGCCGTCGTCCTGCCCCACGGCATCGGCCACGTCGACGCCGAGGCGGAGTTGGCCGTCGTCGTCGGCCGCGAGACGCGCAACGTCCCGGTGGACGACGCTCTCGCCGCCGTGGCCGGCTACGTCTGCGCCAACGACGTCAGCGCCCGCGACCTGCAGTACGGCGACGGGCAGTGGTTCCGGGGCAAGAGCCAGGACACGTTCTGCCCGGTCGGCCCCCGCGTCGTCCCGGTGAGCGACCTGGGCGACGCCGGCGATCTCCGGGTCGTCCAGCGCCTCAACGGCGCCGTGTTGCAGGATTCGCGCACCAGCAGGCTCATCTTCGGGGTGCGCGAGCTCGTCTCGTTCGTCTCGCGCGCGGTAACGCTCCTGCCCGGCGACCTCATCCTCACCGGGACGCCCGAGGGCGTCGGCGTCTTCCGCACGCCCAAGGTCTCGCTGCAGCCCGGCGACGTCGTGGAGGTGGAGGTCGAGGGGATCGGCGTTCTGCGCAACCCGGTGATCGAGTCGCCGGAAGTATAGAGCGGGCCCCGCGGGTCGTACCCGAGGGCGTCCATGACACTACCGTCAGGCGCCTTCGTGCGCTGCGGCACCCGCCGTGCTGCGCGCGGCGACGGGCTGTGCGATCGCCTCCCTCACTCCAGAGCCGCGCCCTTCGCGGATGCTTCGGCCAGGGCGCCTCCTTGCCGCGCAGCGATGCATCTTTAGCGCACCGTGATCAGGTCGGGTACGCACCGTGTTCACGACCTGCCCTCACCATGGCCAGGTAGTTCTCCGGCCTCACGCCCGCGTGGATCGAGTTCGACGAGGAGAGGATGTAGCCGCCACCCGGAGCCGCCACGTCGATCGTCTGTTTCACGGTCTGTGCGACCTCACGTTCATCACCGCTGACGAGGACCTCGACACAGTCGATGTTCCCGACCAGACAGATGTGCCCGCCGAGTCGCTCCTTGACCTCTGCGATGTCCATGCACTGCGGCTGGATGGGGTTGTAGCCGTCGAAGCCGACGTCGATGAGGTCCTGCATGAGCGGCCACATGTTGCCGTCGCTGTGCTTGACGATCGGCAGGCCGCAGTCGTGTGCGGCCGCGACGATCTCGGCGTAGTAGGGCTTCACGTACTCGCGAAAGTGGGCCGGCGAGAAGATCGGCGCCTTGTTGGCGGCGAGGTCGCCCTCCATGAGTAGCACGTCGGCGCCCGCCTGCGCGGCGCCGCGCACGGTGGCGATCGTGGCGTCGGTGGTGACCCGGGCGAGGCCATGGACCAGCTGCGGATCCCGGAGGAAGTCCCAGAGCAGCGCCTCCATGCCGCCCCGCAACTTCCAGGACAGCTTGAAGGTGTCGGCGAAGTAGAACCACACGGGGTAGTCGGGGCCGAGCAGCTCGCGCGCCTCGCGAACGCAGTCGAAATCGGCGGACGTGAGTCGGCCCGCCATGTCGAAGCCCGCCAGATCCTCGACGGAACCGACAGGGCCCTCTTCCACCGTCGGTTCGCCGTGCCTGCTGAGCCGGTAGACCGAGCCGTAGCGGTCACGCACGAACCGCTCGTCGATGGGCGTGACGCCGAGAGGCATGCAGATCCAGATGCTGTCGATGCCCAGGGCCTTCGTCAAGAGCGCCGACAGCTGCTCGAACGCGAACGGCTCCTCGGCCGCCGGCACGTCGAGGTCGAGCAGCCGGGCCAGGTCCGCCATCGGCGCCCAGTCGATGCAGTCCACGATGGGCACGCGATCCGGCACCTCGCCGCGCAGGGCGGCGAGCACGCGCTGCCTGGACGTCATGGCGCGGGTCCCTGGGGTTGCCATTCCGACGACCGATCAGGTCCGCGACGACGCCGGGACCAGCGTAGCGTCGGTTCTCCGGACGCTCATGACGACCTCCTGATCGACGGGCGGCGGAGCGATCCGTCGGCGGCGGCGTCACAGCGATCCGACCGCCAACGGCCGACGCGCGCCGCCTTCCTTGCGCAGACGCCGGGGCGATGGGCAGCGCCCCGGCACCGGGACCGAGCCGTCCGCGGACGGCTTACCCACCCAGGTGGATGGTAGCATACCGTCGGCGCCCGTCGTGTCAACGGCGATGTGCCTCGACGCGCGGAGAGACGGTCCGCGCGCGCCCTGCGCACGCCTTGCCGCGCACCGAGGAAGGTCCATGACGATCCCGTCGGGTGGTACCATGCCACCCAGCGGCGCCTCGCCGCCGCGTGGATAGGGGGACGAGTGCACGTCACCGCCCGCGAGCTGCTCTGTCGTCCACTCGGCAGCTCACAGAGAGCTCTCTACAGGAGCATGGGCCACAGCGATGACGACCTCGCTCGCCCGATGGTCGGCCTCGCCAACGCCTACAGCACGCTCGTCCCCGGCCACGCCAACCTTCGGGATGTCGCCGAGGCCGTGCGCCGCGGCGTAGAGAGAGCCGGCGGTACGGCGGTCGATTTCGGCGTGCCGGGTATCTGCGACGGCTTGGCCGATCATCACTCCGGGGCCCACTACACCCTCCCCTCGCGCGAGATCATCGCCGCGTCCGTGGAGATGATGGTTCGCGGCCACGCGCTCGATGGAGTCGTGCTGCTCGGATCCTGCGACAAGATCGTGCCGGGCATGCTGATGGCGGCCGCACGTGTCGACGTGCCGGCGATCATGATCGTCGGCGGCCCGGCGGAGGGCGGCATCGAGTTCCAGGGACACGCCGCCGACAGCTCGTCACCCGACGATGCCATCACGCTGCTGCAGAGCGGCGAGATGGACGAGGAGGCATTCGTCGCGCTCGAGAACGGCTGCCAGCCCGGGTGCGGTTCGTGTGCCTACCTCGGTACCGCCAACTCGATGTGCTGCGCAGCCGAGGCGATGGGCATGAGCCTGCCGGGCAGCGCCACGATCCCGGCCACCGACGCCGCCCGGTTGCACGCCGGCCAGGCCACCGGCGAGCGGATCGTGGGCCTCATCAGGGAAGGCGCCGGAGCACGCTCGATCATGAGCCTGGCCGCCATCACCAACGCGGTCCGGACGATGGCGGCGATCGGCGGCTCCACCAACACGGTGCTCCATCTCATGGCCATCGCCCGCGAGGCCGGACTCTCCATCACGATCGACGATTTCGCAGGCCTGTGGAGCACGACGCCGCAGATCGCTCGCGTGAATCCGTCCGGCCCCGCCACCGTGCCCGATCTTCACCGCGCCGGCGGGGTGCCCGCCGTGATGCGGGAGATCGGGCCCCTGCTCGACGGCTCCGCGCCCACGGTCACCGGCCGCACGCTCGCGGAGGAGCTCGTGGCGGCGATCCCGGCGGTGCCGGGCAATGAGATCATCCGCCCGCTCGCCGACCCCTGGAGCGCGGGCGGCGGACTGGCCGTACTGCACGGAAACCTCGCGCCACGCAGCGGCATCACGCGCCCGGCGGCCTTCCCGCGCAGCCTGCACGTCTTCACCGGTCGCGCCCGCTGCTTCGACAGCGAACACGACGCCAACGAGGCCATCCTCGGCGGCCACATCGGGCCGGCGACCGTCGTCGTCATCCGGTACGTGGGCCCGCGCGGCGGCCCCGGCATGCCGGAGATGTACGCGCCGATGAAGTACCTCGCGGCGCGTGGCCTGGCCGCGTCCGCCGCGATCGTCACGGACGGTCGCTTCTCGGGCACCAACAACGGCTGCTTCGTGGGCCATGTATGTCCCGAAGCCGCGCTCGGCGGTCCCATCGCCTTGGTCCACGACGGAGACGAGATCACGATCGACGTACCCGGCGGGGCGCTCCGCCTGCACGTGGACGACCGGGAACTGGAGCGGCGGCGTGCCGGATGGCGGCCGCGACCCGGGACACCCGCCGGCGGCTTGCTGGCGCTCTACGCGCGGCTCGCCGGCCCCGCCGATCGCGGCGCGCTCATGGAGGTGGACGAGACATGATTGCAGGATCGGCTCCCGTGCGGCTGCCGGATCTGGTGCGCGTCCGACAGCGCTTTCCCGCACACCCGGCGATCGACGTCGTCGCTCGTCTGCGCGAGCAGCTCGACGCGATGGACCTGGCCGGTCGCATCACCCCGGGCGCCCGTGTGGCTCTCACGGCCGGTAGTCGGGGCGTGCGCGACATCGTGCCGGTACTGCGCACGCTCGCCGCCCGCGTCCGCGCCGCCGGCGGCTCGCCGTTCGTCGTCCCCTGCATGGGGAGTCACGGGGGAGCCACGGCGGAGGGACAGGCCGAGGTGCTGCGATCGCTCGGCGTCACCGAGGATGGCGTGGGCGCGCCCGTCGTCTCGTCGATGGATGTGGTGCCCGCCGGCGAGTGCCGTTTCGGCGCACCGGTGTGGGTGGCACGGGACCTGGCACAGGCGGACGCCGTCATCGTCGTCAACCGCGTCAAGGCGCACACTGACTTCTTCGGTCCCATCGAGAGCGGCCTGGTGAAGATGCTCGTCATCGGCGTCGGCAAACGGGCCGGCGCCGCCGAGGCCCACCGGCTGACCATCCGACACGGCTTCCCCGCCGTCCTCGAGGAACACGCGCGCGTCACGCTTGCCTACCTCCCGGTCCTCTGCGGGGTGGCGCTCATCGAGGACCAGACCGAGCAGACGGTCGGGGTCCACGTGCTCGAAGCCGGCGACATCATCGCGCGCGAGCCCGCGCTTCTCGAGCGCGCGCTGGACCTCATGCCGTCGCTCCCCTTCGACGCGCTCGACTGTCTGATCGTCGACGAGATGGGCAAGGAGATCAGCGGCAACGGCATGGACTCCAAGATCATCGGTCGAGTGGACCCGTCGGGCAGCCCCTCTCCCCAGGGCCCGCGCATCATCCGCATCGTCGTGCGCGACCTCACGCACGCCTCGCACGGCAACGCCCTCGGCATCGGCTCCGCCGACTTCACCACGAAGCGCCTGCTGGCGGCGATCGACGAAGAGGCGACCACGATCAACTGCGTGACCTCGATGGCCCCCGAAGCCGCCCGTCTGCCCATCGCCTTCGAGCGGGACGTGGACGCGGTGCGGGCCGCGTATGCCACCTGCGGGGCCGCGTCACCCGACGAGTTCTCCCTCGCCTGGATCCGCAACACGCTCTGCCTCGAGGAGCTCTTCATCTCGACGGCGTTGCTGAAGGCGGCTCGCTCCAACGAGCGTCTGGAGGTCCTGGGCGCACCGTTCGTCTTTCCCGCCCGCCGCGACGGCGCTCTGGCGCCGGCGTGGAGCTGAGCGTCTCTGGCGACCAGGACCGGAGGTCACTGATGGACGATGGGCAGCAGGTCTCGAGAGGGCGCCTGCACGAGACCGTGGCGATCGTCACCGGCGGGGCGTCGGGCATCGGCGCCGCCATCGCGCGCCGCTTCGCCGCGGAGGGCGCCCGTCAGGTCCTTGTCGGGCTCGCGGACGAGACGGTGAAGGCGGCGTCCTTGATCAACGAGTTGGGCCACGACCGCGCCGTCTTCGTGGCCGGCGACGTCAGCACCCCCGAGACCGCCTCTCGCGCCACAGGCATCGCCGTCGAGCGCTACGGAAGATTCGACGTCCTGGTCAACAACGCCGGCCTCGACTACTCGGGCGTGGGGGTCCTCGAGTCGGACCTCGAGTTCGCGCGGCGCGTCATGGAGGTGAACTTCTTCGGGTGCTTCCTCATGCTGCGGGCAGCAGCGACGGCGATGTTGGCGGCGACGGACGCGGAGCCCGGCTCCGCGGCGGGCGCCATCGTCAACGTCGCGTCGCGCGCCGGCGTGGTCGGCGTGCCGTCGATGGCCATGTACGGCGCCAGCAAGGCGGCGCTCATCAGCCTGACGCGCACGGCTGCGCTCGAGCTTGCGCCACGGGTCAGGGTGAACGCCGTGGCGCCCGGCGCTACGGAGACGCCGATGATGCGCACCTGGATCGACGAGCAGGACGACCCCGCCGCGTTCGAGAGCGCCCTTGCCGCGACCGTTCCGCTCGGGCGCCTGGCCCGGCCGCGGGAGATCGCCGACGCGGTCCTGTTCCTGGCCTCGGACGAAGCCTCGCACGTGACTGGGGTCGTCCTGCCGGTGGACGGCGGCTACACGACGGGATAGAGCCGCCGGCGTCGCCAGTACTGGCAACGCTCCGGCCCGCGCCGGGCAGCCCGGCGCCGCTCCGCTTCGCCTCGATGCCCGTGCCGGCGCCCGGCACCGGCGTGATCACGTCGATACCCGACTCCCGGCGCACCCCGCGCGTGAGCGTCTGACCAGCACGGTAGTGCACGCCCGCCCAGGCATGGTTTCGCGTCTCGGCGGCCATGCCCGGCTGGCTTCACGGCGTCGGCGCAGTCCTCCTCGAGATCGGCGCGTGACTCATCGCCGGCGAGCGCGATGACGCAGCCGTCGCGTGCGGGCGCGGATCATGCCCATCGCCTCACCGTCGCGCCGGGGTCCGTCAGCGCACTCCGACTTCGGCCTCGGCGCCGCGGATGATCTCGGCCAGCTCCGCGGCGACGCCGTCCGGCAGCGGGGTCGGGACGTGCGTCTCGAGGATCGTGCGCGCCCTGGCGAGGGCACGATCCTGCACGGAGCTCGAGCCCGAGCGCTCCCACTCCTCGCGCACGCGCCGGTCGATGAGCACCGGCTGCGAGGTCTCCCGCATGTGCGCCATCGTGTGGTCGTGGCTCAGGAAGTCGCCGAAGGGCCCGATATCGCCGATGACGTCGATGGCGAGCGCTTCGTCGTCCACGCGGATGCCGCGGACGCACTGCTTGATCATCCCGGCGAACTCGTTGTCCATCACGAGCTGCCCGAAATCGAAGGTCATGCCCGACTCGATCATCCCCAGACCGTAGATGAGGTTGGCGCCTGCCAACGCCGGCATAAGGCCGGTCAGGGTCTTCTCGTGGCCACTTTGGGCATCGACCACTTTGGAGTCGCCCTACGCACCCGCCACCCAGCTGGGCAGCAGGTAGAAGCGGGCGATCTGCGCGACTGCCGCGCCGATGAGCGCACACTCGGGCGAGCCGACGCTCGCCGAAGCGAGGCGGAGGTCCATGGCCGTCGTCGAGCTGCCGTAGACGACGGCGGCGCCCGGCCGCACGAGCTGGTTGAGGGTCACGCCGGCAAGGACCTCGGCGTTGTGAATGACGAGTGTGCCGGCGAGCGTCACCGGCGACGAGCCGCCGGCCATCGCCATCGAGAGGATGTTCACCGCGACGTGCCCGCGAGCGGCCGCCATGATGATCTCGCAGGTGTCCTGGACCAGCTTGAGCGGGCTCACCGGGCAGGTGATGAACGAGATGATCGGCCGCTCCCGGAGCTTGTCGCGGCCGCCGGCGACGGCGGCCGCCATCTCGAGGAGCTTGTCGGAGAGGTAGCCGTTGCCCGAGCCCATGAAGCCGTGCTTGGAGGTGTTGGTCATCCACGCCTCGGCTTGATGCAGGTGCGCGACACGCTGATCGACGTCCTCCGCCACCAGCGCGCGCTCGTAGACGTCGATGTTGGGCAGGGCGTCGACGACCTTCGCCGTATTGGCCACGTCCTCCTTGACGGGCACACGCAGCTCGCCCGTGTACGGATCGACGACCTGCACACCCTCGCCGAAGTTCGTGAAGCCGACACGCCCAGCCTCGAGTACGACGTCGTTCTTCGGGTCCCGTCCGGCCAGCACGAGCTTGCTCGGGGCCGTCCGGACCGCCTGCTCGACGACGTGGCCGGGTATGCGGACGACGCCCTTGGCGTCGACCGTCGCGCCGGCCCCGGCGAAGACCTCGCGGGCCTCCTCGTCCTCCACGAACACGCCGGTCCGCTCGAGGACTTCGAGCGTTCCCAGGTGGATGTCGGCGACGTCGTCGTCGGTCAGTACGCGGAACTCGCAGCCGTCGCGGCGTGCGCGCCCCGCGTGGAGATTCCGCTTCATCGGCGCACCTCTCTCGTCTCGGTCTGATGGTGTCGTGCATCCATGCGCGTTCGCCTTTCTCCCGGGCCGGTCGCAAGCTCTGTCGGCCCGGCTCGTACTTCCCCAGCTGCGCGTCGATCTCGTCGACGCCGTCGTTGGCGTCCTCGGCCGTCGGCATCGGCGCTGCCGCCGATGATGGCACACCTCAGCTGGTCTCTTGTCTGCTTCTCTTTCAGACGACCCTCGGGCCACCTTGTCAAGCGTGCTGGGGAGCCGCCGGAGAAGCGGCGCTACGCGCCCGGAGTCGTCTGCGCGCTCGCCGCGGAACCCTTCGCGGCCTCGCGCTCGGCGATCTCGACCAGCTGCGACATCGAGTTGCGGAGGAGGAACTCCAACGCCGCCAGCGGCCTGCCAAGATCGAACCCTTCCGGGTTCAGGCCGGCCTGCACGGAGAGGCCGTCGGGGATGGCTGCGATGAGCTCGGCGAGACCCATGAGCAGATCCGAGTCCATGACCGACTCGCTGCCCCCGAGGCCGAGCCACGTGAGGTTCTGCTGATACCACCAGACGTACAGGGAGAACATCCGCTCACGGAGCTCGGGGTCCCTGAACGCGTGCGGAAGGATGTCGAAGAAGCCGCGGAAGGAATCGGCCTCGACGATCATGCGCCTGATGCCGAGCATCGCCACGTGCAGGCGCTCTTCCTCCGGGACGTTCTGGGTGTCGGCGGCCAGTCGCAGGCACTCGTCGTGGATCAGGTGGTCGGCGATGGCCATGACGAGTCCGGCCTTGTTCCCGAAGTTGTAGCGGATGGACGCCTTGTTGACGCCGGCCTCAGCGGCGACGTTCTCCAGCGTCACGGCCTCGTAGCCGCGGTCCGCGAGCAGTCGCGTGGCGGCGGCCAGGATGCGCTGCGCCGTTTCGGGCAGGCTGCTGCTGGGATCCTCGAGCGGAAACTGAAGCTTGCCGTACCGCTTGACGTTCGAAGCTGTCACTGTGCCCCCTCCAGGCTCCTTGTGCCGGGGCCGACCCCGGCGGTGGTCCGGCTCCGTTGTTGCCATCCACCCGGGTGGTATGCATTCGGAGTCTACCCCCCCGGTCCGCCGTCCGCCAAGTCCCTGCCTCCGGCTCCCCGTCTCGTCGTCAGGGCTACGTCGTCGCCAGGGTCCGGGCGATGGCGTCGGCGGCGGCATCGATGCCGGCGTCATCGACGTCGAGGTGGGTGACGAAGCGGATCGACCAATGCGCCTCGTCGAGGCAGAGCACGCCCTCCGCGGCGAGGCGCTCGACCAGATCGGCCGCCGGCAGTCCCGTCCCGCGCGTGCCGGCGAACACCATGTTCGTCTGTACGGTCGCGAGGTCGACGTCCAGCCCGGGCAGCGTGCAGAGCGCCTCCGCGAGACGCTTCGCGCGCCGGTGATCGTCGGCGAGCCGGTCGACATTGTTGCGTAGCGCGTACAGGCCGCCGGCGGCGATGACGCCCGCCTGGCGCATGCCGCCGCCCAGGACCTTGCGGGCGCGCGCCGCCGCCGGCAGCGTGGCGGCGTCCATGACGAGCACCGACCCGACGGGGGCGCCGAGGCCCTTCGAGAGACAGATGCTCACGCTGTCGAAGGGCGCCGCGAACTCGGCGGCGCTCACGCCGGACGCCGCCGCCGCGTTGAAGAGCCGGGCGCCGTCGAGGTGCATCTTCAGGCCGTGCCGGTCACAGAAGTCACGCACGGCCAGGATGTGCTCCATGGGCAGCACCACGCCGCCGCAGTGGTTGTGCGTCTGCTCGAGACATACGAGCCGCGTCGGCGCCCAGTGCACGTCGACGTCGGTGTGGACGTACTCCTCCATCTTCTCGAGGTCGAGCGTGCCGTCCGGGGAGTCGAAGACGCGCAGCTGCACCTGGCTCAGCGCCGAGGCTGCGCCTTGCTCGTAGAACATGATGTGCGCCTGCGCGTGGAGAAAGACCTCGTCGCCACGCCTGGTGAGCGCGCGCACGGCCGCCTGGTTGCACATGGTGCCGGATGGGAAGTAGAGCGCCGCCTCCTTCCCCAGGAGGTCCGCGGCGAAGTCCTGCAGGGCGACGACGGTGGGGTCGTCCCCGAGCACGTCGTCGCCCACCTCCGCCTCGAGCATCGCCGCGCGCATCGCGGGGGACGGCCGCGTGACGGTGTCGCTGCGCAGGTCGATCATCTTCATGGGGTCTCCTTCGCCGGGGCGTGCGTGTGCGGGCCCGAGCGTACCGCACAGGGGCCCCCGCGCCGAACCGGCTCGGGGCGCAGACGCTAGGCGCGTTGCGGCCCGGCGACCGCGCCCGGGCGAGCGCCCGGCGCAGCGACTGGTCCCCGCGCGGGCCCCCCGGCGGGACGCCGGCGCCGGCGGCCCCGGTCGCGCGGGAGCAAGCCGTCGCCGGACAGGCGGCCGGCGCCGGACAGCCACGCGAGCGCGTTCCAGAGAACGATCAGCGACAGGCCGGCGACGAGCAGCAGCACGCGCCAAGCCGGCGCTGGAGTCCAGTAGATCGCCACCTGGTCCGAGATCTCCTGGCCCAGCTGGAAATCGGCCGGCCAGCGCAGGAAGAAGCGACCGTCCTCGCGGCCGGCGAACTGGACGCCGGGGTTCTCCAGTGCATTGGCCTGCTTGCCGGGATAGTCGACCCAGATGTGGTCGAGGCTGAGACGCAGCTCGTTGGGGATGCCCTTGGCGGTGAGGATGCTCGCCAGGACCAGCGCGCGGCTCTCGCAGTCGCCCCGGCCCGCGCGCAACGCCTCGGCCGTCGTCGGGAAGTACCAGGGCACGCCGGCGGACTGCCAGTCGTAGGCGTACGGCACCTGGCGGTCGAGCACGTATGCCTCGACGGCGCGCGGGTCGTTGGGCAGGCTCGCCGCGAGCGCACTCACGGCCGCCGGGTCGACCTGGGGCGAGACCGTGTTGCGCACGCTGCGCACCAGCAGGCCGGGGTCCGGGTAGAGCGCTACGAGGACCCAGGCGAAGGCGAGAAAGACGAGCGCGCGGCGAGGGATCATGAACCCATGATACTCACCGCCCGGGACGGCGCATCCCCGCGCGACCCTCCGCGCGCCCGCGCCGAAGACTCTCTCCCTCAGGTCGAGGGTGAGAGTCTTCCCGAGCGACCGCCTACTCCCACTCGATGGTGCTCGGTGGCTTGCTCGAGACGTCGTAGACGACGCGGTTGACCTCGGGCACCTCGTTGATGATGCGCGAAGCGAGCGTCTCGAGGAGGTCGTAGGGCAGCCGCGCCCAGTCCGCGGTCATGGCGTCGTCGCTGGTGACGGCGCGGATCGCGACGGGATACCCGTAGGTGCGCTCGTCGCCCTGCACGCCGACGCTGCGGATGACGGGCAGGATCGCGAAGCACTGCCAGAGCTCGCGGTACAAGCCGGCCTTGCGGATCTCCGCCTGGACGATCGCGTCGGCGCGCTGCAGCACATCGACGCGCTCCCGCGTGATCTCGCCGATGATGCGGATGGCGAGGCCGGGACCCGGGAAGGGCTGACGCCAGACGATGTGCTCCGGCAGCCCCAGTTCCTCGCCGACGGCACGGACCTCGTCTTTGAACAGCCAGCGCAGCGGCTCGACGAGCTCGAAGTCCATCTTCTCGGGCAGGCCGCCCACGTTGTGGTGGCTCTTGATCTTGGCGGCCTGGCGCGTACCGCTCTCGATGACGTCGCTGTAGAGCGTGCCCTGCACGAGGAACTTGGCGTCGGTGAGCTTGCGCGCCTCCTCCTCGAAACAGCGGATGAACTCCTCGCCGATGATCTTGCGCTTGCGCTCGGGATCGGTGACGCCCTCGAGCTTGCCGAGGAACCGGTCGCTCGCGTCGACGGAGACGAGCGGGATGCCGAACGTGCCGGAGAAGGTCTCGACGACGCGGTCGGCCTCTCGCATGCGCATCATGCCCTGGTCCACGAACACGCAGGTGAGCCGGTCGCCGATGGCCCTGTGCATGAGCAGCGCGGCGACAGAGGAGTCGACGCCGCCGGACAGGCCGAGGATCGCCTTGGATTGGCCGACCTGCTCGCGGATCTTGCGGATGGACTCCTCGATGATCGACTCGGGCGTGAACGTCGGTGCGCAGTCGCAGGCCTTGTAGAGGAAGCTCCGGAGGACGTCCATGCCCTTGGGCGTGTGCACGACTTCCGGATGGAACTGCACGGCGTAGAAGCCGCGCTCGCGGTCCTCCATGGCCGCGACGGGCGCGCCCTGCGTGGCCGCCAGCACCTCGAAGCCGGGCGGCGGCTGCGTGATGCTGTCACGGTGGCTCATCCAGCACTGCTCTTCCTTGCGCATGCTGTCGAGGATGAGTCCCTGCTCGAGGACGTTGAGCGTCGTCTTGCCGAACTCGCTCAGCCCCGTGCGCGCGACGGTGCCGCCGAGCTCGAGGGCGACGCCCTGGGCGCCGTAGCAGATGCCGAGCACCGGCACGCCGAGCTCGAAGATCTCCGGGTTCACCCGGGGCGCGTCCTCGACGTAGACGCTCATGGGGCCGCCGGAGAGGATGATGCCCTTGGGGTCGAAGGCCTTGATGCGCTCGATCGACGCGTCGTGTGGGATCAGCTCCGAGTACACCCGGCACTCACGCACGCGCCGCGCGATGAGCTGGCCGTACTGCGCCCCATAGTCGAGGACCAGGACGGTGTCGAACCCTTTGATCTCCGGCGTGTTCTGCGCCACTGCGCCTCCCTCTGTGCCCTCAGGCGAGAGCTGAGCGGCCTTGCGGACGGCCTCAGCCCATCCCGACGTCTTGTTCCTTCTGCAGCTTCTTGCCCTCGGTCATGAGCGCCGGCGCGACCATGACCTCCGCCTTCTGGAACGAGCTCAGCGTCTCGTACCCGCAGGTCGCCATGCTGGTGCGCAGCGCGCCGAAGAGGTTGCGCGTACCATCGTTCTCGTGCGCCGGGCCGAGGAGGATCTCCTCGAGGGTTCCCTTCGTGCCGGCCTTGACCCGCGTGCCGCGGGGGAGCTCTGGATGGAAGGTCGCCATGCCCCAGTGGTAGCCGCGGCCGGGCGCTTCCTTCGCGGTCGCGAGCGGCGAGCCGATCATCACCGCATCGGCGCCGAGGGCGATCGCCTTGCTGACGTCGCCGCCGGTGCGCATGCCGCCGTCGGCGATGACGCTGCAGTACTGGCCCGTCTCGAGCACGTGCTGGACGCGCGCCGCCGCGGCGTCGGCGATGGCCGTCGCCTGCGGGACGCCGATGCCGAGCACGCCGCGCGTGGTGCAGGCGTGGCCCGGGCCGACGCCGACGAGCACGCCCACGGCGCCGGTGCGCATGAGGTGCAGCGTGGTGGCGTAGCTGGCCACGCCGCCGACGATCACCGGCACGGAGCACTCGGCGATGAACTTGCGCAGGTCGAGAGGCTCGACTCGCGTGCTCACGTGCTCGGCCGAGACGACGGTGCCCTGGATGACGAGCACGTCGAGGCCGGCGTCGAGCGCGATCTGGTAGTAGTCCTCCACGCGCTGAGGCGTGAGCGACGCGGCGGCGAGCACGCCGCCGTCCTTGATCTCCTTGATGCGTTTCGCGACGAGCTCGGCCTTGATGGGCTCCTTGTAGATCTCCTGCATCGTGCGCGTCGCCGTGTCGTTGGGGAGCGACGCGATACGGTCGAGCTGCTCGTCGGCGTTCTCGTAGCGGGTCTGGACGCCCTCGAGATTGAGCACGGCGAGGCCGCCGAGCTTGCCCATGGTGACGGCGAAGGCGGGATCGACCACGCCGTCCATCGCCGATGCCAGGCACGGCAGTGGCTGCGTGTGAGGGCCGAGGCTCCAGGTGATGTCGACATCCTCGGCGTCGCGGGTGCGGCGGCTGGGCACGATGGCGATGTCGTCGAATCCATAGGCCCGGCGGCCCTTCTTGCCGCGGCCGATCTCTACTTCCATGCCGTCCTCCTGACAGGGGCGCGATACGGGTTAAACAAAAGACCCGGGCACGGGCGTACCGGGGTCTCTGAGCTCTGTGCGGTGCTTCTCTGTGAGCTTGCTGTCTGCGATGGCAACGTGGCTCGACTGTACCAGCGCTGCAGCCGAGAATCAACGCGCGCCGTGGGCGCGCCGACCGCCTCGCGCAGAGCCGCTGCGGAGAAGCCGGCCGGCGGTGCGTGTGAGCGGACGTACAAGCGCTCAGGAGCGGCCGTTCAACTCCGTGACCTCGGCCGTCTCGAGGAGCTTCTCCGCCGTCGGGGCGTCGAGCACGCCGGCGCCGAAGCGCTGGGTGTTGGCGGCGCCGGCGGCCAGCGCATGCCGCAGACACTCGGCGAGCTCGAGTTTGCGAAAGCGGGCGCTGATGAAGCCGGCAAGGAACGAGTCGCCGGAACCGACGGTGGCGATCACCGACTCGAGCGGCGCGATGGAGGCTCGGAACACGCGCTGCTTGCGCCCCACCTGGAAGCGGGCGACGCACCCGTATTGGGTCTTGATGATGACGTTGCGCGCACCCATCTCACACACGATGGCTGTAGCGTCGACGAGGTCCTGGTCGTCGTGGAACTCGTGGCCGACCAGGTCCTCCGCCTCGCGGAGGTTCGGGAGAACCAGGTTGGGCCGCCCGCGCACCCCGCGACGCAGCGGCTCGCCGGCGCTGTCGAGGACGACGAAGCAGCGGTGCCGGCGGATACGCTGCAGCACCGTCGCGTAGAAGTCCTCGGAGACCTTGCGCGGCAAGGATCCGGAGAGCGCCACGAAGCGGGCGCCCTTGGCGAGGTACTCGATCTTGTCGAGCAGCGCTGTCGTCTCCGGCTCCGTGACGACGGGGCCGTACTCCACGACCTCGGTCTGCGTCATGGTGGTGGGATCGACGACCGCCGTGGATGTACGCGACTCGGCGTGGATGTGGACGAAGTCGTTGAGGATGTTCTCGCGCTGCAGGCCCTCGACGATCTGCTGTCCGGCGCGGCCGCCGACCAGACCGGTGACGACCACGGGCTCGCCGAGCGCCTTGAGCGCCCGGGCGACGTTGACCCCCTTGCCGCCGGGGAGCGTGAGGCTCTCGCTCGCACGGTGGCGGAACCCGGTCTGGAAGTTGGGCACGGTGAGCGTCTTGTCCACCGCTGCGTTCGGGGTGACGGTGATGATCACGTGGTCCTCCAGTCACCGTGCGCACGGAAGCCGGCGCCCTTGCCGGCGCCGGCCTCGACGAGGTCAGTATACCACCGCGCGCCGCCTTGACACTGCCGGAGCGCGGCGGTACGTTCTCGATGCGTCAACTGCTGCGCATTCCTCGTTAGGTGAGGCTCCGGCACACATAGAGGCCGTTGCCCGGAAACGTCCAGAGACGCCAACGGGTAGGACAGGCACTACCGGCACAAGGTTTTGCCCGAAACGGCTGAGGCCCTGACCTCTACGGTGTGTTGTGCTAAAGCTGGGACGAGTGAGGATCGCCCCTTCGTCCGCGCGCCCGGAGCCTTCCGCGAGGGAGGCTTTTGTATGTCCGGTGACGGCGTGCTCCGCGAAGGAGGTGAGGCCCGTGTTCTACCTGAGCAAGTTGCTCGGCAGCCCGGTCAAGGATGTCGACAACAAATCCGCCGGGACGCTGAACGACCTGGTGGTGAGCACCGGCCAGGCCTACCCGCGCGTGACCGCCGCGGGCGTGCGCCGGCGCGGCAAGACGCTGTTCGCGCCGTGGGACGTGGTCTCCAGCTTCGAGGAATCCGGGCTGCTGCTGCGCATCCCCGCCACCGAGCTCGCCGAGCGTGAGCTCGAGCCGGGCGAGCTCCACCTCTCCGCGACCTTCCTCGACAAGCAGCTGGTCGACACGGAAGGCCGCAAGGTCATCCGCGTCAACGACATCCAGCTGCTGCGCAATGGGCCCTTCGTGCACGTCGCCGCCGTGGACGTCTCCAGCAACGCGATCCTGCGTCGCGTAGGTCTCTCCAAGGTCGGCGACCGCCTCTCCAAGACGCGCCAGCGGCCCAAGCCGCACCTGATCGACTGGAAGGACGTCGACATCGAGCAGACGGACGAGGCGGCGGTCCGCCTCGCCGTGCCGCAGACCAAGCTCGAGCTGCTCCACCCTGCCGACATCGCCGAGCTCGTGCACGAGCTCTCGCCGGAAGAGCGCGCGGCCGTCTTCGACGCCCTCGAGGACGACCTCGCCGCCGACACCTTCGAAGAGCTGCACCCCTCCTATCAGGCATCCCTGATGCTCGATCTGCCGGACGTCAAGGCCAGCGAGATCCTGGGCGAGATGTCGCCCGATGACGCGGCCGACCTTCTCGCCGATCTGCCCGACGACCGCCGCCAGCACTTCATCGCGATGATGGAGAAGGACGACGCCGAGGAGATGTGCGAGCTGCTGAGCTACCCCGAGCACTCAGCCGGCGGCATCATGACCACCGACTATGCCTGGGCGCGACTCGACGATACTGCGGCGCACGCCATCGAGCGGCTCCGCGAGCAGGAACCCGAGGCCGAGACCGTCTACTACATCTACGTCGTCGACCGGTCGAAACACCTGCGCGGCGTCTTCTCGCTGCGCGAGCTCCTCATGACGCCGCCGGAGAAGCGGGTGCGCGAGTTCATGACCGAGAACCCGGTCTCGGTGCGCACCGACGCGAGCGAGGAAGAGATCACCGAGGTGATCGCGAAGTACAACCTGCTCGCCCTCCCGGTGGTCGACGACGAGGGCGAGCTGCACGGGATCATCACCATCGACGACGCGATCGACCTGGTGCTTCCGCTCGCCTGGAAGAAGCGCCTGCCGAGGATCTTCCATTGAGGAGGCCTCGATGGCGCAGAGATCGCGCAACGTAGGCCGGAGGCTCGCCGGCCGCGTCGGCCGCACCCGGCTCCTGGTCATCCTCGCGATGGTCGGGCCGGGCTTCATCGCCGCCAACGCCGGCAACGACGCCGGCGGCATCACCACGTGGTCGGTGATCGGCTCGCGCTACGGCTACAGCATGATCTGGCTGCTCGTGGTGATGACGCCGGTCCTCGCCATCGTGCAGGAGATGAACGCCCGCGTCGGCGTCGTGACCGGACGCGGGCTCGCCGGCCTCATCCGCGAGAACTTCAGCCTCAAGGTCACCGCCCTCGCGATCCTCGCCACGGTGATCGCCAACTTCGGCACCACCGTGGCGGAGTTCTCGGGCGTCGCCGCCGCGAGCGGCCTGTTCCACGTGCCGTCGTACGTGGCCGTGCCCGTCGTCGCCCTGGGCATCTGGCTGCTCATCACGCGCGGCTCATACCGCAAGGTGGAGCGAGTGCTTCTCGTCCTGGGTTTCGTCCTGCTGACCTACGTGATCTCGGGCATCCTCGCCGGGCCCGACTGGCACGCGGCGCTGCAGGGAGCCACCTCGCCGTACGTCGAGTGGAAGAGCCTGTGGCTCTTCACCGTCATCGCCGCCGTGGGCACCACCCTCACGCCGTGGGGGCAGTTCTTCATCCAGGCCGCGGTCGTCGACAAGAAGGTGCCGTGGCGGCAGTTCGCCTACACCAAGTACGAGATCTACGCCGGGTCGGTGTTCATGACGACGATCGACTTCTTCATCGTCGTCGCCTGCGCGGCCACGCTCTACCAGGATGGGATCGTCGTCCAGTCGGCTGAGGAAGCGGCCATGGCGCTGGTGCCCTTCCTGGGAGCGGCGGCGCAGTACCTCTTCGCGATCGGCCTGCTCAGCGTCTCGATCCTCGCCGCCGGCGTACTGCCGCTGGCCACCGCCTACGTGGTCTGCGAAGCCTTCGGTTTCGAGTCCGGTCTGGACAACTCGTTCCGCGAGGCGCCGGTCTTCAACGGCCTCATCACGTTTCTGATGATCGTACCGGCGGCCGTCGCCATCATCCCCGGGCTGCCGCTCGTGAAGGTCATCCTGGTGGCGCAGTCGCTCAACGGCATCCTGCTGCCGGTGATCCTCATCTTCACGCTGCTCATGATCAACAACCCGAGAGTCATGGGCACACACGTGAACGGGCGGATCCGCAACATCATCGCCTGGGGCTTCACCGTCGCGCTGATCGTGATGAGCGCCGCCCTGCTCCTCTCCCCGCTGTTCACCTGAGGGATGGGCCGGCGCCGGCCGTTCAGCTGCCGTCCTCGCGGTCGTGGGTCTTCGGCTCGACGTGGACGAGGACGTCCGTGTTGGGGATGCAGTCACGGATGTCCTCCGTGATGTGCATGGCGACCTCGTGCGCCTCGGTGACCGTCAGGTCCTCGTCGACCGTCACGTGCAGGTCGACGTGCCGGCGGCTGCCGGCGCGGCGGGCGCGCAGCTTGTGGTAGCCGACGATGATCTCGCCCCGATGCTCGCGCACGCAGCGTCGGATCTCGTCGAGCTCCTCGTCGGGCAGCGTCTCGTCCAGCAACACGCGCGTCGACCGCATCACCAGGTCGTACCCCGTCTTGATGATGAGGACGGCGACGGCGATGGCCGCGATCGGGTCGAAGTAGGGCCAGTCGGTGAGCTTCACGAGCAGCAGGCCGAACGCCACCCCGAAGGACGTGTAGACGTCGGTGAGCAGGTGGGCGGCGTCGGCCTCGAGTGCGGCTGACTGCGTACGCCGGGCTACGGGATAGAGGACCCTCCGCGAGACGATGAGATTGGTGACGCCGGATACGAGCATGACGCCGATGCCCAGCCAGATGTGGTCGATCTCGGGGCCGTCGATGATCTTCATGACGCCCTCGTAGATGATGACGCCGGCGGCGGCGATGATGAGCAGTGCCTCGATGACGCCGCTCAGGTTCTCGACCTTCTCGTGGCCGTAGTGATGGTCCTCGTCCGGCGGCTGCGCGGCGCGGCGCACCGACCAGAAGGCGATGAGCGCCGCCACGAGGTCCGAGCCGGAGTGCAGCGCCTCGGAGATGATCGCGATGGACCCCGAGAGGATGCCGGCGACGAGCTTGAAGACGATCAGCGTCGCGTTCGACGCGATCGAGACCGCGGCGGCGCGCGATTTGAGCGAGTGGTTGGTGAGGTCGTCGGCCCTCGAGGCCGGGTCAGTCGGCCTGGACGCCTTCGTTCCCATGCAGGAGACCCTCCCGTCGCAAGACATCGACGAGGGTCCTGCCGGCCAGTGCGCGGTGGCTGGCCTGGTCCTTGGCGTTCTGCGGCCACTCGGCCACAGTCAGGTCTGACCCATCGGGGACGAAGACAGGGTCGTAGCCGAACCCGCCTTCACCGCGCGGCGCCTCAGCGATGGCGCCCCACCAGTGTCCCGTCGCGGCGTAGTGTGCCACATCGGGCGCGACGGCGACAACTGAGCACACGAAGCGCGCCCGGCGCGCGAGCGGGCCGGCAAGGCCGGCCATCTCGCGCAGGAGGCGCTCGTAGTTGGCCATGTCGGCGCCGGGTCCATCCACACCCGCGTAGCGGGCGCTGGTGACGCCCGGCGCCCACCCCAGCGCCTCGACCTCGAGCCCGGAGTCGTCGGCGAGGAACAGGACGTCATCGCCCGGCCGCAGGCCGAGTTCCTCGAGCAGCGCGGGGTCGCTCGCGACCGCCCGCGCAAGCGCCTCGGCCTTCTCGAGCGCGTTCTCGGCGAACGACTCCACGCCCTCCGGCGGCAGCTCGACGCCGGAGGGCATGACGTCGACCCGGCACGGCGCCAGGATGGCGCCGAACTCCTTGGCCTTGTGGCGGTTGCCGGTGGCGAGCACGAAGCGCATGACCGTCTACTCGAGCTCCGCGCAGGCCGCCGTCTGCGCGACCGCGAGGGCGGTCGCGCCCGCGGCGGCCAGGTCCAGCATCGCTTCGAGCGCCGGCCGGGAGTACGGCTCGCCCTCGGCCGTCGCCTGCACCTCGACGAGGCGCCCGTCGCCGGTGATGACCGCGTTGAGGTCGACCTCCGCCGCCGAGTCCTCCTCGTAGTCGAGGTCGAGCCGCGTCTCGCCGTCCACGAGGCCCGTGGACACGGCCGCGACCGAGTCGAACAGCGGGAGCTCGTGCAGGCCGAGGAGGTCCTTGATCTTGAGTGCGACCTGGTACACGGCCACGTAGGCGCCGGTGATGCTCGCCGTGCGCGTGCCTCCGTCCGCCTGCGTCACGTCGCAGTCGACGGCGATGGTGCGCTCGCCGATGATGCCGAGGTCGACCACGCTGCGGAGGCTGCGGCCGATGAGGCGCTGGATCTCCATGGTGCGGCCGCTCTGGCGCCCGCGGACGGCCTCCCGGGAGGTCCGCGTCGGCGTCGCCCCCGGCAGCATGCTGTACTCGGCGGTGAGCCAGCCGCGGCCCGAGCCGCGCAGCCAGCCGGGTACGCCGTCGCTGAGCGACGCCGTGCAGAAGACGTGCGTGTCGCCCAGCTCGATGCGCGCAGAGCCGGCGGCAAACTTGGCCACCGCCGGCGTGATGCGTACCGGCCGGAGCTCGTCGGCCTTCCGTCCTTTTCTCACGTCGTCCTCCTCGCCGCCGGTGGCGGCAACGGCCGCGTCAGGCGGCCGGTCGAATGATCCCGAACAGGTCGCGGTGCGCGCGCACCACGAAGAGCAAGGCGAGGCCGGCCGTGAACATGACCACGGCCTCGCCGATGCCGACCCAGGCGGCGCTCGCCCAGTACGGCAGGTCGAGCAGGAGCGCGAGCATCGCCGCCACGCCCAGGCCGTTGACGACCGCCGGCACGGCCAGGGCGATGATTCGCGGCCCGATGACGTGCATGAGGGCGGCGGCGGCCAGCGTGAGCGCCGCCCCCACGACGACGTCGACCGGCATCATCGGGCTCCCAAGGTTGCCGATCGCCGTGCCCACGGTGAGGCCGAGCACGGCTGCCGGGTCGAAGCAGGCGAACACGAGCAGCGCTTCGGAGAGGCGGAACTGCACCTGGCCGTAGGCGAGGGCGTTCAGGCCGGGCGCCAGGGTGAGCACGGCGTAGAGGGCGGCGTAGACCGCCGCCCGCACGAGGAAACGGCTGGTCATGGCGCGTCGAGCTCGCCGAGCCGCTCGAGCGGCAGCGCGCGCACGCGCGTGAGCGGCATCTGCAGGAAGCGCGCGCCAGTGGAGCGGAAGCGCTCCACGTCGCCGGTCGTGTAGAAGCGATAGGAGCCCATGACGTCGCCCGGGCGCTCGAGACCCTGGCGCGCCAGCATCGCCTCGACCTCGCGCGCTATCTCGGCGGCGGGGTTGATCAGGGTGACGTCTCGCCCCAGGAAGCGCTGCAGCATGGGCGCGATGAGCGGGTAGTGCGTGCAGCCCATGATGGCCACGTCCGGGCGCTCCGCCTTGAGCGGTTCGGTGAAGCCGTGCACGGCGTCGGCGAGCGCCTGGCTCGCGACGTCGCCGGCCTCGATGAAGTCGACCAAGCCCGGACAGGCCTGCTCGATGACTTCGGCGCCGGAGTCGAGGCTGTGGATGGCGCGCGGGTAGGCCCCGCTCGCCACCGTCGCCTCCGTGGCGAGCACGCCGATGCGCCGGTAGCGCGAGCTCTCCACGGCGGCTCGCGCGCCCGGCATGACCACGCCGATGATCGGCGTCTCGAACTGCTCCTGCAGCGCCGGGAGAGCCGCGGAGGTGGCCGAGTAACAGGCCACGACGATGAGCTTGACCGGCACCGTCTCGAGGAAGGCGGTGATCTGCCGCGAGAAGAGCTCGAGCTCGTCGGGGCTCTTCTCGCCGTACGGGAACCGCGCCGTGTCGCCCACGTACGCGAAGTGCTCGCCCGGCAGCCGCACCAGGCACTCGTGGAGCACGGTGAGTCCCCCCATGCCCGAGTCGAACATGCCGATGGGCAGGGCGGCGAGCTGCTGCAGGTTGTCAGAGGGAGAAACGGTCATGGCAGGGCGCCCGAGGCGCCCCGGTAGTATCCCCCACCGCGCGAGGCACTGTCCAGATAGGCCGCCTGCGGCGGACGACTCAAGGAGGATGGGGGGCCGTCCGATAGGAAGAGGGAGAGGAGATCTCCAGAGCGAAGCCGGGGGCGTGAAGTGATGAACGAGAGCGGCAAGATCGAGGTGTTCGTCTTCCCCGACGGCACGTCCGTCGAGATGCTCGTCTTCGCTGAGGTCACCCGGCGGCGCGGCGGAACCGCGCCGGCCGCGACCGCACCGCGTGAGGCGTCCGCTCCCTCCCCCTGTTGCGTGCCCTCCCCGCCGGCGCACGAGGACGACGGCGCCGACGAGTGTCCCGTCTGCGGCAGCACGCTGGTCTATCCGGTCGACTGGGACCGTTCTGGCCCGGCCGCCTGGACCCTGCACCTCCGCTGCCCCGAATGCGAGACGCGGCACGAGGTCGTGCTGGGTCGCGCCTCCGTCGAGCAGTTCAACCGCGAGCTGTACCACGGCGCCCAGGCCGTCGCCCGCGCGGCCGAGCACATGACGCGCCGCAACTTCGAGGACGAAGCGGAGAGGCTGGTGGTCGCCCTCGAGCGCGACCTCATCCTGCCGATGGATTTCTAGTCGCGGTCTCAGCGCCCGCCCCGCGACCCCCGCTGTTCGCCAACCACACTCCCGCCACCACTACGACCGCCGCTGCCGCCTGCGCGAGCGTGAGCCGCTCGCCGAGCAGCAAGTAGGCGCTGACGACGGCCACGATCGGCGTCAGATTGATGAAGACGCTGACGCGGCTCGCAGGCAGAAAGCGGAAGGCGTAGTTGAGCAGCAGGAAGGCGACGATCGAGCACACGAGCGTGAGAAAGAGCACGCCGCCGGCCGCCTCCTCGGTGGGCCGGCGGACTCCGACGACGAGCGCCTCGATGAGCGCCAGCGGCGCCATGAAGAGGGCGCCGAAGAGGTTCTGCCAAGCGGTGACGAACAACGCCGAGCGGCTGACGAGCAGGCGCCGCGCGAGGATGCTGTAGACCGCTGCCGCGAGCGAGGCTGCGAGCACCAGCAGGTTCCCCGTGAGCGACCCGCCTGCGACCGAGCCGGCGGCCAGGACCAACGCGACGATCCCGGCGAACGACAGCAGGATGCCGGCCCACTGGCGGACGGTCGCACGCTCGCTCCTCGACACGGCCCCCAGAAGCACGACGAAGATGGGGATCGTGGCGATCAGGATCGCCGCCTCGGAGGCGCTCGTGCGCGCGATCCCCGTGTTCTCGAAGCTGAAGTAGACGGTGAGAGAGACGAAGCCGACCAGCGCCAGCCGTCCGAGCTCGCGACGCGTGACCTGCTCGCGCCGCGGGCGCAGCCGCCACACCACCCAAAGAATGCCGCCGGCGAGCGTGAAGCGCAGGAGCGCGACCAGCAACGGCTCGAACCCACGCAGCGCCGTCTTCGTGGCGACGAAGGATAGGCCGAACGCGAAGGTCATGCCGATCGCGGCGGCGTACGCGGAGAGTGGCGGCCGGTCGTCCATCCGGCAAGCGTATCGCAGGCGGGTGTCGGACCGAGGGAGACAGCGGCGCGCGACGCCGGCACCCGCGGCGCGCCTCAGTGGACGACTCCCGACGCACGTCGAAGGAGCTCACCCTGTGGCTGCGAGATCTAGCCGCCGCTCTGCTTCGTCTCGAACGTGGTGCGCTGCTGGGGCACCACTTCGAGGGTCACAGGCAGGTCGAAGACCTTGCCCCGCAGCGCATTCTCCAGGCGGTCCTGGGGCGGAAGGTCCCCCTGGCCCGCGACGACGATCCGCAGACGTCCCTCCGCAACGTCCACAGACACCAGTCGGTAGTCGCTGCCTTGCAGCCACGCCGAGGCGGCATCGGTCGAGCGACGATCGATCACGGTGTTGAGGATGGACGAGAAGCTCGCCGCAGCCAGCGGCACGAGGATCACGAGTCCCAGCATCAGAGCGACAGCGATCGCGGTGAACTTGGCGCGACGGGACCGCTGCGCATGGTAGGCGGCGGGGTAGCCCATGATCCCGAACATGAAGGCGCCGGTCAGAAGGATCGCGAGGTAGTTGGTGACGAACAGCAGGAGGCTGCCCATGGCGAGATCGAAGTATCCCGTGGCGAGCAGGATCCCGACGTTGGACAGCGGCGGTACGAGCGCAATCGCGATCGCGACGCCTGGCAGCGTGTCTGAGACGTCCTTGCGACCCGTCGCGAAGGCACCGGCAAGGCCGGTGGCCAGCGCGGCGAGGAGGTCGATGAGCCTCGGCGAGGTGCGCGCCATGATCTGCGGATTGGACTCGGGGTTGAGAACGGAGCTGAACCCACGCGTGAGGACGTAGCCCACCGCGATCGCCGTGCCGATGCCCAGCAGGGAGATCAGCAGCGATTTCACGATCGCCCTGCGGTCGCCGAGACTCACACCATAGGCCACACCCATGATGGGGAGCATCAGCGGGGCGACGATCATCGCCCCGATGACGGTGGCCACCGAGTCGGAGAGCAGGCCGTAGGTGGCGATCGCCGAGGCCAGGATGAGGAGCAGGAAGAAGCGCGTGATCTTGCGCTTCCTCTCAGGCTCTTCGAACAACAACGCGTCCCGCACACGCCGGACCTCAGCGTCGTCGACCACCCCACCGTGGCTGAACTCGCTGAACGCACCCACTGTCGGCCGCCTTTCGTCGCCCCGTTTGCAGCGCCCCACAACATCCTTCCACGGGACGGTCCTCGCGGGAAG
>DASRZL010000035.1:0-2169 GCA_035686425.1 Thermoleophilia bacterium
TACACGGCCGGCGCGCAGAAGTTCCCCGCGCTGCTCGAGGAGATGGCCACCGCCGAGCGCTACATCCACCTGATGTACCTCATCTGGGAGCAGGACGAGCTGACCGCCAAGGTCAAGGAGGTCCTCCTCGACCGCCTCAAGGCCGGCGTCAAGGTCCACATCCTCTACGACTGGCTGTCGTGCATCAGCTACAAGAAGGATGAGCTCAAGGAGCTCGCCGCAGCCGGCGCCGTCGTCATGCCGTGCTACAAGCGCGTGCCGCAGATCAACTATCGCAACCACATGAAGATGGTGATCATCGACGGCAAGAGCGTCTACAGCGGCGGCATGAACATGGGTCAGGAGTACATCGACGGCGGGCCGCGCTTCAACGTGTGGCGCGACACGTCGTTCCGCCTCAGCGGCCCCGTGGTGGCGCCCTACCTCATGCTCTACGCATCGACGTGGCTGTACAACGGCGGCGAGGAGGACCTGGCTACGGAGTACATGCCGCCGGCCGAGGAGCACCGCCGCCACGAGGGCATCCCGGTGCAGGTGCTCCACTCCAGCGTGCAGACCACCTTCAAGACCATCCGCGATGTCTTCATCACGGCGCTGCTCAACGCGCGTGAGCGCATCTGGATCCAGTCCCCCTACTTCGTCCCTGACGAACCGCTGATCACGGCGATGTGCGCCGCCGCCGCGAGCGGCACCGACGTGCGCTTCATGATGACCGGCGTGCCGGACAAGAAGATCCCGTTCAACGCCGCGATGGCGTACTACCCCCTGCTCTTGCGCGCCGGCGTCAAGGTCTACCAGTACAAGGCCGGCTTCCTCCACGCGAAGACCGTGACGGTCGACCGCCAGCTCTCGATCATCGGCACCTGCAACTGGGACATCCGCAGCCAGATCCTGCACGACGAAGTCGTTTCGATCTTCTACGACGAAGGCGTCGCGACGCGCTACGCGGAGCAGTACGAGCGCGACCTGGAGGACTGCGAGCAGATCGCGACGGACTTTCTGCAGTCGCTTAGCCGCGGGCAGCGGTTCCGCAACTCGGTGGCGCGGCTCTTCTCGCGGCTGCTGTAGCACGAGGCCCCTGGGACTATCTGCGTGACTGGAAGGTGAGCGATCCGTGAACTCCGCAGCCGGGCAACCTGCCGCGCCCGAGACCGCGGCGCCTGCCGCGGAGCCGTATCCGCGGGGTCTCTACCTGCACGTGATCGTGGTCTCGCTCATCGGCGGCTTCGGCGTCCTCGCCTGGTTCATCGTCTATGAGGCGCTCAACAAGCTGATCTGGGACAGCGGCTTCGTCGCGGACAACGCGTGGATGTTCCCGGTGATCTGCCTGCCGTTCTCTCTTCTCGTCGGGCTGCTCGTGAAGTACGCCAAGGCGCCCAGCAACCTCGACGGCTCGATGCTCGACAGCCTCACCGGCGACGTCATGCGCCTCAAGTGGAGGGACCTGCCGGCGACGATCGCCCAGTCGCTGGCCTCGCTGTTCTCCGGCGCCGTGCTCGGCCCCGAGGGGGCCATCGGCAACATCGCCACCAAGATCGCCGCCCTGTACTGCGACCTGTTCAAGATCCCCGCAGACCGGCGGCCGAAGCTCGTGTTCGCCAGCGCGGCCTCGGGCTACAACGGCCTCCTGGAGAACCCCGTGTTCGCCGCGGTCCTCGGCACGGAGGTCGCGGAGACGAAGCAGCAGGGCCTCTCCACGCTGCCGGCCAGCCTCATCGGCGGCGGCATCGGCTACGGTGTCTTCCTCCTTCTGGGCGAGACCGGCTTCGTGAACTTCCTGCACCTTCCCCCCGTGCAGAGCTACAGCATCTGGGACGCCTTCCTCATGGTGCCGCTGGCGCTCACCGGGCTCGTGCTTGCCCTGCTCACCGCGGTCTTCATGAAGGCGTCCGCCGGCTTCTTCGGACGGATGAAGGAGCGGGTCGTCCTGCGGGCGCTCGTCGCCGGCGTCATCTTCAGCGTGGTGGGCGTGCTCGCACCGGTCATGATGTTCTCCGGCGAGACGCAGGTGCTGACGGTCATCGACGACGCCGCCGGCTACGGCATCGCCGTGCTCCTGGTGATGGCGGTGGGCAAGCTGGCGCTGCTCTCGGTCGGCTTCAAGAGCGGTTTCCTCGGCGGGCCGACCTTCCCGCTCATCTTCGCCTCGGTCAGCGTGGCGCTGGCCCT
>DASRZL010000036.1:0-4348 GCA_035686425.1 Thermoleophilia bacterium
TCGTCATCGCCCTCACCGTACTCACCATCGGGATCGTCGCCGCTCCGGCTTTCGCCGGGGGGTCGTCGATCCCGCAGCTCAAGAAGCAGCTGCGCCACGCCAAGCAGGTGCGCCAGCGCACGGGCGAGCGTGCCCGGACCGCCGCGGCCAACCTGGCCGGCGCTCGCGAGCTCCTCGCCCCCGCCGCTGACGGCGAGAGTCTGCCCGATCTCGCGGCCGTCGTCACGCCCCCCGCCGGCATGAGCCATGCCCTCGCCGCCGGTCTCCTCGCCGACGGCGTCGTCACTGCCGAGGAAGTGGCGGCGCTGCAGGCGCGCGCGGCCAGAGCGAAGAAGCTCGCCCACCGCTGGACCGTCAAGGTGCGGAACCTGCAACGGAGGGTCCGCCGTCTCGTCCGGATCCAGCACTGGAACCGCAGCGGGCAGTGGAAGCCGCTGATCGAGATCGCCGGCAAGAAGTACGGCGTCAGCCCGGCCGGCCTCTACCGCATGATGATGCTGGAGTCTCACGGCAGCAGGACCGCCGGCAGCATGTACAAGGGCCTCTTCCAGTACTACCCGAGAACATGGGCCGGCACCTGGAACCCATGGCGGCACCACAGCATCTTCGACGGCTGGGCGCAGATCCGCGCCACCGCCTACGCACTCAGCAAGGGCATGGGCCGCAGCCAGTGGCCGAACACCTATCGCATGGCGTTCTAGCGGTCCTGGCGGCCTCCGGCCGGGCGCGCCCCGTCCACGCGTTCGACGCGGGCCAGCCAGGCCTTGCGGCCGCCGCCCAGATTCGTCGCCATCTCCGCCGCCTCTATGCCCAGCACAAGGAACGGTGGCGCGTCGAAAGCCTCGCGAAGCTCGGCTTGCGTCACGCGCCTCGGTCCACCTTCGCTCGTCTCGCGCTCGCTGAAGCAGAGGACGAACAAGCGAGCGCCCGGCGCGGTGGCAGCGGCCAGCGAGGCGACGTAGCGCCGCCGCTCGCCGTCGTCGAAGGTGTGGAAGAGTCCTGAGTCGACGACCGTGCTGAAGCGCCGCCCGAGCCCTTCGAGCGAGAGCGCGTCGTGCACGAGAAACTCGGCCGCGAGGCCGCGCGCGTGCGCCTTGGCGCGCGCGGCCTCGACCGCCGCCTCGACCGCGTCCACGCCGACCACCTCGAAGCCGCGGGCGGCGAAGGAGAGCGCGTTCTCGCCGGTGCCGCAGCCGGCGTCGAGCACCGGACCCGTGACCAGTCCGGCGTCCGCCACGATCTGAAGCGCCGGCTGTGCGCGCCCGATGTCCCAGGGCGGCGTCCCTCTGTAGGCTTCCTCGAACCAGTCCGCGCTCATGGTCGTCACCTCCCGGGGCGCAGAGACGTGCCCGCTCGCTTTCGGCTGTCAGCTATCTACCACGCGGCAAACCAGGCGCCCGCGCGCGACGCATTTGGTAGGATCACCTCACCCTCCAAGGAGCCCGACATGACCGACTACCGCGCTCGCAGCATGTGGCTCGACGGCGTCCCCGGCGAGCTGATCCCGCGCCCCTCGCTCGCCGGACCCACGGATGTCGACGTCGCCATCGTCGGTGCGGGCTTCACCGGCCTCTGGACGGCCTACTACCTCAAGAAGGCCGACCCGCACCTGCGCGTAGCGGTCCTCGAACGCGAGATCGCCGGCTTCGGCGCTTCCGGGCGCAACGGCGGCTGGTGCCACACGACGTTCCCGGGTTCACGGTCGGCGGCGGAGAAGACGCACGGCCGGCAGGCGGTGATCGACCAGCAGCGCGCCCTGCACCGGACGGCGTACGAGGTCGCGCGGGTCGTGGAGACCGAGGGCATCGAGGCGCGCTTCCGCCTCGGAGGGCAGCTCGACCTCGCGACCACACCGTTGCAGCTGTTGCGGATGCGCGAGGCGGTGGAGTACGAACGCGAGTGGGGATTCACCGAGGACGACTATGCCATTCTCGGCGCCGCCGACATGCGCGAGCGCATCAAGGTGGCCGGGTGCCTCGGCGCCGTCTACACGCCGCACGGCGGCGCCGTCGACCCGGCGCGCCTCGCTCGTGGCCTCGCCGACGTCGTCGAGCGCCTGGGGGTGCCCATCTACGAGCGCACCCCCGTCACCCGCATCGAGCCGCACGTCGCGACCACCGACGCCGGCGACGTGCGCGCCGACGTCGTGGTGCGCGCCACTGAAGCGTTCACGCCCGAACTCCCCGGCTACGAGCGCACGGTCGTGCCCATCTACTCCCTGATGATCGGCACCGAGCCGCTGCCCGACGCGTTTTGGGACGAGGTCGGCTGGAGCGGCCACGAGGTGTTCGGCGACTTCCGCTTCCTGATCTTCTACGCCATGCACACCGAGGACGGGCGCATCGCGATCGGCGGTCGCGGCGCCCCGTACCACTACGGCTCGCGCATCAGCGAGGCGTTCGAGCGCGTGTCGGAAGTGCAGGACCACCTCCGCGTCCTGCTCGGCGAGCTCTTCCCGGCCATCGGCGACGCCAAGGTCAGCCACCGCTGGGGCGGCGCGATCGCCGCGGCGCGCGACTGGTACGCGTCCGTCGGGCTCGACCGCCCGACGGGCATGGCCTGGGCGGGCGCCTACGTGGGCGACGGAGTCTCCACGACCAACCTCGCCGGGCGCACCTTGCGCGATCTCATCCTGGGACAGCAGACGGAGCTGACGGGCCTGCCGTGGGTGGGACACCGCTCCAAGTCGTGGGAGCCGGAGCCGCTGCGCTGGCTGGCCATCAACGCGGCCTTGCGGGCGATGAGCAGCGCCGACGCCGCCGAGGAGCGCACCGGACGGCCGAGCAAGCGCGCGACCTACGTCAAGAAGCTGATCGGCGCCTGAGCCTGCGGCCGGCGCCCGCGGCGCCTCAGGTCACTCGGGGAAGTCGGCCGGCGCCGCGACGAGCGGCGCGCTCGGGCTCGGCCACGGGCTCGGCGACGGCGACGGCTTGGGCGGGCGGAAGCACGACCGGGACCGGGCGACGGTGTAGCGGAGCAGCCGCCGCGAGTTGTCCGCCGTCGGGTGTGCGCCGTCGTAGAAGCCCCACGACGTGCCGCCGAAGGTCCTGCTGTTCAGATGCCGCACGTCGCCCCTTCCCGACCTGGCGTCGCAAGTACGCCGGGGCCACTCACATCGTGGGGAGAGGGAGCGTGCGAGCCCTCTCCCACCGTCACGGCGCCGTGGACGTGCTCCCGTCCGAGAGGTGTACCGCAAGCGTGTAGGCGCTGCCGGAGCCCGGCGTGTAGACGTAGTCGCCCACGCCGTCGCCCGGCTTCATCGGCGCGTTGGTGAAGGGGTTGACCGGCCACGGCTGGACGAAGCCCCCAAGCGTGGCCTCTGAAGCGTCCGGCGGAAGGGTGTCGGTCGTTGCGATGAAGGCCTGGACCCCGGTCTTGATCATCATCAGCTGGGCCTTGACCGCCGCGTCCTTGGCCACGTCGATCTGGCCGGTCGTCTTCTCAGCCGCCAGCTCCTGGCAGCCGCAGGCGGCGGCGACCGCGGTCAGGGCGATCGCCAGCACGATGATGACGACGATGCCTGCGATCCGCTTCATGAACCTGCCTCCGATGGTCGTCCGTGTGCCCCTCCATCGGCAGCTTTCGGTGCGGACTGGAGCCATCCTCGCGCCGGGCCGACGCGCCGGACGTCGCTCGCGGCCGGCACCGCCGTTTCACCGGAGCCGGGGCTGGGCGATACTCGTTCCATGAAGCACCTCGAGAACCTCCGCCTGCGGCGCCGCGACTGGGTCGGGGACGGCATCCTCACGCTCCTGGCTGGATCCGTCCTCGTCGTCGCCGTCTTCCTGCCGTGGGCCAACGAAGACGTCCCGGGCACGGTCAACTACAGCCTGTCCATGCCCGACGGCATCAACGGCGTGCTGAAGACGCAGTGGGGCACGCCGGCTATCGTCCTCGCCCTCTGCGTCGTGGCGCTCGGGGTGGCCGTAGCGCTAACGCGTCCGCGGCGCTTCTCGTGGGTGCTCGGCGTGCTGACGGCGGCCGCGGGCGTCGCCGTCATCGGCGTCGGCGGCGACGCCGCGAGTCAGATCGCCTTCATGAGTCCCGGCGTCGGCCTCTACCTCACCCTGCTCGCGGGCGTGCTGCTCGTGCCGATCGGGGTCGCGGCGGCGCTGGTCGGATGGTTCGTCCCGCGCGCCGTCGCGAGACGGGTTACAGCCCCGCCAGCGCTCGAAAACGTTCCACCGAGTTGATCGGCACGCCGAGCAGCTCGGCGATGCGGAACTTGGCGGTCATCGCGTTCGGCTCGCCCGGGTGCAGGTTCGAGTGGTCGAGGATCCTGCCCAAGCCCTTCTCCCCCCTGATCTGCTCCATCGCGTAGCTGTCGCTGAGGTCGCGGACGGAGCAG
>DASRZL010000037.1:0-4113 GCA_035686425.1 Thermoleophilia bacterium
TGGCGGAGCGACATGGGAGTCGAACCCACCCAGGACGAGATCATCGCCCCGCAGACGGTTTTGAAGACCGCGGTGGTCACCGGACCACGAGCCGCTCCGCTCTGATGCATCTTGTCATGCCCGGAGCGTGCGGTCACCCGCTCCCAGCCGCTCCAGCCTGGGGTGCCCGCGGCCTCGAGCCTCTGCGGATGGTCCGTGCGGCGCCCGAGCGCGCGTGCCCGGCAGCGCAAGCCGGGCCACAGAGGGCAGGGTTTGCCCGCACACCCGCTGCGCCGGTCGAGCCCGTGGCAGAAGCCCCGCAAGAGCTCGCGGCCGGCCGCCTCATGCGAGGCGGCCGGCCGCGAGACAATCGATCCTGGTGCGCGCGTGTTACTTCGCCAGGTCGAGCAGCCCCTGACGGTCCTCGGCGAGCTTGTACTCGGATTCGATCTCGAGCAGCCCGCCGGGGAACTCGTAGGCGGGCATGAGGGCCACGTAGTCGTCGGCGTTGAACGCCTCCGGGTTGTGGACGCCGCTCTTGGGATCGCCGGGCTTGCTGCCGAGGCTGCCGGTGGCGAGGAGCTCGAGGGCGATCACCGGAGTGAAGGCGGTCTGGGCGACGACGACCTGGGTGCCGTACTTCTCGACGCACTCCTGGTTGTCGGCGACCTGGTACAGGTAGACCTTGCGCTCCATGCCTTCCTTCTTGCCGGTCACGTAGGTGCCCGCCGCGGTCTGACCGACGTACTTCTTGCCGATCTCGTTCGGGTCGGGGGCGGCGGCGGCGACCACGTCGCGCGGGGCGACCATGACGTCGCCGACCTTGATCTTGTCCTTCTTGTCGATGTTCACCGAGCGAAAGACTTCCATCGCCTGCATGAACTCGTCGCCGAGCGCGTACTTGAACGTCGCCTTCTTCACGCCTTTGAGGCGGTCGGCGTTGTGCGCGATCTGGATGACCTCTTCGTGCTCGACATGCCCGACCTCGACCTCACCGATGCCCTCGGGCAGCCAGAACTTCTCGAGCTCGGCGAACGGCTCGATCGTGTGTACCTCGCCGTTCTCGAACACGATCGCCGGGTTGCTGCACTCCTCGATCGTCGTCCACACGCTGAAGCCGAAGCTGATGCCCTTCGCCCCGGGAATCTCGAGGTTGCTGCCGTCGCGGATGCCGATCTCGTCGATCTCGTCGAAGAGGTGATCGGCCGCGTAGCGCGCGAAGAAATCGGCCATGCCGGGCTCGACGCCGAAGCCGGCGAGTGCGTACTTGCCGATCTTCTCGAACTCCGGGCTGAGCGCGTACTCGTCGTCGCCCAGTTTCTTGCCGCACTTGTGCATCGGGTCCGTCGGATGCGGCTCGCTGAGCGTCATGGCGGTGTCGAGGTAGTGCACCTTGGCCTTGAGCGCCGCCTGGAGCAGCGGCGGGTTGAAGTTCGGCGCGCAGAGGTTCATGAGGATGTCGACGCCGTGCCGTTCAGCCAGCGCGGCCACTGCGTCGACATCGCCCGCGTCGACCTGCTCGGCGACGAAACGCGGGTCGCCGAGCGTGACGACGAACTCGCTCGCGCGCTTGCCGTCGTAGTCCGCCATCACCATCTTCTCGAGCCACTCACCCTTGGGGTCGCGACGCTTGGCGATCGCGGCGATCGACTGACCAACTCCACCGGTGCCGACGACGAGAGCCTTCATGCTGATCCATCTCCTTGACGGGGCTTGTGCGTGCGCGCCTTTGCGAGCGCGCCCCCACGGGCGGGCCGGGGCAGAGCTTGAGTGGGTCCGTCCATGGGCGTTCGGTGAAGCAGATTGTATAATCTTCCGCTGCTCCTGCCAACGTCAAGTTAGCAAGCAGCGAGGTTTTGTTGCCCGACACACGCCGTCTCGGTCGCGGTCACGGTTGCGGTTGTGGGTCGGCGACAGGCTGCCGGAGCTTCGGTCAGGCGCCGACCTTGTACATCGTGCGTTCGCCGAGTGCAGTGATCACCTTGGCGTAGCCCCCAAGCTGCTCGTCGAGCGCCGGATCACCGGTGTCGACGAGAAGCGGACGGCCCTCGAGGCTGAGCAGCTTGGTCTGCGTCGCGATGACGAAGATGTGGTCAGTGCCGACGCGCCGGATGACGGCCGGGCTGATCTGCTGGTTGCCCCGCCCGAAGATGTGCCCCTGCCCGCCGATGACGGTGACGACGATGAACGCCTTAGGCGAAGCGTCGACGAGCGCGAGGAGGCCGCCCTCGGTGAGGTCCGAGCCGGCGAGCTCGCGGTCGCGGACCGCGTCGACCCCGAGCAGCGTCTTGGGCGCCCCGAGCCGCTCCATGACCGTGCGCGTGGTGGTCCCCGGACCGAGGATGTACAGCGCCCCGGGGATCATGCCGGCGATCACCTCGGTGGCGATGTCGTTCAGAGCGCGCTCCTCACCGGCGACCCCGCCGGCCTTGGCGCTCTGCGTGAGGCCGCGCGCGTACGGCACGGTCATGAAGCCGTAGAGGTGCGCGGAGACGCGGTTCTCGCGGAACGCCTCCTCGTCGATGTCCATGACCTCGCCCTCGCGCAGCTGCACGCCGGCGGGACGCTCGTGCAGGTACAGTGCGGCCACGTCGCCGGCGGCCGCCGGCGTCGTCGCGTACACGGCGGAATGGATCTTGACGCCGGCCGGCACGCCGATCACCGGCACGCGGTCGCCGACGGCGTTGCAGATGTTGCGCGCCGTGCCGTCGCCGCCGGCGAAGAGGATGAGGTCGACGCCGGCGGTGAGCAGGTCGCGGGCGGCCTGCTCGGTGTCGGCCGGCGTCGTCAGGACGAAGTCGTCGCAGGCGATCGCGGCCGGCTCGCCGCCGACCCGCTCGAGCTCGCAGAGCACGTACGAGCGGCGGTCGTCGAGGGATCCGAGCACGCGCGGCTCGTACCCGGCGGCGCGCGCTTCGTCCTCACCCATCTCTCCCGGCCACGTGAGGACCTCGACGTGGTCGCGCGCTCGGGCGAAGCGCTCGAGCGCCTGCCGCGCGCGCCGTGGCGCTTCACGCACGGCGCCGCGCTCGAGCGCGGCGCGCAGTACGTCGGCGCCGTCACTACCTTTGAGGCCGACGCGGCCGCCCACGCCGGCCACGGGATTGACGATCAGCCCGAGCTTCTTCATCCCGTCACGACCGCAGCGGCTGAGTCAGCGCCGCTTCTTGCCGCCGCGCCGCTGGCGGGCCTTGGCGGAAGTCGAAGCAGGACCTGACGTCCCGCCCCGGGCGCCGCGCCTCGTGCTTCCGCCGGGAGCGCGGCGCGAGCCGGCAAGCGGGACCGGGGAGCGTCTTGAGATGAACAGGTACGTGAACAGCGCCGGCGAGAGGACGACACCGACGAGAGCGTTACCGCCCAGGATGCTGGCGGCGAGCGCGGCGAGCACCGCCACGAAGACGAGCGAGCGGATCATCTTGACGCTGCGCACCGTCATGCGCCGGCCGCGCACCCAAAGGTCCATCGCGTCGGCGAGCATACCGAACGCGGCAATAGCCGCGCAGGCGGTCGAGAACGCCGCCGCGGCTGCCTGCAGGCTGCCGAGACCGGCGGCGAGTCGTGCGATGAACAGTGCGGAGAGGATTGTCGCCGTGGCGAAGAAGACGGTGAGCCCGACCGCCTGGGCCGCGCGGAGGCCGGGTCTCGCAGGTTGCTGGGGCACGCCGCCCGCCTTTCGTCGTCGCCGAGGCCGACCGCGAGACGCGGCCGGCCTCGCGCCATGATACCCGACCGGACTCGCCGGCGGCGGGCCCGCGTGTCCGGCGCCGGACGACCACTCGGCGGAGGGCCGCGTCACGATGACGCCGGCCCGCCCGCCGGAGTGCGCCGCGGGACGCTCAGGTCAGCAAGTCAGACCTTGTCCCTGAACTTCCTCTTGTACTTGCGCCACGTGAACGCCCACTGGTCCGGATCTTCCATGGCCTCCGTGCGCCGCATCTGGTCGATCGGCTGGGCGTGCGGCGCGTCGAGCACGAACTGCGCGTCGGCGTAGGACTCGTCGCTGCCCTTCTTGATGACCGCCGCCCACTCGTCGAGGTCGGCCTTGCTGTAGGTCTCGCATGGTTCCGGCGTGAACGGCTCCGGGACCACCCACGGGTGATGGCTCATCCAGTAACTCTGGATGCCGAAGTCGAC
>DASRZL010000038.1:0-2669 GCA_035686425.1 Thermoleophilia bacterium
ACCAGCCCGAGCACGCCCTCGACCGCGGCCAGATGGCCGTCTTCATCGCCCGCGCCATGTGTGGCGGCGAGGACCTCGTCCCCGACCCCGGGTGCACTGAGCCTCCCTTCCCGGATGTCCCCTGCGACTTCTGGGCACGCAAGCACATCCAGCACATCCAGTCCGAGGGAGTCGCGGGCGGATACGACGACGGCTGCTACCACCCCGAGTCCCGCGTGACTCGCGACCAGATGGCCGTCTTCATCTGCCGGGCGTTCGGCCTCATCTAGGCCTGCCCTGAGCGCAATCGAATGGGCGGGCAGGCCCGTGCCCGCCCCCCGGCCGGCCCACTCCCGGTGGCCGCGCCGCGCCTCGTCAGTCCGAACCGCGCCACCCTGTGGACCACCGAGTACCTCCCCGCGGCGAGGAGCTCACGCGCCGGAGCAGAATAGCGTCATGAGCCCCGCTCAGCCCGCAAGGCCACGCGTGGTCGCGCCGGAGGTCTGCCGGAACATGACCGAGCGGGTCGGTCGCCGGGCCACCGGTCACGCCTGGAGTCGCCGCCAAGCCGGCCGCGAAGGGAGCACGAAGATGAGGTACACCGCTGTCGGAAAGCGCGTCCCCCGTCTCGACGGGCCGGCCCACCTAACCGGCCAGACCCAGTTCACTGCAGACCTTGTGCTCCCCCGCATGGTGTGGGGCGTGCTCGTGCGCGCGCTCCATCCGCACGCGCGCATCATCTCGATCGACACCCAGAGAGCATCTCGTATGCCGGGCGTGCTCGTGGTCGCCACCGGCCGGGAGGTGCCGAGCTTGGCGCGGGGCAAGGTGCGCTACCACGGTGAGGCCGTGGCCGCAGTCGCGGCGGAGACCCGCGCCCAGGCGCTTGCCGCCGCCCGCGCGGTCGAAGTCACCTACGACCCGCTCCCCGTCGTCACCGACGTGCGCTCGGCCATCGACCCCGGCGCGGCCCGCGTCCACGAGGAATCCGAGAGCCCCAATCTCCCGAACATCTGCGAAGAGATCACCGTGAAGCGCGGCGACATCGCGGAAGGCTTCGCCGCCGCCGACCATGTCTTCGAGGACACGTTCGAGACTCCGTGGGTGCACCAGGGCTACCTCGAACCCCATGCCTCCATCGCCGACTGGGATTCGGCGGGCGGCAAGCTGACCGTCTGGACGAGCACGCAGGGCCAGTTCGCCGTTCGGAACGCGGTGGCCCGCACCCTCAAGCTGCCGATGAGCAGCGTGCGCGTCATCGGGATGCCCGTCGGCGGCGGCTTCGGCGGCAAGGGCGGCGTGATACTCGAGCCCATCGCCGCAGAGCTCTCGCGAAGATGCAGCCGGCCCGTGAAGATGGTCATGACGCGCCAGGAGGAATTCCTGGCGAACCGGCCGTGCGGCGGATCGGTGCTGGAGCTGAAGACGGGCGTCACGAAGAATGGGGAGATCGTCGCCCTGCAAGCGCGACTGCTCTTCGACACCGGCGCCTACGGTGGGGCCCAGTCCGGCACCGGCGCGGTCCTCGTCCAGGGGCCGTACCACATCACAAACATGCTGGTCACAGCGTACTCGATCTACACGAACAAGCCGTCCGCCGGCGCGCGGCGCGCGCTCACCGCGCCCCACGTGCACTTCGCCATCGAAAGCCAGCTCGACATCATCGCGCACGCATTGGGCATCGACCCCCTGGAGATCCGGCTGAGGAACGTGATACGCGAGGGCGACCCCGTCGCCGGCAACGCCACCATGCCCTACTCCCTGCCGGAGAAGGTGATCCGGGCCGCCGCCGACCGCGCCGGCTGGTCGCGCCGCCGCGCCTCGCGCGGCACCCCGACGAAGGCGCGCGGCATTGGCATCGCGGCCGGCCACTGGACCTGCTGGGCGGCATCCTCCAGCGCCTACGTCCACCTGAACGCGGACGGCAGCGCCTCCGTGGTCACCGGCGCGATCAACCTCAGCGGCACCGACACGTCCTTCGCGCAGATCGCGGCGGAGTCGTTCGGCATCCCCGTGGAGCGCGTCACCGTGACCCAGGGCGATACCGACGTCGCGCCCCACAACGACGGCTCCCATCACAGCCGCGTCCTCTTCGGCGTCGGCGAGGCCGTCCGCCGCGCCTGCGAGGATGCCAAGCGCCAGCTCGCAGAGGCGGTCGCCGGCGAGCTTGGCGTCGCGCCGGATGAGATTCGCATAGAGAAGGGCCAAGTGCGGGCCGGCCGCGGCCGCTCGCTCTCACTCGCCGAGGCGGCGGGCCGGGCCGTTGGCTATCGGGGCGCCGTCGTGGGCCGCGCCGCGCTGACCGAACTGCCCCTCGGCATCTCCTCCTGCGCCCAGGTGGCAGAGGTCGAAGTAGACCGAGAGACCGGCCGGTGGGAGCTCAAGCGCCTCACCTGCGCGCAGGACGTCGGCTTCGCCGTCAACCCGCTGAGCGTCGAGGGACAGATCGAAGGCGGCGCGTCGCACGGCATCGGCTACGCACTGTCCGAGGAGTACATCTACGACCAGGGGCGGCTCTTGAACGCGGACTTCATGGACTTCCGCATGCCCACCTCGCTCGACCATCCCGAGTACGAGATCGCGCTCGTCGAGGAGCAGCTCGACGGCGGCCCCTTCGGCGCGAAGGGCGTCGGCGAGCCGCCGACCATCCCCACCGCGCCCGCCATCGCCAACGCCATCTTCGACGCCGT
>DASRZL010000039.1:0-26408 GCA_035686425.1 Thermoleophilia bacterium
CATCCCACTCGAGCTCCCCGTGCACGCCGATCACGAACTCGCCGGCCATGCCGACCTCGATGCCGGCGTCGGGGTCCTTGTCGCGCAGGTGCTTCACCGCGCGCAGCGTGCTGAAGAAGTCGGCGTCGCCGGCGCCGCCCGTGGTGTCGAAGTCCATGCCGTCGGCGCCGGCCTCCAGCATCCCCTCGCCGACGTAGATGAAGTCTTTGGTCGCGTGCTCCATAGCCTCGTCGATCGCCGCGCGGGCCCCGGCGATGTCGCCGCGCGGGAGCAGCTCGAACCAGTTGTCCGCCGGTCCATCGGGCTTGCTGTAGAAGGCGAGGTTGGGCTGCGCTCCGTACTGTACCGGCGCCGTCATCATCAGCTGGCAGTTCTGCATCACCTGCTGTTGGAAGGGCAAGATCGTCTTGATGGCCTTGTAGCTGTACTCGATGTGCCAGAGCTCGAGGATGTCCTGGCCGAGGCGCTGCTCACTCTCGAGCAGGTCGAGAAGGTCGGTGCCGGTCAGCTTGCTGCCGCCGCCGTCACAGCT
This sequence comes from Thermoleophilia bacterium, assembly GCA_035686425.1. Lineage (GTDB taxonomy): Bacteria > Actinomycetota > Thermoleophilia > UBA2241 > UBA2241 > CAIXSE01. The sequence goes on from DASRZL010000039.1 coordinate 533, forward strand.
GAGCACCACCTGGTCGCCGATGTCGACGGCGGTGAACGCCGCCCGAGAGGCGTAGATGTCGAGCAGGTGGTCGAGTTCGCCCGGGCCGAGCGCCGGCACCTTGGCCTTGCGCGCCGCCTCCCGCGTCGCGTCCTCGAGATCGGCGCGCAGCTCGCTGCGCGTCATCTCGACCATGAAGCCGTCGCCCATCCGGGTCGGGATCTTCGCTTCAGTCACGATGGTCTCCCTTGTCCTTGGTGCCAGAACACTCTACGCCCTGCCGGCATCTAACGCTCTAGGAGCGGGGTGCGAGCTGGCATGCACGCCGCGCCGAAGGGGCGAGGCGTTGTGGCGGATGTAGCATCGAGACAGGGGTTCGTGGACCGAGAGTCCGGTCCGGCAGGCCGGCGGCCGGCTCGGCCTTCGGCCGCACGGTGGGGAGGTCTCCCAGTGGAGACCGATGCGCAACACGAGGAGGAGCGCGAGATCGACGCCCGCGTGGTCGCTCAGGCGAGTCACGGCGACCGTGCGGCCTTCACCGCCATCGTCCACCACTACGAGCGCCGGCTCCGCGTGCTCGCCTACCAGATCCTCCAGGACCCGCAGGCGATGGACGACGCCCTGCAGGAAGTCTTCGTGGCGGCGTACGCGGCGCTCCCCGGCTTCAGGGGCGATGCGGCCCTCGGCACGTGGCTGCACCGCATCACCTGCAACGTGTGCCTCCAGTCGCTGCGCACGGCATCCCGCCGTCCGGCGATCGCCGACGATCCGCCGGAAGACAACGATCTGCCGGCCCGCGAAGAGACGGCCGCGGTCATCGACAGGGCCGTCATCGCGGAGGCCCTCACCGCCCTGCCCGCCGAACAACGCATCCTGGTGCTGCTCGTCGACCGCGACGGCTACGACTACCGCACGGCGGCCGACCTGGTCGGTATCCCCAGAGGAACGGTGGCGTCCCGCCTGGCCGGTGGTCGCGCCGCATTGCGCAACGCGCTCGGCCTTGGGACGGGACCCACGAAGGAGGGGTCATGAACGAGTATCACGACACCCGGCTCGGCGACCTCATCCGGAGCGCCGACGAGGCGCCGCCTCTGGCCGCCGACTTCGAAGAGCGGCTCTGGGCGAGGATCGAGGATGAGCGCGCCGGCGAGCCTCGCGGAACGCGCTCGAGCGCCTCACGTTTCGCCGGCTTCGTTCGAGCACGCCGGTGGGGCCTCGCGTTCGCCGCGACGACTGCCGCCGTCGCCGCGCTCGTCCTCATCGGCCTGCCTGGCGGCAACGTCGCCGAGAAGGCCCCCGGTGGCTCGGCGGCGCAGAACCCGGCGGCGTACGTCTTCACGGGCCCCGAACCGGCATCGGCCGCCGAGGTGGCGCGCATCGTACAGGAGGCGCTGCGCGATGCCACCACGATCGTCGCCGACCTGTACTACTGCGACTACAAAGCCATCCGTTTTGACCGCCTGAAAGCAGACGACAACCGGACGAGGCTGGTCCTCTGCGCCGACGGCAGCTATCGAGCGACGCCCCTTGAGAGGCTAGTGCCGGAGAAATGGGGTGACCGGACGATCGACGTTCCCGGCATCGTCGGCAGCGACAAGGGAGGGGACGCCTCTTACGACGCGACCACGGGGGTCCGGCGCAGCTGGGGGGCGGGTTTCGACCGCATGATGGTCGCGCCGCCGGGCGCCTACGGCGACGCGAACGAGGTCCCACTTGAGCAGGTCGAGGCCGCGGTCTTCGTCGATGCCCGGGAGGAGACCGGCTGCGACCCGACGGGAGACAGCGTCGGGGCGATGACCTACCCGGCTCCCGACATTGGGCCGACGCAGTTCAGCGGAGTGGTCTACGCTCTGCGGGCGAGTGGGGATGCCGCCCTGCGGGCGACGATGTTCGACGGTCGTCCGGCCTGGGTCGTGAGTTGCCCCGTGGCGCCACGACCGCGGCCGCCGGGGGACGAAGTGCCTTGGCCCAACGGCCCGGACGACAGCCTGATCATCACCGTCGACAAGGGGACTGGTCTGCCGGTGCGGAGCCAGCAGCTCGCCGGCGACAAGGTTCATGCGGAGTGGTGCCTCATGAACCTGCAGGTCGACGTGCGCGTTCCCGAGGACACCTTCACGCTGGACTTCCCCAGCGGGCTCTTTCGTGACAAGCCCGTTGGCTCGATCACCCGCGTCGACAACGGATTCCGCCCCGTCACCCTCGACCAGGTGGAGAGCGCCATCGGGCGGGCCGCGCTGGTGCCCATCCATCTCCCGCGCGACTACGAGCTCGCGCAGGTCGCCGTGAAGCGAGAGGACAAGCTGACGGAGGAAGACCTCGGAGAGATGGGCAAGGACTCGTACTGGTACATGAACAAGGCGCTCACGGGGAGCGCGATCGTGGCATTGCGCTACGGACGCGGCTTCGAGTCCCTGGGCGTTTCGACGCGCGTCCTCGACCCGACGGTCACCTCGGAGCGGTTCTCTATCGACACAGATCCGTTCATCCGCGAGTGGCCGGGATCGACGGACGCCCGGACGCCGGTCGAGTTGACCTCCGGCGCCTTCGCCGGGGGCCGGGGCTTCGTGGTGATCGCGCCACTTACCACACCCCACCTGTGGGCGGCCAAGGACGGCATGCTGCTCATGGTCGGCGGCGACGCCTCGGCAGAGCAGCTGCTCGCGGTCGCGAACTCGATCGCCGTGTGGGAGCCGTGAGCTAGACTCTGCCCGAGGACTACCACCGGCTCGCGAAGCACACGACGATCGCCGGCGCGACCGTGCTCGAGATCCGACGCGGCAAGATCGCCCGCGAGACGATCTATTACGACCATCTCAGGACGCGGTTGTAGAATCCGACTCCCCGGGGCAGGCAGGCCCCAGGGCGTCCGGGACGGACCATTCCGGCAGTGCACCGCGCGGCGGATGGCCGGCGCACGGTTGACCGCCTCCGTGCCCGACGCCACACTGGGAGGGGAAGAAGGGGCCAGGAAGCACATGATCCGACGCACGCTCATCATCGGCGCCGCGCTGCTCGCGGCGCTCAGTCTCCATGTAGGCACGGCTACGCCGGCCCGCGCCGCCTCGCTCGACCACCAGATGCGCGACGGCATCATGGCGCTGCGCGGGCTCATCGACCGCGAGGGAGCCGCCCACTTCTACAAGTATCCGACGCGCTCCACGGTCCGACCCGGTCGCATGCCCGGCGGCTGGTGGCCGATCGACCCTTGGACGGGGTCGCGTATGCACCCCGGCACGGGCCGGGGTCACTACGCGTACAAGGTCATGCCCGACCGCCGGCGCTATCGCCTGATCGGGTATCTCGACGGCCGCGTCGTCATCGTCAGGGGCAGCATGCCGCGCGTGATCAAGCTGGCCTACGACCACCGTGGCGAAGAGGGGACCAATCTCATCCGCCAGTACATCGAGGACTACGCCGCGACCCACGACGGCGTGTACCCGCTGCCCGCCGAAGTGGCTGCCGACGGCGCCGTCGGCAGCGAGCCCAGACATCGCTACTGGCCCAGCAACCCATGGGACCACGCCGACATGACCCAGCGCCGCGACAAGGGTTCCTTCTCCTACGAGATAGCCCCCGACAGGTCGTCGTATACCCTACGCCTGCACCGCGCCCTCAAGAACGACTACGTCCTCACCGGCTCCACCGCGACCAGCCCGTGGCAGCAGCTGCTCGCCAGCCTGGAGGACGAGATCCTCCGGCGTAGCGGGCACATCCTCGCCGGCTACGTCGACCAGTGGTATCTGCAGCACGGCGGCGCGCTGCCCAGGATCGTCGATCTCACCGCGGGTGCGGCAGTCGGGTCTGCGCACGACGATTGGCCCCAGGACCCGAGCAGCGGCGCCGCGATGGCCCCGGGCACGGCGCCGGGAGCCTATCTCTACACACCCGGCGCGGGCGGCGCGTACACCCTCACCATCCATCTCCACTCCGGCGACTTCGAGGCCGGCGGCATCGCGCCGTCCCTCGCGGCGCCGGCGCGCGGCTCCGGCACGACGGAGTCCTGACCACCCCCGGAGGCACACCCCGTGATCACACGCAGGATCATCCTCGTCCTGGCGACCGCCGCGCTGGCCCTCACCGCCGCCGCGGCCGTCCCGGGTCAGGCGCACGCGGTCAGCTTCGTCGACAAGCAGGTGCAGGCGGGCTCGCTGCTCCTCCAGAAGTACATCAACGACTACGGCGTGGCCCATCGGTTCACGTATCCGCCGAAGTCGATGGTCAAGAAGGGCCGTGGCCTCACCGCGCCGATCTGGCCGGCCAACCCGTGGACCGGCAGGATCATGGCTCCGGGAACCTCGCGCGGCACCTACACGTACACGCGCGGCGCCGGCGGCAGCAGCTACCGACTCGTCGTCCACCTCTCCCGCGGCAACTACCGGCTCTCCGGCGGCATGCCCAAGTGGTTCAAGTCGGAGAGGAACACGGCGTCAAGACAGAACGTGCTCCTGCTGCAGCGGTACATCGAGGCGTGGGCCGCGACGAACGGCGGCGCCTACCCGTACCCGGCGGACCTGACGCCGGTGACCTTCGGCACGAGCTTCGCCTGGCCCAGGAACCCGTGGACGGGTGCTCTCACGGCGGCCGGCAACGCACTCGGTGACTTCAACTACGCCGGCGGCGGCGCCACGTACGCTCTCAAGGCCATGCTCACGACCGGCTGGAGCTCGGCGTTCGGACCGATCCCGGTGATCGGCCAGCTGAGCACGTCGCCGGGCGACTGACGCGGTCCACGTCGCGCCGGTCACTGCGGCGGCGGCAGGATCGACGGGGCGGGCGGCCGGAAGGGCCGCCCGCCCCGTCGTCGTGAGCGATCGCGCGCGGGCCCGGCGCCGGCGCGGGCCGCGTACGTCGTCAGCCCCCGGCCCGCTCCCGGTCGGCCTTGTCGACGATACTCCGAACCTGCTCGAGCACCTCTGCGGGCAGCGGCTCCGGGTGGTGCGTCTCGAGAAGGCCGCGCGCCTTCTCCGAGGCCCGCTGGTACATGTCGGTGGAACCTTGCCCCTCCCAGTCCTCGCGCACGCGACGGTCGATGAGCTCCGGCTGCGATGTGTCGCGCATGTGCCGCATCGTCGCGTCCAGACTGAGGAAATCCCCGAACGACCCCACGGCTGCGATGTCGTCCACCGCCAGAGACTCATCGTCGACGCGCACGCCCCTGACCACGTGTTTGACCATGCGCGCCATCTCGTTGTCGATGACCAGCTGCGCGTAATCGAAGGTGACGCCCGACTCGATCATTCCCAGGCCGTAGATCAGGTTGGTCCCTGCCAACGCTGCCATGAGGGCCGTAAGAGTCTTCTCGTGACCGGTCTGAACGTCACTGAGCTTGCTGTCCGCCTACGCACCGGCGATGTAGCTCGGCAGGCGGTACTGCCTGGCGAGCTGGGCCGCGCCGGCGCTGATCAGCGCGCACTCCGGCGTGCCGACCGACGCGGCCACCAACCGCAGGTCCATGGCCGTCGTCGACGACCCGTACAGCTGCTTGCTGCCGCGCTCGGTGAGCTGGCCGAGGACGATGCCGGCCAGCACCTCGGCGTTGTGCGTGACGAGGGTACCGGCGAGCGTCACCGGGCTGGAGCCGCCGGCCATCGCCATGCTGAGTACGCAGCTCGGCAAGCCGACGCGCGCCGACTCGATGACGATCTCACAGAAGTCCTTGACGAGCTTGAGCGGACTCACCGGGCAGGTGCCCATCACCATCATCGGCCGCTCGCGCACCGCGTCCTTGCTGCCCTGGACGGCGGCCAGCATCTCCACCGTCCTGTGGACCGCGTCGCCGTCCTGCGCTCCGCCCGAGATCGGTTTCGTCTGATTGACGATCGCAGCCTCGTGGTTGTGCAACGAGAACGACTCCGGCGGCTGGTCGCTGGAGACGACTGCCATCTCGAACACGTCGACCTCGTCCAGAGCGTCGACAAGACGCGCGATGTCGCCGAGATCACGCTTGGTCGACGCGCGCAGCTCCCCGGTCTCGGGATCGACGACCTGGATGCCCTCGCCGAAGTTGCTGAAGCCGACGCGCCCGGGCTCGAGGATGATGTCGTTCCTCGGATCGCGCCCGCACATGACCACGGACGGCGGCGCGCTGGCGATCGCGTCCTCCACGATGTGTGGCGGGATCCGGACCATGTGCGCGTCGCGATCGACGACGCACCCGCCGTCGCTGTAGATGTCGAGCGCTTCATCGAGTTCGACCCACACGCCGGTGCGCTCGAGCACCTCGAGGGTCGCGAGGTGGATGTCCTGGATCTCGTCGTCGGTGAAGACGTCGAGCTTGAGGCCGCCGCTGCGGCGGCGGCCGGCGAACAGATTGCGCTTCACGCCCTGCCTCCTCGGGCTGCTGATGGATCGGGCAGGACTACGTAATCACAGTGGTCCAGAGGGCGCCAGCGGGCGGCCGCGAGAGCCGCCCGGGGTGCGGCTTGCACAGCCGCGCCGCGGCCGTCACGCTTGACGCATGCCTCGCCCCCGGAACCTCTTCCTGGTCGCCCTGCTGATCGCGGCGCTGACGCCTTTCGTCTCGCGCCGCCCCGGCTTCACCTTCCTGCTGCTGCCTCTGTTCTTCGTGCGGGGCAGCCGCCCCACAGCGTGATGGCGAGTCTTCGCGAGCGCCGCAGCCGCGAGATCCGCTCGGCCCGCGCCAGCAGCCGGCCGCCGAGCTTCGCCGTGACCCTCGTGGCCCTGGCCATCGTGTTCTCCCTCGCGTGGGTCTTCTTCCTGCGCTCGAGCCCGGCCGCGCCTGCGCCGCAGGTCGAGGGGACCCGCGGGACGTACACCTGGCGCCCGCCGACCGGACAGCTCGGTCAGGACGGCACGTTCGGCGCGGTAGCGAGCGGCGACGCCGGCGGCCAGGCGAAAGGGCCTGAGGGCCAGTCCCCGTCCAGTCACTGGCCCCTGCAGTCCGCGTACGCGTCGGCGACTCGCACGGAGACGATCCTTGGGGGCAACCGCGATGGCGCCGCATCTTCGTCACGCACCGTCGGCGCCTGGCCCCCCGTGTGGCGCGTCGCCACCCGCAGCCCGCTCGACTACCAGGGACTGGCCGCGATCGTGCGTTCCGCCGTCGAGGACGGCGACGACGCCATCGGGATCAAGCCGCTCAAGGACGGCGACCGCACCATCTGGCGCGCCGCGATGAGACTGAACGGCGGGCCGATAGAACTGGTCGTCGACCAGGTCACCGGCCTCGTCACCTGGTACAGCGACGGCGGATCGACCTTCACGGCGAAGGTCGACTGGGCGTCGCCGCCGCCGGCCGACGAGACCTTCGCGGTCCAGGTGCCGACGGGTACCGCCGTGATGCAGACGACCGACGCGGACTACACCTATGCATCGTCGCCCGCGTCGGCGGGTCGCGCCGCCGGCTACGACCCGCTGGTCTCAGACCTGGCGCCGGACGGGTACGTGCTCAAGGCGGTCGCGACGATCCGGGCCGAGCTGCGCCCCGTGAGCTGGATCAGCGACAAGGTGTGGAGCCTGCCGGTCGACCTGCCCGGGACCGCGGTCCTGGAGCTGTACACGCGCGGCCTCTCGCAGTTCACGGTCGAACAGGTCGGACCGGCCACGCTGCGCGCGTTGGCCGGCACCCCGGACTGGCAGGGTGAGGCGGGGACCGGCACGCTCTCGTATCAGGAGACGACGCTGCAGTACGGCGCCTTCAGGGGTGCGACGGCCTCCACCTGGTACCAGGGGAGCGGGCCCTCACTCTTCGTCGTCGGGCGGCGCCGGGCCGTCTTCGTCACCGGCGCCCTCACCCGTCAGGAGATCATCGCCTTCGCGGAGGGGCTGAAGCCGGTCCCGGCCGCGAAGTAGGCCGGCCTCGGAGTCGGCCGGCCGCGCCTGAGGCCTCCCCTCAGCCCAGCAGTCCCTCGATGATGAGGTCGGTGGCCCCGTCCTCGTCGAGGCCGCGGCTCATGAGCGTCTGCAGCTGCTTGCTGTCGACGCTGCCGATCGCGGCCTCGTGCGTCACGTGCGCGAGCGGGTGGCTCACCTCGACCACCGGGACGGCCTTGGCGACCGCGTCGCCCTGCACGATCTCCTTGCAGTCGACGTGGCCCCGGGCGTGCGGTGCGCTGGCCGTGAGCGTGTTGTAGACCTCGGCGAACGCCGAGTCGCGCAGCGCCAGGTGCGACTGCAGCACGGCCCTGGCGCCCTCGCCGTTCAGATGGCCGGTCTCGTTGATGCGGATCTTGTCGTGGCCGCGGCCGATGATGCGGGCGATCATGTCGAGGGTGCTGAACGCGTCGCAGTCGGCCTCGTAGTCGAAGTCGATCACGCCGGCCATCCCCTTGATGAGCTCGAACTCCGTCTTGAAGCGGCCGCCCTCCTTGACGCGGACCTTCGTCTTGGGCACGACGAACACACCGCCCTCGGCGCCGTGCAGATGTCGCTCGAAGTACTCGTAGGTGGCGCCGGGGCCGATGACGACGTCGGCGTCCATCTTGTGGGTGATGTCGACGGCGTTGGGGAAGGTGCAGTGCGCCTGAACGCTGGCGTAACTGTCCTCCTCCGCCTCCACGTGCATGAGGATCTTCTGCACACCCTCGGTGGGCAGCATGCCGAAGCACAGGTGGACCGGCTTGGCGATGCGGGCGCCCTTGTCGAGGTGGATCCAGGCCTCGATGCCGTCGCCCAGCTGGTCGACGTCGACCTGCAGACCGGGGACGAGGTGCGCGCCGACGACCTCGTTGCCGTGCACCTCGAGGTGCGCGATGTCGTCGCCCTTGATGTGCCCGCCGAATTCGCCGAGGCTGGCGAGCAGCTCGCGGGCGGTCTCGACCTGGTCCTTCGTCGGGGCACTCACTCGGCCACCGTCGCCATCTCTTCCGCCGTGGGCAGGTTCGTGTGGTCACAGCACACGCACTTGTCGCCGAAGTAGTCGTCGATGCGGCCGACGGCGCCCTTGTCGATGATGCGCCCATCACAGAGCAGGAAGGCGTGCTCGGCGTGCTTCAGCACTTCCTGGCTGTGGGTGATCATGATGACGGTGGCGCCGCGCTCCTTGAAGTCGGCGAGGGCATCGAAGATGCGCGTGAGCGCCTCCACGTCGATGCCCGAGTCCGGCTCGTCCATGAGCACGACGCGCGGCTCCATGGCCAGGATGCTGGCGAGCTCGATGCGCTTGCGCTCGCCCCCGGAGAGCGTCTTGTCCACCGCGCGCGCCGCGTACTTCTCCGGATCGAGCCCGACCCGTTCGAGGACGCGGCGCACCGTCTCCCCGCTCCGCTCCTTCGCGCCGGCGAGGATGAACTTGTCGACGCGCAGGCCCTCGAACCGCGCCGGCTCCTGCCAGGCCAGGGTGATGCCGCGGCGCGCACGCTCGTCGACCGGCAGATCCTGGATGGGCTCGCCGTCCAGCAGGATCTCGCCCTCCATGTGGCGGTAGTCGGGCAAGCCCATGATGGCGCCGGCCAGCGTCGACTTGCCGGCGCCGTTCGGCCCGATCAAGGCGTGCACGTGACCCTCCCAGAAGTCGACCGTGAGGCCGTTCAGGATGCGCCGCCCACCCAGTTCGAGCGTGACGTCTCTCAGTTCGAGGACACCCATGACTCCCCCCCACACGTGTCGCAGGCCGTCAGTCGGCGACGGCCTCGAACTCTTCCTTCTCGACGCCGCAGTCGGGGCAGACCCAGTCCTCCGGCAGGTCCTCGAAGGCGGTGCCCGCCGGGATGCCGTTGTCGGGGTCGCCGAGCGCGGGGTCGTACACGTAGTCGCAGACGGTGCAAACGTACTTGGTCATCCTCGGCCTCCTCAGGGAGCGTATAGGCGCAGTGCACGGTCGAGAAGCGCTGGCCTCAGTCTATCGGGTCGGGCGGCGTGTCACCGCCCGCGGGGAATCGTGCCCGTGAGCGGGCGGCCCCGAAACACGTTGAGTCAGGGTGGGGGCCGCCGCGTCGTGCGGGTGCGCTGGGAAAAGCAGCCGCTCGCCCCCGACGTAGAGCCGGAAGGGGCACCCTTTGCGCACACCAGATCAACCAGCGCGGGGTCTTCTGACGCAGGGGATCGTGCTCCGTCATCCCTCGCGGATCGGCGCGTCCTCGGGATAGCCGCGCTCCTCCCAATAGCCGGCGCGGATGGAGTCCGTGAGCTCGATGCGTTCGACCCACTTCACGTTCTTGTAGCCGAGTTGCTTCGGGACGACAAGCCGGAGCGGTCCGCCGTGTTTGGGCGGCAGCGGCTCGCCGTTCAGCTGGTCGGCGAGCAGCGTGGCCGAGTCTCTCACCAGGTCGAGCGGTACCGTGCTCAGGTAGGAGCCGCCGCGAGCGTAGAAGACGGCGTACTTCGCCTCCGGCCGCACGCCGGCCTGGTCGAGCAGCACCGCGGGCGCGACGCCTCCCCAGCGCACGTCGTCCACGCTCCACCCCTCGACGCAGTGGAAGTCGACCGTCTCGGTGACGCGCTGCAGGCCCGTCCAGTCCGTGTGGTCGACGGTCAGCGGTGTGTCCACCAGCCCGTCTACCTTCACGGTCCACTGGTCCGGGGGCACGTCCGGCACGTCCTCGATGCTGCGCACGGGGAAGGAGCCGAACTGGTCGCTGATCGTGTCGGTCACTTTGGTCGCGGCAGATCCACCGAAGGCGCGGAGGCCGGCGACGACGGCGGCTGCGCCGGCGACGAAGGTCCCGCCGAGGATGAGCACGCGGCGGCGAGAGTACCGCACGCTGCCATGCGCAGGCCCATCGCCAACCCCGGGAGAGGCCTCACCGGAGGCTGGGTCTGCACTAACACCAGCGACCTGAGGTGCGTCGCCGCTTGGGGCGCCCACAGCGTCTTGGCCGCCGACGTCCACCGTCATCCGCTCGTCATCCGCGCCGGGCGCGGAGTGCTGTCCGTCTTCGCTCGCCATGGGCGTCCTCACACTCCTCGTTATGCTTTATCCGGAGTGTTCCCATCCCGAAACGAGGGTGAAGGCGGGCGGCCCGTCCATTCGGCGGGCGGCCCGTCCATTCGGCCGCCCGCCCTCACGGCAAGAGGAGCGCGTCGGCTGCGTGGAACAGGTCACCGAGCCGACGTTGGACCGCGCGAGCAAGCCGCTCTGCGAGTGGCGACGCGAAGGGTCGGCGCGGCGCGCACGCTCGTCGACCGGCAGATCCTGGATGGGCTCGCCGTCCAGCAGGATCTCGCCTCGCAGGTGCAGGTAGTCTGGCAGGCCCATGATGGCGCCGGCCAGCGTCGACTTGCCGGCGCCGTTCGGCCCGATCAAGGCGCGAACATGCCCCCAGACGTGGACCGTGAGGCCGTTCAGGATGCGCCGCCCACTCAGTTCGAGCGTGAAGTCTCTCAGTTCGAGGAAACCCATGACTCTCCCGTGTGTGCTGCAGGCCCTCAGTACTCGACAGCCTCGAACTCTTCCTTCCCCACGCCGCACTTGGGGCAGAGCCAGTCCTCCGGCAGGTCCTCGAACGCGGTCCCTGGGGCGATGCCGTTGTCGGGGTCGCCGACCGCGGGGTCGTACAAGTAGTGGCAGACGATGCAGATGTACTTGGTCATTCTCGGCCTCCTCGGGAACGCCTGGTCGCGGAGTGCGCAGGCGGGTCAGCTGGCGGCGCGTCTGCCGGCGCGCCTACTGGTTCTCGAGCAGCTCGTCCTCGTTGACGTCGCGCACGACGCGCGCGGGCACACCCATGAGGACTTTGCCGGCCGGCGCGTCTTTGGTGACGACCGCGCCGGCGGCGATGAACGCCTCCTCGCCGATCTCGATGCCCGGGCAGAGCACGGCGCCGCCGCCGACGCGAGCGCCGCGGCGGATGGTCGGGCCCTTGATGAGCTCGTGGCGCTTCTCGGTGCGGCCCATGAAGTTGTCGTTGGTCGTCTGGACGCACGGCGCGATGAAGCAGTGATCCTCGATCGTCATGTAGGCGGTGATGTAGACGTTGGTCTGGATCTTGGTGTCGTCGCCGATCACCGTGTCGTTCTCGACGACGCTGCCGCGTCCGACCACGACCCGCTCGCCGAGCGTGCAGCGCTCGCGGACCCCCGCGTAGTCGCCGATGATGCAGCCGGCGCCGAGCTCTGTGCCGCGATAGACGACGGCGCCTGTGCTCACGACGCAGCCGGGACCGAGCACGAGCGGCCGGAGCTCGTCACGCTTGGCGGTGCTGGTCGGTGAGAGGCTCGGCACCTTGCCGAGCACGGCGCCGTCCTGGATGAAGCAGCCGTGGCCGATCACCGTGTCGGCGTGCACGACGACGTTGGCGCCGAACGTCACCTCCGAGCCGACGATGACGACGCCCTCGCCGAAGAGCAGGTTGCGGCCCAGGGGGCTCGGATACATGGTCGCCACGGCTACAGCTCCGCGGTCTTCACGGGCCGGCCGCCTTCGCGCAGGCTGATCTCCATGGCGTCGAGGACCTTGACGACGTTGAGCGCGTCGTGGCCGTCGCTGCGCGGCTGCTCGTCGTTGTTGATGCAGTCGACGAAGTGCTGGCACTCGAGCCGCAGCGGCTCGTCGTTGCCGATCTTGGGGATGTGGATGTCGCCGAAGTGCAGGGTGACGAACTCGCCGTACGTCTCGAACTTGGTGCGCGTGGTCGTGGCGCCCTTGTCGTAGACGGTGATCTTGCGTTCGGACTCCATGTCGTCGAAGACGACCATCTTCTTCTCGCCGACCACGGTGATCTTGCGACTCTTGTGCGGGTCGAGCCAGCTCACGTGCAGGTGGCCGACCACGCCGCTCTTGTAGCGGATGTAGCCGAAGACCACGTCCTCGACCTCATCCTGCAGATAGCATTCGCCCCGGGCGCTGACCTCTTCCGGCTCGTCGCCGGTGAGGTAGTTGAGCACGGAGATGTCGTGGGGGCCGAAGCTCCAGAGCGCGTTCTCGTCGGTACGGACCTTGCCCAGGTTGAGGCGGTTCGCGTAGGCGTAGTAGACCTTGCCGAGCTCGCCGGAGTCGATCAGCTCCTTCATCTTGGCCACCGCCGGGTGGTACTCGAGCAGGTGGCCGACCATGAGCTTGACACCGTAGTCCTCGGCCGTCGCCAGCAGATCCTCGGCGTCGACCGCCTTGAGCGCGATGGGCTTCTCGACGAAGGTGTGCTTGCCGGCCTCGAGGGCTTTCTTGCCGAGCGCGTAGTGCGTCGGTACGGAGGTGGCGACCACGACCGCGTCCAGTTCGTCGTCGGCGAGCAGCTGGGCGTAGTCGTCGGTGACCACCGTGTTCGGGTAGAGGCTGCGGGCTTTGGCCAGGTTGGCCTCGTCGAGGTCGCAGCAGTACGCGAGTTCGGCATCGGGCAGGCGGTCGAAGTTGCGCGCGAGGTTCGGGCCCCAATAGCCAAGCCCGACCACGCCGACGCGGACCTTGTCGCTCACGAGTGGGTCTCCCCTCTTACAGTTTCCAGACGTTGCCGGCACTGGGAATGCCGGCCGTGGCGTTGCGGAAGTCGACCACCAGGTCGGCCTCTTGCACGATGGTGCGGTAGTCGAGCGCCGAGTGCGCGGTGACGATGACGACGGCGTCGTAGCCGGCGATCCGCCGGTACTCGTCGAGGTCGATCGACTCGAGCTCGAACTCCGGCAGCGCGGCGCAGTAGGGGTCGTGGTAGTCGATGTGGGCGCCGTGTTCGCGCAGCAGTCGGATCACTTTGAGCGCCGGGGACTCCCGAAGGTCGTCGATGTCGGCCTTGTACGCGACGCCGAGGACGAGCACCCGGGCCCCGTTCAGGCTCTTGCCGCGCGTGTTGAGCGCGCGGTGGAGCTTCTCGACGCAGAAGTACGGCATGTTCTCGTTGACCTTGCCGGCGAGCTCGATGAACTCGGTCCAGAAGTCGAACTCGCGCGCCTTCCAGCTCAGATAGAAGGGGTCGATGGGGATGCAGTGGCCGCCGAGGCCGGGGCCCGGCTGGAACTTCATGAAGCCGAACGGCTTGGTCGCGGCCGCGTCGATCACTTCCCACACGTCGATCTTCATGCGGTCGCAGAGCATGGCCAGCTCGTTCATGAGCGCGATGTTGACGCTACGGAAGATGTTCTCCAACAGCTTGGTCATCTCGGCGACCTCGGGAGTGCTGACCGGGACGACGTTGTCGAGCGCGGGACCGTAGACTTCGAGCGCCCGCGCCGTACATGCCGGCGTGAGGCCGCCCACGACCTTGGGCGTCGACTTCGTCGTGTAGTCGGTGCGCCCGGGGTCGACACGCTCGGGCGAGAAGGCGAGATGGAAGTCGACGCCGGCCTTGAGCCCCGAGCCGGCCTCGAGGATCGGCCCCAGCTCGTCGCGCGTGGTCCCCGGGTAGGTCGTGCTCTCGAGGGTCACCAGCTGGCCGCGGCGCAGGTGCCCGGCCAGCTTGTGCGTCGCGTCCTTGACCAGGGTGAGGTCCGGCTCGCGGTTGGCGTTCAGTGGCGTGGGCAGGCAGATGATGTCGGCGTCGCAATCCTCGGTGGCGGCGTAGTCGGTCGTGGCGTGGATGAGCCCCTTTTCGACCACCGCCTTGAGCGCATCGCTCTGGACGTCCTGGATGTAGCTGCGACCGGCGTTGATCTCGTCGCACCGCTCGGGCACGGCCTCGATGCCGACGACCTCGATGCCGGCCTCAGCGAACACCATCGCCAGCGGCAGGCCGACGTAGCCCAAGCCGATGACTGCGATCTTCACGGGGGACTCCTGTATGTCGTGGGTGGAGCGGCCGGCGGCCGCTCCCTCGAGCATGCGATTCTATCGCACTCGGCCCGGCCCCTTCGAACGGGCAGCCGGTCCGCACTCCACTCCGGCGGCCCGGCTGCCGATACAGGGAACGACGGGTAGAATCCGAAAATGAGCGTGATGGAGCGACCAGACGTCGAGAACATCCCGGGCGAACTGGACAAGTTCCTGGGCAACTTCTTCAACCGGCGAGGCTGGCGCAGCGAGATCAAGTACGACCCCGCTGAGGACCGCCTGTATCTCGACGTGCGCCTGGCGAACGCCAAGCTGTCCGCGGACGACCGCTTCTTCTCCCTCCTCGAGTACTACACGCGGGCGCAGGACTCGATCCTCCGCCGGCGCGCCGGCCTGCCGTTGCAGTGCCGGGTGTACGACGCCGACGGCAGCGACCTGAGCGGCACGCTGCATCAGCGCGGCTCGAGCTACCTCGACGACGACGCGCGGGGCACCGGGATGCGCCGCCGGCTTCTGCTCCTCAGCTTCCGGCGGCGGTTCCTCGCGCGCGCCCTGCCCGGAGCGCTGCTGTGGGCGGCCGCCTTCGTCCTCGTCGTCGGCGTGTTCGGCGTACCCTTTGACCTCGCCATCATCATCTCCGTCGGCGCCCTCGCCGCTCAAGCGCTCCTGCTCTGGTCCACGGCGGGGCGGCGGCGCTCGTGACCTCTCCCGGAAGGCCGGCCGACGAGGGCCTGGCGACGCTGGCCGATGTCGCGGAACGCCTGCAGCGCCGCCTCCTGCCGGCGGCCCCGCCGGAGCTGCCCGGCCTCGACATCGCCTTCACGTACCGGTCGGCGAGTACGGGTGTGCTCAGCGGGGGCGACTTCGTCGACTACTACACGCGACCTCCCTCCGGCAGTCTGGCCTTCGCCATCGGGGACGTCGCCGGCAAGGGTGTCGACGCCATGGCCACGACCTTCGTCACCAAGTACATGCTGCGGGCCGCGGTGCACGGCGGCCAGCTCTCCTGGCCGACACGACCGGGCGAGGCCCTGCAGGAACTCCGCAACGGACTCCTCGAGCAGCCCGACTTCGACCCGGACACGGAGCGCTTCGTCACGGTCCTCTTCGGCCAGCTCGACCCGAGGACCGGGATCCTTCAGCTCGCGACCGCCGGTCACCCCACGCCCTTCCTCGTGCGTGCCGGCGCCGTCGAACGACCGCTGCTGATGACGGAGCCGGCCATCGGTGTGGAGCTCGACGCGGCCCTCGGGCCGTACCCCACGGAGATCCTTCAGCTCGCCGAGGGCGACCTCATCGTGGTCTTCACCGACGGCATCGCCGAGCTGCGGGACGAGGATGGCCGCTTCTTCGAGGACTTCATGACACAGGAGCTCGCCGGCCGCCACGGAGAGCGCGCCGCCGGCGTGGTGGATCGCCTCGTCCGCGCCGGCGAACGCTTCTCGGCGCGGCCGCCTGCCGACGACATCGCCGTCCTCTGCATCGGCCTCACCGGGCCTCTGGAGTAAACTAGTCGCGCGTCCCGCCGATACAGGTTGGGATGAAGGTGGCAACGAAGGAGGAATGGTGACGCGCAGTCCACGCCTGCGGGGACAAGACGGTTTCATCCGCGAGATCCTGTGGGTGGCGGTCATCATCGGCATCATCGCCGTCATCATCCTGGATGGTATGGCGATCTTCAGGGCCCACCAGTCGGTGAGCGACGACACGACGAGGGCAGCCGAGGAAGCCCAAAGGGAGTACGCGCAGACGCTGAACGCACCGGCCGCCAAGATGGCCGCCGAGGAGTACATCCAGAAGTCGGACCTCGAACTGGTCGAGTACTCCGCGACCCGGACCGCTGAGGGCACCGTGGAATTCACGGTCACGGCGAAGGCGTCGGCTGACACCTATGCGTTCAGGTTCCTGGGCGCGATCCCGCCGCTGAAGGACTGGGTAGAGCGGTCGACACACCCGACGGGGACGGGCGCCGCCCCGTAAGGCGAGGCGCTCAGCGCACCATCTTGAGCCGGGCGAGCCGCTGGTGGCGCTCGAGTCCCAACTGCACGATCTCCTCGATCAGCGTGGCGCCGTCGACGCCGGCTGCCGCCCAGAGCCGTGGAAAGCCGCTCATCGCCGTCATGCCCGGGATCGTGTTGATCTCGTTGAGGATGACGCTGTCGGTGGACTCCTCCAGGAAGAAGTCGCAGCGCGAGAAGCCACTCGCGTCGATGGCGCGGAACGCGGTCACCGCGAGCTCCCGCATTCTCTCGCTGTGCCGCTCTTCGAGGTCGGCGGGGATGATGAAGGCCATCTTGCCGTCGGTGTACTTGGCCTCGTAATCGTAGAACTCGTTGGCCGGGATGACCTCGCCGACGACAGAGGCGCGCGCATCGTCGTTGCCGAGCAGGCTGCACTCCATCTCCCGCCCGTCGCACGTGGCCTCGACGATGGTCTTGCGGTCGTGGACGGCGGCCAGGTCGAGCGCCGGCCCCAGTTCGGCCCGGTCGTGGGCCTTGGTCATGCCCACGCTGGAGCCGAGATTGGCCGGCTTGACGAACACCGGATACGTCAAGCGCGCCTCGACGGCGGCGACGGCGTCCGCGCCCACGGCCGCGGCGTCGCGCAGCACGAGGTAGTCCATCTGCGGCAGACCGGCGCTGGCGAACACGGCCTTCATCAGCTCCTTGTCCATACCGACAGCGCTGGCGAGCACGCCTGACCCGGCGTAGGCGAGTCCGGCCATGTCGAGGAGCCCCTGGATGGTGCCGTCTTCGGCGAACGTCCCGTGCATCATGGGGAAGGCGAAGTCGAGCGGGTGGAACGACCCGTCGGCAAGCTCCAGACCCGGACGCGTCGGGTCGGAGACGAGGTGGGCCGCTTGCGACTCGGCGGCGTCGAGGCCGTCCGTGGTGGCGGCGTCGAAGTCCGCCGGCACGACCCAGCGGCCGGCCGGCGTGATGCCCACCGGTATGACGTCGAACTTGTCACGGTCGAGCATCGAGGAGACGAAGCGCGCGGAGGCCAGAGAGATCTCGTGCTCCGCAGAGCGGCCTCCGAAGATGAGTGCGAGCCTCAGCATTCGCGAAGCCTAGTGGCGGGTGCGGGACGGCGCAACCCTCCACGCGCGGCTGCGCACGCTACCGGGCGACGCCCAGGACCGCACCGACGAGGCGGTCGATGAGCGCGCCGGCGTCCTTGAGCTGCTCGAGGGTGTCGGCGAATGAAGGGAGCTCGCCGAGCACGAGCGCGTCGAGCAGCACATCGACGATGGTGCTGCGCAGCGACAGGAGCGCCATCACGAGATCCAGGGTCGTGAAGCCGAGGGAGATGCGGTAGGCAGCGTCCGCGGCGACCCTCTCCGTGGCTTGACGGAGAAGTGCCGGCACCTCGTACTCCTCCGCCTCCGTGCAGGCGATGAGGTCGTCGACGAAGGCGCGCACGAAGCGCTCGCCCAGCGGGCTGCTCACGATCTCACGGTAGTCGGCCGAAACGCCCTCGTCGAGGCTCGCGGCCCAGCGCCGCCACAGCTCCTCGCGATGGTCGCGCAGCACGAGCGGGACCGAGCTCATCCGGCGACCGCGCGAGCGATGAGGGCGGCGGTGGCCCCGGCGCCGACGCCGTTGTCGATGTTCACGACGGCAAGACCGGGACTGCAGCTCTGCAGCATGCCCATGAGCGCCGCCTCGCCGCGGCCGCCGAAGCCGTAGCCGGTCGAGGTCGGCAGGCCGATCACGGGAACGGCGACCAGGCCGGCGACCACCGAGGGCAGCGCCCCTTCCATGCCGGCCGCAACGACCATCGCGCCGATGCCCGCCGCGCGCATCTCCTCGAGCGGCGCCGAGAGCCGATGCAAGCCGGCGACGCCGACGTCGAAGGCGGTCACGGCGTCGACCTCCATCGCCCGGATCATCGCGACCGCCTCGCCGGCGACTCCCACGTCGCTGGTGCCGGCAGCGAGGACGCCGACCGCGCCGCGCACCTTCGGCGGAGGCGCATCCGAGCGGCGCACCACCACGACCCTGCTTCGGGGGTCGTGGTCGACCATGCCGTCCACGGCGTCGGCCAGCGCGGCCGCTTGCTCGTCCGACACGCGGCTGCAGAGGACGACGGCGTTGTGCTCGAGGAACCGGCGAGCGATGGCGACCACCTGATCCGCCGACTTGCCCTCCGCGTACACCACCTCGGGCACGCCCTTGCGCGCCGCGCGGGAGACGTCCAAGAGAGCGAAGTCCCCCACCGAGACGTAGCCCAGGTGCCGCAGACGCGCGGCGCCGTCGGCCGCGGACAGCCTTCCGGCGGCGACGTCGGCGAGGAGATCATCGAGGGAGTGGTCCATGGAGCGTGATTATGCGCCTTCCGGCGCATTCCTGCCCAGCAACGCTTCTCACGCGTGCGCGACTGGACGGACGTCCCGTGCCGAGACTCAGCAAAAGCGAGGATGCTGCAAAACCTCCATCATCGGTTCAACTCCGATCGCCGCCTCCAACAACTTCCCTGCATATGGGCACTTTCTGATCTTCCTTGCACGCCCATTCCCTTCCGAATCGGCAAGACTGCCGACTATCTGCCGACGCGACCGAATATCACAGTAGGTGACGAGGCAACATTGGTCGGCACGGTTGAGCACGCGGGCGAGGGGAAGAGATGGCGGTCGGATCGGTACTGCGACTCCTCTCAAAGACGCCGCAGGAGTGCAATCCGGGAGTGTGGACGGGAGCGCAAGCGCTGCACTTCTGAACTCAGAGCGGCGCGAGGTGAGGTCACACCGCAAGCGTTGGCTCACACACCGCGGGCGGCGATGGCACCAGCACTGGAACCGGCTCGACTCCGGTCGGACTGTCGGTCAACGTGCAAATCGTCACCCCTTCTGACCGACCGCCAATATAGACTCGAGTTGACGATGTCGGCGGGGCATTCGGGACTGGTCGACCAGGAGCTGAACCGAGCACGGTCGCCTCGCTCGCAGCCCAGCTGCCGCAAGTTCGGCAAAGGACGGGGCATGCAAACCGTATTCAGTCACATCATCCAGAAGCGCTTCTCCCAGATGAACGAGGATGTCGCAACCGATGCGCTCGCGTTCATCCTTCACTCCAGCGAATCTGCTCGGACCGGCATGATGAAACTCCTCCGCGGAATCGTTGCAGACATCCCCGACCTACGCTCATCAGCGTGCCGGCATCGAGGCGCTGCGGGCGACAAGAATCAGCCCCAGCCGGAAGCGGACTCGTACGTCTGCAGATTTGGGGGGAAGTGTGAGAGCTGAAGTCGGGGATCGTCCGCGTGCGGGAACAGTGGCGCAGGTGACCCGCTGGCGCGAGGGCCAGGTTCGTGCTGCGATGACGGAGCCACGCTGATGGCCCGCAGCACCCTCAAGAGGACCGACCCCAAGCGGGACGCGCGTCGCCTCGTGCTGTACTTCGGCGGCCTCATCGTCGTCTACGCCGCCGCCGTTGCGATGTTCTGGGGGGCCGAGGACAAGAACGGCGTCTTTCTCCTCGTCATGTTTGCACCGACGGTCGGCGCCCTGCTGGCGCGTTTCGCCGGCCCCGGCGTGATCCAGTGGGGGCGTCCGACGTGGTGGATCCTTGCGGGTCTGATCCCCGCCGCGGCGGCCCTGGTGGCCTACTCCCTGGGCTCGCTCCTCGGCCTCGACACCGTGGATGCTCAGACGCTCGTCAAGGCGCTCGCCGCCTCGCCTCTCGCGATCCTGACGGCGTCACTCTCAGCCGCCGGCGAGGAGATCGGCTGGAGAGGCTTCCTCTGGCCGCTGCTGCGGCGGCGGCGCTCGTTCCTCTTCTCATCACTGGTCATCGCCGTCATCTGGTGGGTGTACCACGTGCCGCTGATCCTGCTCGGCTGGTATGGGACCCGCTCCGGCATCCTCGCGTTCACCGTCGCGATCGTGGGCATCACGCTCTTGCTCGGCGTGATCACCGACCGTTCGCGGTCGGTCTGGCCGAGCATCCTCACCCATGGGGTCTGGAACGCGCTGGTGGCGACGGGCTTCGCGGTGACGACCGCTTCGGGCGACAAGCTCGAGGCGTTCACCGGAGGTACGACCTGGGTCGGCGAGTTCGGCTGGCTGGCCGCGCTCTCCGTCCTCGTTGCAGGGATCGTCGCGACCGTCTGGCATCTTCGCGTTCCGAGCTCTCACCGGGGTCCCGCGCGGTCCTCCTTGGGCGACGCGGCAGGGAACGAGGGCTGAGTAGATCGCGGTGACGACGCGCGCCGACGGACGCCTGGCGCCGCCCGAGCGCAGTCGGGCGCCTGCGGATTCCCCCAGTCCCCGGTCTGCGTCTCTACCCCAGGCTCAAGGAACTGCTGGGGCTGGGGTCGGCGCGGGAGACGGAGCGGCCGCGTGCCAGTCCTTCTGCATCGCCGTCCACACGGCGTCGCCCAGCAGCGTGGCGCCCTCGTTGGTGAAGTGCACGCCGTCGCCACTGCGCACCGACGGATCGAAGCCGCCGGACTTCGTGGCGAGCACGGGGAACGTGTCCACGTACACCACATCGGGATGGCGGGCCGCGACCTCCTTGAAGATCTCGTTGAGGTCCTTGACCGCTGCGGTCTGCCCGTGCTGGGGCATGACGGGCAGGCCCACCCAGTAGACTCGCTCGGCGCCGCCCTTCAGCATCACGCGCGCGAGCTCCTCGACGCGGTCACGGTACTCGCGCAGCCAGGCCTTGCTCGGATACATGGTCGACGAGCCGCCGGCGACCATGGGCATGCCGGTGTCGTTGATGCCGATCATGAAGGCGGCGGCGTCGTAGCGGCGTGAGCCCAGCTGCGCTCGCAGCCGCGCCGGCCAGTCGACAGGGTCGGGCACGGTGAGTCGCGACGACGTCTGGTAGTCGACGGTCACCCTCATGAGGCCGGTCCTCTGGGCGCGCTGGGCGAACATCACGCCCGGCATGCCCGACAGCGAGTCGCCGCCGAAGTACACGCGTAGCGGGTCCTTCTTCGTCGGTCTGCGCAGGGGCGGCTTCGTGCCGGCGGGAGGGGAGGCCGGCGCCTCGTCGAGCGCGGCGGCCGGCTCCGGCGACTCCGTCGTAGCCGGCGGGGACGGCGTGACGGACGTGACCGTCGCCTCGGCGACAGAAGAGTGGTCGCCAGACCGCGACCCGGCGTCTTCGCCGCGGGACGCCGCCAGTATCACGACGACCGCGGCGACCGCCACCAGCACCCCCGCGAGCGCCAGGAGGCGTCGCCGGCGCAGGGCACGAGCCCTCTCTCTGCGCCGCTTCTCGCGCCGCGGCTCTTCTCTGAAGAAGTCGTCGTCCATGTGAGGTGCACCTCCCGCGATGCCGGCGCCGGGCATGTCTCCACGCCGGACGCCCCGCTCACTCCGCCTTGATGTTCCCCTTGTCGTCCATGCGCCAGGTCTTCGAGAAGTCGGCGTCGGACAGGTCGTCGGCGATGCGCGCCGACGCGTGTCCGGAGTCGACGACCGGCACGCCGGGCTCGGCCAGACGCAGCGAGAGCCAGCGGCCGCCGTGGACGTGTCCGTCGGCGTCGACCTTGACCGTGAGCAGGCCGGACAGCCCCAGGTTGCCGCTCAGGCCGAAGTTGTCCCAGCCGGCGAAGTTGCCGAGCGAGTAGGCGATCAGGCGGTTGCGGTAGCGCTCGATGCCTCGGATCACGTGCGGCCCGGAGCCGAGCACGAGGTCGGCGCCGGCGTCCACGACCGCGTGGGCGAAGGCCCGCGAGTCGCCGCGGTTCTCGCCGTACGCGAACTCCGTCCCGTTGGGGGTGTGGATCTCGCCTGAGCCCTCCGCGCCGGCGTGGATCAGCACGACGACCACGTCCGCCTCGTCGGCGGCTCGCCGCACCAGGTCCTCCGCTGCGGGGATGTCGTTGAGGTTCGCGTTCCACGGGTAGGGGGAGAAGCCGACGGCGGCGACCCGGACGCCGTCGACGTCCACGACGGTGACCTGGTCCGGAAGCCCCGTGTAGGCGACGTCGTTCTTCTCGAGGGCCGCCTTCGTCTGCTCGAGTCCGCTCTCGAAGTAGTCGTTGCTGTGGTTGTTCGCCAGGCTCACCAGGTCGATGCCCGCCCACGGGAGGGCCTTGGCGAACGACGGCGGCGCCTGGAAGGCGAAGCAGGCGGAGGAGTCGCTGCCGGCGCACTTCGACGGTCCGCCTTCGGAATACGTGCCCTCGAGATTGGCGATCATGAGGTCCGGAGCACGCAGTTCGTCGCGAACCTGCGCGAACAGGGCGCGCCCGCCGTCCGGTGGGTCGCCGTACATGGAGCCCGGCGTCGTGTCGCCGACCCAGCCGATCTCGATGACCGGCGACGACGCCTGGCTCGCCTCCGGCGACGGAGAGGCGGACGCGGCGGGGGTCGCCGTCGAGCCCGGCGAGCTCGCGCCCGTCGCCGCGACGGCCTGGCCGCCGTCGTCTCCGCCCGCGGTCAGAGCGACGGCTCCGGCAGCGACCAGCGACGCCAGCGCGACGACCACGACGACGGCGTAGAGGCGCCGCCGCCGGTAGAGACCGGCGGAGCGATAGACGCGCGCGTCGGCTGGGCGCTGCTGCAGAGGGGCCATGGTTCGAGCAGGATAGCAGCGGATTCGGCCCGCCGGCCACCCGGCGCGTCCCCGGCGCACGAGCCCGACGGGCGCGTCACGGAGAAGAATCGACGCCGTCCGTGGCGGGAGGCTAGAATCGGGCGCCATGACTGCCCGGAACCTCTCAGGCCGGCCCCCCACGACGGGCCGGCCGCCCACATGACCGACCACTCGCGCAGGCTCGCCCTCGCCGCGGTCGTCGTCGCCTCGGCGACCGCCGTCTCACGGGTGGTCGGCCTCCTCCGGGAGGTGCTGATCGCCGGCGCGTACGGCGTGGACCCCCACTACAACATCTTCGTCTCGGTCGCGGCGGTGCCCAACGTCGTGCAGCAGCTCTTCGCGGAGGCGGCGATCAGCGCCGCCTTCGTGCCGGTGCTCGTCGCCCTGGTGGCGGGCGGAGAGCTCGGCCGCGCGCGGCGGCTCACGGGATCCTTGCTGGGGTTCATGCTCGCCGTCGTGGGGGCCGTGGTGCTCGTCATGATCCTTGCCGCGGCGCCGATCGTGCGGGTGCTGTACCCGGAGCTCACGACGACGAGCGAGGCCGCCGCCACGGCGGCGAGCTACCTGCGCATCGTGGTGCCGACGATCCTCGTGCTCTCGCTCTGCGGCGTCTCCTCGGGCGTCCTGATCGCCCGCGAGCACTTCACGGCGCCCGCCGTCGTCAGCATCGTGTGGAACCTGGTCATCATCACATTCGTCTCCGTTTGGCAGTCGTCGTGGGGTGTCGCCGCGCTGGCCTGGGGCACGCTCGCGGGCACGGTGGCGGAGCTGGCGCTCCTGGCCCTCGCCGTCCGCGCCGCGGGGGAGCCGCTACGCGTCAACTTCCACTTCCGCGACGCGCAGCTGCGCCGCGTCCTGACGCTTATGGTGCCGAGCGCGATCACCCTCGGCATCCTCAACTTCAACGCCCTGATCGACCTCTACTTCGCGTAGTACGTGAATGCTCGCGCCGCTGCGGAACTCCACTATGCGTTCCGTCTCTACACGCTGCCGCAGGGCATCTTTGCCGTGACCATCGGCACGGTGCTCTTCCCGTCGCTCTCGCGCTTTGCCGCCCAGCACGACACCGGGCGCTTTCGTGAGACCCTCTCCACCGGCATCCGGCAGACGCTCTTCGTGTCGTTACCGTTTCTCGCCTGGTTCACGGTGCTCGCGGCGCCGATCGTGCGGGTGGTCTTCCAGCGGCAGGCGTTCACGAGCGCCGACACCGCGGCCGTCGCGCCGGTCCTCGCCGCGTTCTCCCTGGGATTGACCTTCGCCAACGTCAACATGCTGTTCAATCGAAGTTTCCAGAGCATGCAGCGCCCGTGGCTGCCGCTCTACGTCGGGCTGGTCAACCTGGCACTGAACGCCGCGCTTGACTGGGTCTTGCTCCGACCACTGGGCGCCTCTGGCATCGCTCTCTCCACGTCGCTCGTGTCCATGTTCAATACCGTGGCGCTCGCGTACCTCTTGCGCCGACAGTTGGGACGCCGGGAGGCGCTTCGCCTTGCGGCCACGACCGGGAAGATCCTGGTGTGCACCGTCGCCGCCGCGGCGATCGCCGCCGTCCTCTGGCGGGTTCTCGACGGCTTCGCCGAGATCGGCTTTGGCCCGGCGCTCCTGGCGCTGTTCGTCGCGCTGGGGGCGAGCGCTGCCGCGTACGCCGGCGCTGCCCGCTCGCTCCGCCTCGAAGAACTCGGCCTGGTGTGGCGCGTGCTCCGCCGCAGACCACACGGGGGTTGAGAGGCCAGATGACTCGCGGACAGCCCACCGATACGCCTCGGCTCGGCCGCGGAGCGGCCGAGCCGATGATCCGGAGCGTCTTTGGGACGGCGCTCGGGACCTACCGCAGGCGGTTCGGCGCGATCGCTCTCGCCGCGGTCGCTATCTTCGCGCCTCTCGACCTCCTGCTTCTCCCCGTCACCACGCTGATGCAGCGGTATGGGGATGCCCGCGATGCCAAAGGCCTGCTGTTCCTCTCCGCGAGCGCGGCGGTGGGCATCGTCGCCAGCCTCATCGGCGTCACCATCTTCGCCGGTGTGATCGAGGCTCTTGTGGCGGCCGACCAAGAGGGCAGAGAGACGCCGATATTCGCCGCGCTAGGGCGGCTGCCCGTGCTGCGCCTGATGCTCGCCGGCGTCCTGGTGAGCGTGCTGGTGTTCGCTGGGGCGCTCGTGTTCTTCGTTCCGGGACTCGTGATCCTGGTGTTGCTCAGCATCATCGGCCCGATGATCGCGATCAAGCGCCTCGGCATCTGGGCTGCGATGCGCCGGTCGACGAGACTGGTCTCGCGCCACATCCGGCTGGTCGTGGTCACGGTGACGATTCCGTTCCTCCTGGAGGACGCACCGGTCAGGCTGCTCGAGCGGATCACTTCATTGGAAACGCCCTTGGCCAGCGTGTCGCTCGACGTGCTGACCTCGGTCTTCCTCGGTGGGCTTGTGGGCGTGCTCGAGGTGACGCTGGTCCATGCGCTCCTCAACGAGGAGCGAAAGCGGCGGCCTGCGCTCGCCACGAGCAGCGAGGAGTTGAGTCCCGTAATGTGGTGTAAGTCCTGAGCAGTCAGCACGGGTAGAGAACGGCCACCGTGGGCTGCCAGAATCGTCGGATCCGTTGCAGAGATCGACGAGAGGAGCACCACGATGGCCGAGAAGAGCATGTCTCTGGATGAGCTCGTACGCAAGCTCATGGGCGATGAGCATGCCGACGTGCTACGCGAGACGCTCGCCTGGTTCGTCGGCGAGCTGATGGAGGCCGAGGTCGC
>DASRZL010000040.1:0-39576 GCA_035686425.1 Thermoleophilia bacterium
CCGAGCTCCGTGTACAGGCCGATGAAGACGACGAGCAGCACCGTGCTGATGGCGCCGCCGGCGAACCCCTCCCAGGTCTTCTTGGGAGAGAGCACCGGCGCCATCGGCGTGCTGCCGAAGAACTTGCCGGTGAAGTACGCCATGGTGTCGCCTGCCCAGGTGCCGAAGATCACGGTGAGCAGGATGAGGCCGTCGTCGTCCAACGGCCGCAGCATGAGCGCGGCGCTGAATCCCAGGCCAAGGTAGAGCATGCCGAGGAGCGTCACCGCCATACGCACGGTCACGCCCGGCTTGGGGCCCGCCAGCAGGCCGAGAAGCGCGGTGAAGAGCACGCCGGCGCAGATCGCGCCGAAGACGGCGACAGGGCTGTAGAACCAGGCCATGGCGACCATCAGCGCCATGCCGAGGAAGCCGGCCAAGGGCAGCGGGCGGTACTTCTTGGTGAGCCGGTAGAACTCGTTGAGCCCGAGCAGGGCGAGGGCGGACATGAGCGCGAAGAAGATGAGGCCGCCGTGGGCCACGACGACGACGGCGATGACACCGATGACGACGCCGGTGATGATGCGCGTCGTCATGACGCGCCCCCGCCGCCGGTTGCCGCGGGGTCGGCCGCGGCTCCGCCCTCGACGGCGGCTCGGCGACCGCCGAACCGGCGCTGGCGCCCGGCGTAGTCGGCCAGCGCCGCGTCCAGGTCCTCAGGCCCGAACTCGGGCCAGAGCCGGTCGCTGAAGTACAGTTCGGAGTAGGCGCACTGCCACAGAAGGAAGTTGCTGATGCGCAGCTCGCCCGAGGTGCGGATGAGGAGCTCGGGGTCGTGCATCTCGGGGGCGTACAGGTGCCGCCGCAGGTCGTGTTCCGTGAAGGCCGGCCCGGACGCGCGGCCAGCCGTGCCGGTCGCGTCCGCGCCTGCCGACGCCGCGTACTCGCCCGCAAGGCCCTCAGCGGCGTGCAGAAGTTCGCGCCGCCCGCCGTAGCCGAAGGCGATGTAGAGCGTCATCCTCGTGTTGGCGGCGGTCAGCGCTTCTGCCTCCTCGATGCGGCGCACCAGCTCAGGGGGCGCCCCCTCCCTGCTCCCGACGAAGCACACGCGTGCCCCGCGCTCGTGCATGTCGGGCACCTGCGAATCTATCATCTCCACGAACAACTGCATCAGCGCGTCGACCTCATCCCGGGGCCGGTTCCAGTTCTCGGTGCTGAAGGAGTAGACCGTGACTTCGAGGATGCCGAGGTCGAGTGCGTGTTCGAGCACGCGGCGAAGCGCCTTGGCGCCTGCCCGGTGGCCTGCGGCCACGGGCAGGCCTCTTCCCTTCGCCCAGCGGCCGTTGCCGTCCATGATGATGGCGAGGTACTTGCAGGTGGCGCCGCCGGCCGCAGGCTCCGCGGCGCCGGGGGCCGAACGTAGGCGCCAGCGCGCCAGCCATTGCCGCAGCGAGGCCATGGGCTCTTGATCCGAGGGTCGGCGCGGGCGCGGGCCCGGCTCAGACCTCGAGGATCTCCTCTTCCTTGTGCTTCAGGAGCGCATCGATCTCGTGGACGTGGTCGTCCGTGTACTTCTGCAACTCGTGTTCGGCGCGCTTCTCGGCGTCCTCGCCGACCTCGCCGTCGCGCACGAGCTCTTTGAGATCCTTCATGCAGTCGCGGCGCACATTGCGCACGGCCACACGGCCGTCTTCGGCGAGGCGGTGGACAAGGCGCACGAGATCCTTGCGCCGCTCTTCCGTGAGCGTCGGGATCGGCAGACGGATGACGGTGCCGTCGCTGCTCGGGTTGAGACCGAGATCGCCCTCCATGATCGCCTTCTCGATGCTCCTCATGGCCGTCTTGTCGTAGGGCTGCACAGTCAGAAGGCGCGGCTCTGGCGCGGCGATGTTGGCCATCTGCTTGAGCGGCGTGGACGTGCCGTAGTAGTCCACGTGGATGCGGTCGAGCAGGCCCACGCTGGCACGACCGCTGCGCACTGTGTTGAACTCGGTCCTGACGGCCTCGACGGCCTTGCTCATGCGATGCTTGGCGTCGGCGAGCAGCTCTTTTTCCACCGGTCCTCCCTTTGCCGGGTTCAACTCCCGGCGGGCGTGTGCACCACGGTGCCAACGCGCTCGCCGGACAGCACGCGCACGATATTGTCGCCGGTCATCTTGAACACGTGGATGGGCATGTGGTTGTCCATGCACAGGCTGAGCGCGGTCGTGTCCATGACCTTGAGCCCGCGTTCGATCGCCTGCAGATGCGTGATGTCGGGGATGAATTCCGCCGACGAGTCCTTCTCGGGGTCGGCGGTGTAGACGCCGTCGAACTCGCGCTTGGCCATGAGAATGGCCTCCGCCTCGAGTTCCAGGGCGCGCAGGGCCGCCGCCGAGTCGGTGCTGAAGTACGGGTTGCCGGTGCCCGCGGCGCAGATGACCACGCGCCCCTTCTCGAGGTGACGGATCGCGCGCCGGCGGATGTACGGCTCGCACACGGCGCGGATCTCGATGGCGCTCATCACCCGCGTGTCGACGCCCTCGTGCTCCAGGGCGTCCTGGAGAGCGAGGGCGTTCTGCACGGTAGCCATCATGCCGATGTAGTCGCCGGTGGCGCGATCCATGCCGCCGGCGGCGGCGGCCATACCGCGAAAGATGTTGCCGCCGCCGACCACGATGGCGATGTCGACGTCGAGCGCGCGGGCGATCCGTATGGTGCCGGCGATCGACTTCGTCGTCGCCGGATCGATCGCCCGCGTCTCGCTGCCCAGGGCCTGGCCGCTGAGCTTGAGCAGGACCCGGTGGAAGGCGCGGTTCGGAGGCTCGCCTTCCATCGGTCTCAGCCCGCGACCGTCGTCTCGCCCAGCTGGAAGCGGACGAAGCGGCGCACTTCGACGTTCTCGCCGATGACGCCGACGAGGTCGGTGCGCACCTGCTCCATGGTGCGGTCCGGGTCCTTCACGAACGCCTGCTCCATGAGACAGGTCTCGGCGAAGAACTTCTCGAGCTTGCCGCTGATGATCTTCTCGATCACGTGTTCCGGCTTGCCTTTGATCTGGTCGGACTCGCCATAGATCGCCTTTTCGCGCTCGACCACGTCCTCGGGCACCTCATCGCGGCTGACCCAGATCGGCGAGGCCGCGGCGACCTGCATGGCGAGGTCGTGGGTGAACTCACGGAAGGGCTCGCTGCGTGAGACGAAATCGGTCTCCACGCCGACCTCGACGAGCACGCCGATCTTGCCGCCGGCGTGGATGTATGAGTCGACGGCGCCGTCTTTGGTCGCGCGAGCGCTCTTCTTCTGCGCGGTGGCGAGACCCTGCTTGCGCAGCTCGTCCATCGCCTTCTCGAGGTCACCGCCGGTCTCCGTCAGCGCCTTCTTGCAGTCCATCATGCCGGCTCCGCTCTTCTCGCGGAGCTCCTTAACCAGTGCAGCGGTGATCTCAGCCACAGCACGATCCTTTCGTAGGGTCGGCGTTGTTCTCGTTCGGGTGCGTCAGTCGGCCGGCTTCTCGGCCTTTGGCTCGGCCTTGGGCTCGGCCTTCTCGGCCGGCTTGGCTTCCGCCTTCTTCTCGGCGGGCTTGGCCTCGGCCTTCTTCTCGGCGGGCTTGTCGGCCGGCTTGGCTTCCGCCTTCTTCTCGGCGGGCTTGGTCGCGGCGGGAGCCGTCTTCTTCGGCTCCGAGGTCTTCTTCTCGGCCGGCTTCTCGGCGGGCTTGGTCGCGGCAGGGGCCGTCTTCTTCGGCTCCGCGGCCTTGGCGGCGGGCTCGGCGGCGGCCTTCGCCGGCGCCTCGGCCTCAGCCTTGGCCTTCTTGGCGTCGGCGGCCGCAGCGGCGGCCTGCTCGGCCGCCTCGCGCTCGGCGGCGGCGACGGCCGCGGCGACGGCGGCTTCCTCGGCGGCCTTGCGCTCGGCCTCGGCCTTCATCTCGGCTTCGGTAAGCAACTGGCGGCCCTGGGCCACGGCATCGGCCATCACGCGAATGATGAGGCCGCAGCTGCGGATCGCGTCGTCGTTGCCCGGGATGATGTAGTCGATCTCGTCGGGGTCGCAGTTCGTGTCCACAAGGCCGAGGATCGGGATCTTGAGCTTGCGGGCCTCTTTGACGACGATCGCCTCCTTGCGGGGGTCGACCACGAAGACGGCGGCCGGCAGACGGTCCATGCCGCCCACGCCGCCGAGGTTCTGCTCGAGCTTGCGGAGGTCGGCGCGCAACTGCATCGCCTCACGCGTGGGGAGCAGGTCGAGCGACCCGTCCTCGGAGAGGTGGCGCAGCTCGTGCATCCGCTTGATGCGCTTGTTGAGCGTGGCGAAGTTGGTCAGCAGACCGCCGAGCCAGCGGTTGCACACGTAGGGCATGGCGACGCGCTCGGCCTGCTCCTTGATCTGCTCCTGGCACTGCTTCTTGGTACCGACGAAGAGGACGTGGCCGCCGCGCTCCGCGGTCTTCTTGAGGAAGTCGCAGGCCTCGTCGATGAGGACCGTCGTCTTCTGGAGGTCGATGATGTAGATGCCACCGCGCTCGCCGAAGATGAACTGCTTCATCTTGGGGTTCCAACGCCGGGTCTGGTGGCCGAAGTGGACGCCGCTCGTGAGCAGGTCCTTCATGCTCACCGTGTGCTGAGGTGCAGGCACGACTGACTCCTTCTGAAACGGTTGATGGCGGCGTGAGCCCGGCGCGGGAGCGCCGAAGGCGTACGCCGCCTCTCTGTTCCGGCGGACAAGTCAGTGGAATCAGGCGTGGCCGGCGCTCGTGAACGCCTCCCGCCCGACACCGCCACGGACCCGGGGGTCCGCCGGGTAGGCATGGACACTGGCGGCCGAGAATGATACCACACGAACGGCCCGAGGACCGCCGGCGTCACCCTATCGCGGCCGGCTCGATCTCGTCGCGCAGTCTGCCCTTGAGTCTCAGGATGGCCTTGGTGTGCAGCTGCGAGACCCGTGACTCCGTGACGCCGAGCACCTCGCCGATCTCGCGAAGGGTGAGGTTCTCGTAGTAGTAGAGCGCGATCACGATCTTCTCCCGCTTGGGGAGCGCGTCGATGGCCGCCGCCAAACGGGACTTCATCTCGCTGAGGTCGAGCATCCGCGAGGGGTCGCGGCTCTTGGGGTCCTCGATCGTGTCGATGAGCGCCGTCTGGTCGCCATCCGAGCCCGAGATCGACCAGAGCTCGTCGAGCGCGACGATGCTGGTGTTGGAGATCTGCGTGAGTGACTGCTGGAACTCCGGAACCGAGATGTGCAATTCGTCGGCGATCTCCTCGTCGGTGGGCGCACGCTGCAGGCGGTTCTCGAGGATCGCGCACACCTTCTCGATCTCGCGCGCCTTGCTGCGCACCGAGCGCGGCACCCAGTCGAGCGAGCGCAGCTCGTCGATGATCGAGCCTTTGATGCGGGAGATCGCGTACGTCTCGAACTTGATCTCGCGATCCGGGTCGAAACGTTCCAGCGCGCCGATCAGTCCGAGCAGGCCGTAGCTGATGAGGTCGGATTCCTCGATGTGCGACGGAAGCCCATTGCTCATCCGGCCGGCGACGTACTTGACCAGCGGCGAGTACGCCAGGATGAGGCGGTCACGCGCCGCCTTGTCGCCCTGGAACTTGTAGCGCCCCCAGAGCTCCCTTACCTTGCCCTCGTCCATGCGGGTCATCACGGCTCGCCCTCAGGCTCGCGGGTGGTGAAGGTCGTAGGTGCGCCGCAGGTGGGCGCCACTGACGTGCGTGTACACCTGCGTCGTGGAGACAGAGGCGTGCCCCAGGAGCTCTTGGATGGCACGAAGATCGGCACCCCTCTCAAGCATATGCGTCGCGTATGCGTGCCGCAGCATGTGCGGCGACGCCGGATCCATACCCGCAAGCCGGCTGTATTTTACTACGAGTCGACGCACGTCGGAGGTCAAGAGGCCGCGGCCGCTCTTGGAGAGCAGGAGCGGCGCCTCCCGACGCGGCTCCGCGACGGCCGGACCGGCGCCTCGTTGCCGCTCGAGTTCGCCGCGGCCGCGCTCGAGATACCGCCGCAGCGCCGCAGCCGCCTCGTCACCCAGCGGCACGATCCGCGTCTTGCCGCCCTTGCCGTGCACGATGAGCTGCGCCTGGGCGGCCTGTACGTCCGCGAGGCGCAACGCCACGAGCTCCATGCTGCGCAGGCCGCACCCGTAGAGCAGCTCGAGTATGAGCCGGTCGCGGAGGGCCAACGGATCGGTGCCCTCGGTGGCCGCGACGAGCATCTCGACCTCGGAGAGGCTGAGCACGCGCGGCAGGCGGCGGCGCCGGCGGGGGCCGGGCAGGCTGCGCGCCGGGTCGGCCGCCAGCACGCCGGATTCGGTGAGGTGCCTCGTGAAGCCGCGCAGCGTCGAGAGCTTGCGCGCCAAGGTGGCCGGAGCGTACCCACGCCGTCCGAGCTCGGCCGAGAAGGCGCGCACCTGGCGCCGCCCGAGATCTGACACGGTCAAGTCGCGCTCCGCCAGCCATTCGAGCAGCTGCTGCAGATCCGAAGCATAGGACCGGCGCGTCGCCGCACTGGCGCCTCGCACTTCGAGCTCGCGCAGAAACGCCGGGCGCGCGCCGGTGGGATCGGCCTTCGCCGCGGCTGCGTCGGTCGTCTCTGGCTGTTCTAAACCGCGCTCGCGCGGAGTTGTCACCGGGTACCCCCTGAGGCGCCCTAGGCTTCAACGCGCGGCGCACTCCTTCCTTCCCTGATCGCCAAAGACGCATGCGGTGAACGTGGTCCGCCGACGACCGCGTGCGCCCAGCGACGAGGGCTCCGGGAACGGGCCTCAGGCCCGGATCAGGCGGTACCGTCCTCCCTCCACCCGTCGCACCAGCCCCTCCACCTCGAGCTCGCTCACGGCGGCCGCGACCTTCGGCGCCGGCAGCCGGCAACGACGAGCCAGCTCGTCGACGGTGAGCGCCGCCGTGCCCAGGGCGTGCAGAACGTCGCGGATCGCGCCCCCACCATGGTCAAGCACGAGCGTCGGGTAGATGCCCGGCGTCGCGGGGGCGGCGTCCTGCCGCTCCGCCCCCGGACCCGGGTCGTCGGCGGCGATGGCCCGCAGCACGTCGGCGGCTCCTTCGCAGACCCGTGCGCCGTCCCGCAGCAGGAGGTTCGGCGCCGCACTCAGCCTGCGCCCCGCCTCGCCCGGCACGCACAGCACGTCCCGGCCCAGATCCGCAGCGAACCCCGCAGTGATCCTGCCGCCGCTCCGCACGGCCCCCTCGACGAGCACGACGCCGCGGCCAAGCGCGGCCATCACACGATTGCGTGCGGGAAAGCGCCAGGCCCTCGCAGGCACGCCCCACGTGAACTCACTGACGATAAGCCCTTCGGCCGCGACGGCGGCGTACAGACGCGCGTTCTGGCGCGGGTACACCACGTCGGCGCCGCACCCGAGCACGGCCACCGTGCGCGGGAGCACGGCTGCGCACGCGTCCACCGCGGCGGTCTGCGCGATCGCGTCTATGCCCATCGCGAGCCCGCTCACGACCACCACACCTGCGCGAGCGAGATCACCGCCCAGCATCCGCGCCATCTCCTCCCCATACGGCGATGGCGTGCGCGTACCCACGATGCCCACGAGAGGAGCGTCGACCAGCGCCGAGACTCGCTCGCGTACCGTCGCCGCAGTCGCGCCGCCACGCACGAACAAGCAGAGCGGCGGGTCATCGAGGTCGCGCAGCTGATCCGGATACAAGGGGTCGTTCCAAGTGACGACGAGATCGCCGGGTGGTCGCCGCTCCGCCCGTCGCAGACACGCCGCGGGCCCGTCGTGCAACACGGCGATGAAGCGCTGGGCCTCGCTCAGCCGCTCGGTCCGCCGTCGCGCGACTGCTTGGCCGGACGGCGGCGGCCCCGCAGGCGACGCGACTCCCTCTCGGCTGCCGGCGCGACGCAACGCGAACGCCACGATCTCGGCCGGCGGTCGCTCGAGGAGCGCGCCGGTCGACCGGTACTCGCGCACCAGACGCCCGACGAGACCCGGTCGCCACGATGCCAGCGTGCCCAGCCAGACACACATCGCCTGGGCGACGGAAGGAGTCTCGGACTGGATGCGGCGGCTTGCGGCCGACTGCGCAGGCTCACCCATGCCTTGCGTCCATCTCACGGTAGCTGAGGCTTTCGCTGATGTGCTCCGCGGTGATGCCTTCCGAACCCTCCAGATCGGCGATGGTCCGGGCCACCTTCACTACCCTGTCGACAGCGCGGGCGCTCAGCCGCAGGCGATCGTAGGCGCGGTCGAGCCGCACCGTCGCCGCGGACTCGAGACGGCAGAACCTGCGCAGGAGGCGAGCCGTCATGTGCGCGTTCGCGTAGACACCCGTTCCCGCGAGACGTGCGACCTGGAGACCGCGGGCGGCGACCACCCGCTCGCGGACGGCCGCCGAGGACTCCGAGGCGCCGGGCGCCCGGCGTTCCCGCGGCGGCACCCGCGGGACCTCGAGCCGCAGGTCGATGCGGTCGAGCAGCGGACCACTCAGTCGCGAGCGGTACTGCCTCAGGCGGAACGCCGGGCAGACGCACTCGCGCTCGCCGTCGCCGCTGTAGCCGCAGGGACACGGGTTCATTGCCGCCACGAGCATCAGCCGCGCGGGATACGTCACCGACGTCAGACGGCGGCTGATCGTCACCTCGCCATCCTCCAGAGGCTGGCGGAGGCCCTCGAGCGCGGAGAGCCGGTACTCGGGGAACTCGTCCAGGAAGAGCACGCCCAAGTGAGCAAGGCTGACCTCGCCGGGCCGCGGCGTGCCTCCGCCGCCGACGAGCCCGGGCGAGGAGATCGTATGGTGCGGCGCCCGGAAGGGCCGCCGCACCACCAGCGGCTCGCCCGGAGGCAGCAGGCCGGCCACGCTGTGTACGCGGGTGATCTCGATGGCCTCCGCGCGCGTGAGCGGCGGCATGATGCCCGGGATCCGGCGCGCGAGCATGGTCTTGCCGGCGCCCGGCGGTCCACTCATGAGCACGTTGTGCGCGCCCGCCACGGCGATCTCGAGGGCGCGCTTGACCAGCCCCTGGCCCACGATGTCGGAGAAATCGGCGTCGCCGGGCGGCGCCGCGGCCAGCAGCGCGTCCAGGTCGGATGGCGGAGATGCCGACTCGCCGCCGGCCTCGATCTGGGCGACCGCCTCCGCGAGGTTCGCCGCCGGGTAGACCTCGAGACCCGGCACGAGAGCGGCCTCCGCGGCGTTGCCCACCGGCAGCACGAGGCCGCGGACGCCACGAGCGCGCAGACTCTGCGCCACCGCGAGCGCCCCGGCAACCGGCCTCAGGCTGCCGTCGAGCCCGAGCTCACCGACCGCCGCCAGCGGTCCGCGCCCGTCGGACCCGTCACTGGCCTGACCGGTCGCCAGCAGGAAGGCCAGCGCGATGGGAAGGTCGAACGACGGCCCCTCCTTGCGCAGATCCGCCGGAGCGAGGTTGACCGTGATGCGCCGCGAAGGAAACTCGAAGGACGAGTTGACGATCGCGGCGCGCACGCGCTCCCGGCTCTCCTGGACCGCCGCGTCGGGGAGCCCGACGACGCTGAACGCCGGCGCTGCCGTGACGATATCCGCCTCCACGACCACCGGGTGCCCCTGAAGGCCGTTCAGGGCCTCGCTGGCGATGCGTGCGAGCATGCTGCCTCCCTCCCGGTCGTCCGGCGCGCAGCCCGGCCACTCGCCCTGGGTCTCATCCGTCGAGGGTGAACGCGCCGGGCAGATGCCGGATCGCCGGCGGGCGGCTGGAGGCGTCGACGGCGACGATGTCGAAGCGCACGTCGCTCACGCCGCGCAGCGCCCACGGGCGCGCCGCCAGCCAGAGCTCGCCGAGGCGAGCGACCTGGCGGCGTTTGCGCGTGTCGACGGCGTCCTCCGGCGCTCCGAACGACTCGGTATGCCGAGCTTTGACCTCGACGAAGGCCAACACGTCGCCACGGCGCACGATGAGATCCAGCTCACCGCGGCCGACGCGCACATTGCGCCCGAGGACAGTCCAGCCCTCCCGCATGAGGTGGCGGGCTGCCGCCGACTCAGCGGCGCGACCGAACTATTGGCAAGCGTTCACCGGGCCAGCGTAGAGGGCGGCCGCGACGGCTCACATGGTGCCGATGGGGTCTAGCGGGTGACGTTGGCGATTGCCAACCATGCGGCGCGGCCCGTCGGCGCCGGCTCTGCTTCCGCGAAGGCAGCGAAGGGTCCACCGGAGAGCAAGCGCCACCGGGGACTCAGCGGTCGGTCGCGGCGTCCAGACCCAGGCCGAGCTGCCGGTAGGCGACGCTGCCGAACGAGAGGCGGTGCAGATCGCACACGCCGTGCTCCGTGATCGCCGCCCGGTGGGCGGCGGTCGCGTAGCCGACGTGACGGTCGAAGCCGTACGCGGGATAGGACTCGTGGAGCGTGCGCATCAAGCGATCGCGGGTGACCTTGGCGACGATGGAGGCCGCGGCGATGGCGGCGGAGAGCCGGTCGCCGCCGACGACCGCCCGGTGCTCACGCGCGCAGCCGCGCAGACTGAAGCCGTCGACGAGCGCCACGTCCGGCGCGGGCTCGAGCCGCTCGAGGGCACGGGCGAGAGAGCCGAGATTGCAGCGATGCAGGCCGTCTCGGTCGATCGTGCCCGGCGAACACTGCACGACCACCACCTGGCGTGCACGCCTCACGATCTCCGCGTAGAGGATCTCCCGACGGGAGGCGGTGAGGCGTTTGGAGTCGTCCAGACCGCCGAGGGCCGCGAAGTCCGCCTCGTCCAGCACGGCGTAGTCGAGGCACACAGAGGCGGCGACGAGCGGACCGGCGAGACAACCACGCCCGGCCTCGTCGGCGCCGGCGACGGCGGCGCCGTCTGCGCCGGCGGCCGCGAGATCGAAGGCGAAACGTTCGTTCACGGCCGCGGCAGGCGCTCTACTTCACCACACCCTGGGCCTTTGCAGGCCGCGAATCGCCATCAGTCGACGCCGCCGATGCGGGCCGGCGGCCAGTAGCGGGCGAACGCGTTGCCTACCAGCTGGCTACGCGACACCGGGCCGAACTCGCGGCTGTCGCCGCTGTCGATGCGGTTGTCGCCCATGACGAAGTAGCTGTCCGCGGGCACCTTGTACGGTTTCTGCAGCGACCACGGAAGGCCGTTGTCAAAGGGTTCGGAGGGCACGGTCTTGCCGCCGATCTTGCGCACGTAGGGCTCTTCGAGGGGCCCACCATTGACGTACACGGCGCCGTCGCGCAGCGAGACCTCATCGCCGGGCATGCCGATGATGCGCTTGATCAGCACGGGACCCGTGAAGGGCGGGTGGAAGACGACGATGTCGGCGCGCTCGGGATCCGAGAACCGCCAGGAGAGGCGGTCGACGAGCACACGGTCGCCGATCAGAAGGGTGTCCTCCATGGACTCGGAGGGGATCCTGTACGGCTTGACGAGAAACGCCTGGATGAGGAGGGCCACGGAGATGGCGACCACCGCCAGCACGGCGTACTCGATGATCGTGCGGCCCGTCGAGGCCTTCTTGCCGCCTTTGACGGCCTGGTCGCCCGGAGCGCCCTGCGTGGTGTTCATCACTCTCCTGATTCGCCTGCGGGAGTGTATCAGAGCGCCCGCAGGCGCGAGAACGGCCAGTACGTGGCGAGGCCCTCACCGACGATCGCGCTGCTCGGCACGGTGCCCCAGTCACGGCTGTCGTCGCTGTCGGTACGGTTGTCGCCCATCACGAAGTAGTTGGCCGCCGGCACGCGGAACGGCTCCGCCAGAGACCAGGGGTCGTGCACCGTGCTCCCCTTGATGGCGGCCTGCGCGACCGTCGGGTCGAGGCGGCCGTCGGTGCGGTGGACGTAC
The DNA here is from genome assembly GCA_035686425.1 of Thermoleophilia bacterium. Taxonomy (GTDB): domain Bacteria; phylum Actinomycetota; class Thermoleophilia; order UBA2241; family UBA2241; genus CAIXSE01. The sequence goes on from DASRZL010000040.1 coordinate 11,758, forward strand.
GGCTCGGGCGCCTTCTTGCCGTTCACGTAGAGACGCCCATCCCTCACCTCGAGGACATCGCCGGGCACGCCGACGACCCGCTTGATGAAGACGATCTCCGGATCCTCCGGATAGTGGAAGACGATCACGTCCCCACGCTGGGGGTCACGAAGGTGGAAGGTGACGCGGTTGACGAGCACCCGGTCACCCGGACGCAGAGTGTCGAGCATCGACTCCGACGGGATGCGATACGGCTTGAGGATCCACGACTGGACGGCCAGCGCGACGAGCACGGCGATCGCGACGACAGCGACGTACTCAGCGGCGCGCTTCACGGTGGAGACGACCCCCGCCGCGACTGGTCAGCGCTGCTTCTCGCGGACCCGCGCCTGCTTGCCGACCTTGCCGCGGAGGTAGTAAAGCTTCGCGCGACGCACGTCGCCGATGGCCATGACCTCGATCTTGTCGATCTTGGGCGAGTGCACGGGGAACGTACGCTCGACGCCGACGCCGAAAGACTGCTTGCGCACGGTGAATGTCTCGCGCACGCCCTGACCCTGGCGCTTGAGCACGATGCCTTGGAAGACCTGGATGCGGTGGCGGGTGCCTTCGACGACCTTGAAGTGCACCTTCACGGTGTCGCCGGCCTTGAACTGCGGCACGTCCTCGCGCAGCTGCTCGAGCTCGATGTTCTCGATGATGTTCACGGACCCTCGTCTTTCGTCAGAAAAGCGGCGGCTAGTCTAGCAGGGCGGGCCGGGCGGCGCAAAACCCGCGCCGGCCTTCGGCCACGAAGAATCATCTTACCGCTTTCGCACCTGCTCCGCTCGCCAGCGCTCGATGGCGGCATGGTGCCCGCTGCGCAGCACCTCGGGCACTTCCCAGCCGCGGAACTCAGCCGGCCGTGTGTAGTGCGGGTACTCCGCGCCGCCTTCGAGCTCCGGCGCGTGCGACTCGCTGACGATGCTGTCCGGGTTGCTGATCGCACCCGGCAGCTTGCGCGTCACGGCGTCGAGGACCGCCATCGCGGCGATCTCGCCCCCGGAGAGCACGTAGGGACCGATCGAGACCCGGTCGGTCACGAGGTTGGCGACGCGCTCATCGATGCCCTCGTAACGTCCGCACAGGAGCACGAGATCGCCGCCGGCCAGCTCCGTCGCGAGGGCGTCGTCCAGCTGGCGCCCCTTGGGCGTGAGCTCGACCACGCGTCGTGCATCCCTGACCTGCGCCGCGTCGCCGCCGAAGATCGCCTCCAGCGCGGCGCAGACCACGTCGATGCGCAGCACCATGCCCGCGCCACCGCCGTAGGGTGTGTCGTCCACCTGCAGGTGACTGAGGGGCGTGTGGTCGCGGTAGTTCGAGAGCACGAACTCGTGGCCGAGGTCCGCGGCGGCGCGAATGTGCACCTGGCCGAGATACCAGGCGAACGCCTCCGGGAACAGCGTGAAGACATCGAAGCGCACGCGCGTCAGCCCTCGGGCTCGTCGAGCAGGCCGTCGACGACGCGCAGCACACCGTCCTCCAGTGTCACGAGCTCGTCGACGAGCGGGATGAGCACGTCGCCCCCGTCCGGCGGCCGGACCGCGAGGATCTCGTGGGCGGGTGTCTCGAGCACATCGCGCACGGTGCCGACGGCACGGCCGGACGCCGTCTCGACGGGCAGCCCCAGAATATCGCCGACGCGATAGTGGGGCTGTTGGTCGAGCTCCTCGCTGGAGGCGAGGAGCTCGAGGCCCTGCAGAGCGATGGCCTCTTCCCGGGTCGCCGCCAGGTCGAGAAGCACGAGAGGGCGCCGGTCCGTCCCGCCCACGCGCGTGACCGCGCAGGAACGGGGCTCACCGGCGCCCTCACCAGCAACGTAGAAGTCCGTGCCCATCCGGAGCCTTTCGAGCCCATCGGGCGTCAGGTTCAGATAGAGCTCACCCTTGAGACCGTGTGTCTTGCCGAGGACGCCACAGGTCCACAAGCTTCGCATGGTCATGATCCACGGCGCTCCGCGTACGGCGCTCGATCGAGACACCGCACCTCAGCCTCGCCAGGTGAGCTAATCGACGATCTCCACGATGGCGCGCTTGCCGTCGCGGACGGCCGAAGCCTTGACGATGGTGCGCAGCGCCCTGGCGATACGCCCTTGTTTGCCGATGACCTTGCCGACGTCGTCTTTCGCCACTGAGAGCTCCAACACGACGGTGGTGTCGGTTTCCGTAGCTTCCACGTGGACCTCATCTGGACTGTCGACCAGCGACTTCGCCAGATACTCGAGCAGGTCCTTCAGCATTCCACTACTCCCTCCGTCGTCCAAGCGAAGTCCTCTTACTTGTCGATGCCCTTGATGGAGAGCAGCTTCTTGACCGTTCGCGACGGCTGCGCGCCCTCGCCCAGCCACTTCCTGGCCTTGTCCGCATCGATCTCGATGAGTGATGGGTTCATCTGCGGGTTGTACTGGCCGATGGTCTCGATAGCGCGACCGTCACGCCGTGCGCGGGAATCCACGACGACGATCCGGTAGATCGGGTTCTTGGTGCTTCCTACCCGGGTCAATCTCATTCGCACTGCCAACTGGTGTCACCCCCTCAGGGAAGTAGAACGGCGCGCTGCGAACGTTGGGGTCGCAGCGGTGCGTGAACCTTATGCGACCCGAGTGCGGGCCGCAAGAATGTGCATGGTGCGGTGCCTCTTCTGTCGCACCGCACACTCGTGATGCAGCGTCGGCTAGTGAGCGGTGCGCCAGCGGCGCCCCACTCGCTAGCTCCGCTGCGTAGGCTAGTCTACCCGCTCATGCCGGGCAGGCGAAACCCCTTCATCTTGCCGCTCGAGAACATCCTCAGCATCTTCTGCATCTCTCGGTACTGCTTGAGCAGACTGTTGACGTCCTGGACCGAGGTGCCGCTGCCGGCCGCGATGCGCCGCCGGCGGCTCCCGTCGATGATGTCCGGATGCCGGCGCTCCTGCTGCGTCATGCTGAAGATCATCGCTTCGATGCGGTCGAGCTGCGTATCGTCGACCTGCACGTTCTTCAGATCCTTCATGCCCGGTACGCCCGGCAGCATCCCGAGGATACTGGAGAGAGAGCCCATCTTGCGCACCTGTTTGAGCTGGTCGAGGAAGTCCTCGAACGTGAACTCGGCGCGGCGAAGCTTCGCCTCCATCTCCGCCGCCTGTTTCTCGTCCAGCGACTCCTCAGCCTTCTCGATGAGGCTGAGCACGTCGCCCATCCCGAGGATGCGGCTCGCCATGCGATCGGGGTGGAAGACGTCGAAGTCGTCGAGCTTCTCGCCGGTGCTGGCGAACTTGATGGCCTTGCCGGTGACGGCGCGCACGCTGAGGGCCGCACCGCCGCGGGCGTCGCCGTCCAGCTTGGTGAGCACGACGCCGTCGAGGTCTACGTGTCCTTTGAAGGCGTCGGCGGCGTTGACGGCGTCCTGGCCGGTCATCGAATCGACGACCAGCAGCACGTTGTGCGGCTTCACGGCGTCGCGGATGTTGACGAGTTCGGCCATGAGCTCCTCGTCGACGTGCAGACGACCGGCGGTGTCGATGATAGCCACGTCGCCGTGCTGGCGCGCGTAGGCGACGCCGTCGCGCGCGATGTCGACCGGGTCCACGTCGGCGCCGGGCGCGTAGATGGGCACGCCAACGCGTCCGGCGAGCGTCTGCAACTGGTCGATGGCCGCCGGCCGGTACACGTCGGCGGCGATGAGCACCGGCGACTTGCCGTCCTTCTTGAGCAGCTTGGCGAGCTTGGCGCACGTGGTGGTCTTGCCGGAGCCCTGCAGGCCGGCCAGCAAGACGATCGTCGGGGGATGGCCGCTGAAGGCGAGCTTGGAGTCGCCGCTGCCCATGAGCGCGACGAGTTCCTCGTTCACGATCTTCACGACCTGCTGCGCCGGCGTGAGGCTCTCCATCACCTCGGAGCCCAGCGCGCGCTCCTTGACGTGGGCGACGAACTCGCGCACCACCTTGAAGTTGACGTCGGCCTCGAGCAGGGCGAGGCGGATCTCGCGCATCGCCGCGTCGATGTCCTCGACGGTCAGCTTGCCGTGGCCCTTGAGGCTCTGCATGACCCCCTGAAGGCGGTCGGTGAGTGCGTCGAACATCAGCGTCTCCGGTCGTGTAGCGGGACAGTCATGGTAGCACGGGGCGCGAAGCGGGCTCCTCGGGGCGAGCGGAGACGCTCACGCGAGATCGAGCTCCCAAAGGTCGTGCGGCCCCCCGCGCCAGTCGACCACCCGCTCCACGGTCATGCCGAGCTTGCGCGCCACGCCCGCCGAGCGCCGGTTGTCCGGGAGGATGGCGGAGTACACGCGTGGCAGGCCGAGCCCTCTGAGGTGCCCCACGACGGCGCCTGCAGCCTCCGCCGCGTAGCCGCGCCCCCAGACGTCGCTGCGCAGGGCCCAGCCCATCTCGGGCAACAGATCGCCCTCGATGCAGCTGGTCTCTGGGCCGCAGTAGCCGATGATCTCCCGGGACGGGCGCAGCGCGACCGCGTACACGCCGAAGCCGTCGGCGGCGTAGCAGGCCACGACTGCCTCGATCCACGCGGCGGTCTGCCGGCGGGTGAACGGCTGTGACTCCCACCACAGCACGGCCGGGTCGGCGAACACGTCCGCGAGCCCCTCGAGGTCGGACGTCTCGAACTCGCGCACCACGAGGCGCGCCGTGGTCAGCGGCAGCGTCACCGGCCCGCAGGCGGCGCGTCGTCGCCGTCGCCGCCGAAGATCGCCCGCGCGAAGACCTCCGGCTCGAAGGGCCGTAGATCCTCGAGCTGCTCACCGACGCCGATGAGCTTGATGGGGATGCCCAGGCTCTCGTGGATCGCGACCACGATCCCGCCCTTGGCGGTCCCGTCGAGCTTGGTGAGCACGACGCCGCTCACGTCCACGGCCTGCTTGAACTCCTGCGCCTGGCGCAGGCCGTTCTGGCCGGTCGTGGCGTCGATCACGAGCAGCGTCTCGTGCGGGGCGCCGGGCAACTGCTTCTCGATCACCCGGCGCACCTTCTCCAGCTCGCGCATCAGGTTGACCTGGGTGTGCAGGCGGCCGGCAGTGTCGATGAGGACGACGTCGGCTCCGCGCGAGCGCGCGGCGGCGACGCCGTCGTACACCACGGCCGCGGGATCGCCTCCCTCGGCCTGCTTCACGATCTCGCAATCGACGCGACGCGCCCACTCGCTCAGCTGTTCCACGGCGGCGGCCCGGAACGTGTCGCCGGCCACCATGAGCGGCGTCTTCCCCATCTCCTTGAGGCGCCAGGCGATCTTGCCGATGGTGGTCGTCTTGCCCGTGCCGTTGACGCCCACCATGAGGATGACCGTCGGTTGGTGCGAGACGTCGATGCGCTGGAGCTCCGGGTCGTCCGGCTGGAGGATCCCGGCGACCACGTCGGCCAGTTCGTCCTGAAACGGCTCGCGAGCCTCGATCTTCTTGGCCGTGCAGCGCCGCTCGAGCTCGTCGACGACCTTGATGGTGCCGTCGACGCCCACGTCGGCGGCGATCAGGATCTCCTCGGTCTGCTCGTAGAGTCGCCGGTCCACGCCCACGTACACGGCGCTCTTGAGCCCATCGACCACGGCGCCGCGAGCCTTGCCGAGATTGCGGCGCAGGCGGCCGAAAAGGCCCCTGCGCTCCTCCGCTTCTTCTTCCAGCACCGCCGTCGGCACGTCCGCCTCGGCGATGCCCTTGAACACCTCGTGCCACTCCACTCCGCGTCAGTCTCCCGTCCGCGGCCGCCGCTCGGCGGCCGTCCGTATCATGCCGGCGACACGCCCTGGCCCTTCTGCGCCTTGGCGCGCTCCTCGCGATCGATCTCTTCTTCGGCCATCCGCGCGCTGACCACCTGCGACGCGCCGTCCTGCCCCATGGTGACCCCGTACAGCACGTCGGCCGCCTCCATGGTCCGCTTCTGGTGCGTGATGATCACGAACTGGGTGCGCTCGCGATAGTCGCGCAGCAGTTGCACGAGCCGGCCGATGTTGACGTCGTCCAGTGCAGCCTCGATCTCGTCGAGGATGTAGAACGGGCACGGCCTCGCGAGCACGAGCGCCATGAGGAACGCGATCGCCACCAGCGCGCGCTCTCCGCCCGAGAGCAACTGCAGACGCTTGCCGAGCTTCTTGGCCGGCTTCACCTCGACGGCGACACCACCCTTCGGGTGATCCTCGTCCGGCTCCACCAGCTTGAGCGTGCCCCGACCGCCGGGGAACAGCACCGTCACCATGTGGCTGAACTGTTCCTGAACGGCGTCGAAGGTGGCGGCGAACTCCGCGTCCACCTGCGCCGTCAGCTCCTTGATGAGCGACTCGAGGTCGTCGATGGACTTCTCGAGGTCGCGCCGCTGCTCGCGCAGGAAGGCGGCGCGCTCGGAGAGCTCCGCGCACTCCGCCTCCGCCAGCGGGTTGACCGGTCCGATGCGCTCGCGGCGGCGCGTGAGCGCGAGGGCGCGTTCCCTGAGGCCAGCTTCCTCCACCTCGTCGGCAGGCGGCACGAACCCGGCCTGATCGAGCTGCTCGCTGACCTCGTCGAGGCCGGCGGCGAGCTCCGCACGGCGGTCTTCCAGGCGGGCCAGCGCCACCTGCACGCCCGTGCGCCGCTCGCCCGCGGCCTCGAGGTCCCGTCGCAGCTGCGATTCCTGGTCCGCCAGCCGGCGCAGCTCGCCCCGCTCCAGTCCGGCTCCTTCTTCTTCGCCGGTGTCCAGCTGGGCGATGAGGCGCGTAGCGTGCGCCCGCAGAGCACCGGTGCGCGCCTGCAGGCCCGCGCACGCGTCACGGACGGCGGGGATATCGGCCAGCCGCCGGTCGAGCTCCTCGAGACGCTCCCTGTCGGCCGTCGCCCGTCGTCGCGCCGCCTCCCGGCGCTCGGCCGCGCGCTCGGCGGCCGCGCGCCGCTCCTCGAGCTCCACCCGCCGACGGGCGACGAGCGCGAGCGAGCTCGAATGAGCCGCTTCCGCCTGGTGCAGCGCGGCCTCGGCGTCCGCGACGGCGGGGCGCAATTGCTCCGCCTGAAGCAGCGCGTTCGAGGCCGCGGCGTCGGCGGTCTCCTTGCCGGCCGCGGCATCCGCCAGTTCCGCGGCGATGCCTTCGACCGCCCGCCGGTCGCGCTGCACGTGGTCGTCGAGGTCGCGTCGCCGCGCACGCACCTGGGCGAGGAGCCGCTCCGCTGTCTCGGCGGCGATGCGCGCCTCGCGCTCTGCCGCGCCCGCCGCGTCCCCGGCCTCCCGCGTCGCAGCGTGACGCCCGTCCGCAAGCGTGACCGCAGCCTCCTCACGGACCTCACGGGCCGAGACGGCATCGAGCTTCTCCCCGAGCCGCTCGAGCAACGCGCGCCGCTCGAGAAGCAGGGCCGCTGGAACGCCGCTGGCCAGGCCCATCTGCCCGTCGGCCGGGCTGTAGAACTCGCCCTCCCGGGTCACGGCCAAGCCGGTGAACTCGGCCGGGACGGCGCGCAGGTCGTCGACGATGACGACGTCGGCCAGCGCGCCCTCCAGCCCCTCATGCTCTCCAAAGCTCACCTTGTCGGCGAGCGGCGCGGCTCCCGGGAAGCCGACCGACGGACGCCGCCGCGCCGGGACGACGAGGCGGACGAGCCCGACCCCGGCGCGCTTGAGCGCATCCAGCAGCGACCAGTGATCGACCACCTCGGGCACGGCAAGCGCTCCGGAGAGCTGCGCCAGCGCTGCCGCAAGCGCGCGCTCGTAGCCGGGCTCGCACGTGACGCTGCCGGCGAGGGAGACCGTGCCGGGGAACTCGCCGGCGACCTCGAGGACCTCGCCACCGACGTCCTCGATGTCGCGAAGCGCGGCGCGCAGGTGGTCGGCCTCGGCCTCGAGGGCGCGCCGCTCGAGAAGCGTCGCACGGTGCGCGTCGTCGGCCTCCCGCGCCTGACGCGACGCCTCGACGGCCGCGGCTGCCGCCGTGGCGGCCGTGGACTCGGCGGCGCGGAGAGCGTCGCGAGACACCGCCTCGGCGGCGACAGCCTCGCGCTCCTCGTCGGCCTTGACCCCCACCTCGGCGGTGAGCGCCTCGTGCTGCGCCCTGAGGCGCTCTTTCTCGCCGGTCAGCGCCTCGCGGCGGCGCTCGAGGCGGGCCGCCGTCGCCAGTGCGGTCTCGCGCTCGACGGCGAGCCGGTCAAGAACCCCCCGGCGCTCCATCAGCGCTTCCCTGACGAGCTCCAGCTGGGCCGAGACGCCGGCGTGCTCGCTCTCGGCCGATTCGAGCTCGTCGCTCAGACGGCTCTCTTCCTGCGGCCACGTGTCGTCGTCGTGCTCCTCGGGGCGGCCCGCGAGCTCGGAGACGAGGCGCTCGCGCTCCGCCGTCGCGGCGCGCTCCACCTCGTCGAGAAGGTTCTGGCGCTGCTCGGCAAGACGGCGCACGCTCTCGAGCCGGCCGTCGAGCACGCGCGCGCGCAACAGGCGCCTCGCACCCCGCTCGCGCTCAGCCAGTTTCTTCGCGAAGGTCTCCTCCTCACGCGCCCTCGCCGCGGCGACGCGCGTGAGTCCGTCGTCGGCGTGCGCCCGCTCGGCGTCGATCTCGGCGAGCTCGTCGCGACGCCCCTTGAGGTCAGCGTCGACGACCACGAGGTCGCCGGACAGGAGCCGGCCCCTCGTCTCGGCGATCTCGGTCTCCACGGTGCGCAGCTGTTCCGCCGCAGTCGCCTGCCGGCGCAGCGGCGTGAGCTGCGAGCCCACCTCCCGCTCGAGCAGCTGGGCGCGCTCCAGGTTGCGGCGCACCTCGCGCAGCTTGAGCCCGGCACGCTCGCGGCGGCGCTTGTATGCGCCCAGCCCCGCCGCCTCCTCGATCTGGCTCCGGCGGTCCTCGGGTTTGCCGGCGAGGAACGACTCGACCTTGCCCTGGCCGATGATCGAGTGCAGTTCCTTGCCGAGACCCACCTTCGCGAGAAGCTCGACGATGTCGGTCAGGCGGCAGGTCGACTGGTTGATGGAGTAGTGCGACGAGCCGTCGCGGGCCACGCGGCGCATGACGCTCACCTCGGGCGTGGGCAGCGGCAGGGCGCCGTCGGCGTTGTCGAAGGTGAGCTCCACCTCGGCGGCGGCGCTGGCGCGGCGGCCATCGCTGCCGGCGAAGATCACGTCTTGCATCGACGAGCCGCGCACCGTGCTCGGGCTCTGCTCGCCGAGCGCCCAGATCACGGCGTCGGCCAGATTACTCTTGCCGCTGCCGTTGGGGCCGATGATCACGCCGACGCCGGGCTCGAAGACCAGCTCGGTCTGTTTGGGGAACGATTTGAAGCCCTTGAGGCGAACCGCCTTGAGATACACCTCAGACGACCTCGGTGGCGTCGCTCGCGCCGGCGTTCGCGCCCTCGACCGAACCGGCCCCCGCGGCTTCGCCGGGGCCGGCCTTCGTCTCCGCCTGCGGCCGCCGCGAGCGACTTCCCCGGAGGCGCGCCCTGCGGGCGCTGCGCCGGGCCCGCGCCTGCAGCTCATGCAACGCCTCGGCGGCAGCCTCCTGCTCGGCGCGCTTCTTGCTCGTGCCGAATCCGCGCCCGAGCGCGACCCCGTCGACGACGGCCTCGATCTCGAACTCGCGGTTGTGCGGCGGCCCGCTGAAGCCGAGGACCTTGTAGGCGACCGACTGGCCGCTGCGCGCCAGATACTCCTGCAGCTCCGTCTTGTGATCGATGTAGCTGCTCTCGGCGTAGACGATGTGCTCGTCGAAGACCTCGATCACGGCCGGCCGGACGGCCTCGTACCCGAAGGTCACGTAGACGGCGCCGATGAGCGACTCCGTGAGATCGGCGAGGACGTTCTGGTTGCTCTGCAGCAGCGTGGCGTCGCTGCCGTCACCGGAGCCTCCGTGCTCCCGGAGCATCTTGCCGAGGCCGAGCTTGCCGGCGACCCGGGCACAGGTGGCGCGGCTGACGATGTACGCCCGCAGCCGCGCCAGATGCCCTTCGGCGAAGTCGGGGAAGCGGCGATACAGCTCCGTGGTGATGCACAGGCTGAGGACGCTGTCGCCGAGGAACTCCAGCCGCTCGTAGGAACGCACGCGATCCGGCGCCCAGGAGGTGTGCGTGAACACCTGGCGCATGGTCGCCTGGTCCAGCTGCTGCGCGAGCGCGAGAAGTCGATGAGTCATGGAGACTGCTCCACGACGACGAGGGGACGCCTCCTGCTTGCAGGAGACACCCCCTCATCGCCCCCTGAGGGATCGGCGCGGTTAGGCGTCGACCCGCGTCATGACGAAGTCGACCGCATCGCCGACCGTCTTGATCTGGGCGGCCTCTTCGTCGGTGATCTTGATGCCGAACTTCTCCTCCATGGTCATGACGAGCTCGACCAGGTCGAGGGAATCGGTCTCCAGGTCCTCCTGGAAACGGGCATCCATGGTGACTTTGTCTTCGTCGACGCTCAGGGTCTCGACGAGGATCCCCTTCACGTGCTCGAACACCTCTTCACGGGTCATCTAGCGAACCTCCGGCCGAGTTTGGGAGAGTCTACACCGCCGTGCCCGACGTCCCAAGCTCGCGGGCGATCGTCGGAAGCAGATCACTGACGGCGCCGCGACGGCCCATACGGACCGCCTGGGCGATTCCTCTGGCACGTGAGTTGCCGTGCGCGATGACGACGGGCGCGTTCATGCCGACCAGCAGCGCGCCGCCGAACTCCTCGGGATTGAGCGCGTCCTTGAGGGTCTGGAGGTCTTTCTGCAGGAGCAGCCCCCCGAACTTCGTCAGCGGATTGAGCATGATGGTGGCGCGCAGGGCGCCGAGGATGGCCTTGGCCGATCCCTCGATAGTCTTGAGACCGACGTTGCCGGTGAACCCGTCAGTGACGATGACGTCGACCAGCCGGTTCATGATGTCGCGGCCCTCGATGTTGCCGTAGAAGTGAGCGATGCGCTTGTCGGCGGCGATGAGCTGGTGCGCCTCGATGACATCTGGGGTGCCCTTGCTGGGCTCCTCGCCGATGCTCAGCAGGCCGATGCTCGGCTCGGCGATGCCCATGACCTCGCGGGCGAACGCCTGTCCCATGATCGCGAACTGGCGCAGGAACTCGGCACGCACCTCGGCGTTGGCGCCGACGTCGAGAAAGGCGACCGGCGCCGGCATGGCCGGCATGATGGTGCAGATGGCCGGCCGCTTCACGCCGGGCGTCCGGCGCACGTAGAGGACGCTGGCGGCGACCACGGCGCCGGTGTTGCCGGCGCTCACGAAGGCGTCGGCCTCGCCGGCATGCACCAGCTTGAGGCCGACGACGATGCTGGAGCCGGTCTTGGCGCGAGCCGCGGTCGCCGGCTCCTCGTCGTAGCCGATCACTTCGGAGGCGTGCACGACGCTCACGTTCTGCGCGTCAGCCGGCAGCAGGGCACGCACACGCGGCTCGTCGCCGACGAAGATCACGTGCGACTGGGGGCCGGAGGCCTCGAGCGCGCCGCGCACGATCTCGTCCGGTGCGTTGTCGCCGCCGGCTGCGTCGACCACGATGCGCACGACGCGGTCGTCGGTCAGCGCGGTCCAGGAGGCCGTGACCGCGTGCGGCGAAGTGTAGGGACGGCGCTTCGGGGGGCTCATGCCTGCAGGTCGCGCACCAGGCGGTCGACGTCGACCGCCTCGTCGATGAGCTCGGCGATGAGGTCGATCTTCGAGCGCTCCTTGACCCGCAGGCGCCCGAACAGCCGGCGCATGCCGTCCGCGGCGGTGACGGTGTCGATCTCGACCGATACCAGCGGGACTCCGCGCTCCTCCGCCCGCTCGATCACGGCGCGGCTGGGCACGTAGTTGCCGGTGAGCACCACCGCGACGGTCGGCGTATCGAGCGCAGCGAGCACGATCTCGGCCCGGTCGCCACCCACGATGACGACCTTGTTGGGCGTGAGCTGGAAGTAGCGGAGCGCGTGCTCGGAGCTCATCGCGCCGATCATGTACGTCTCGACCAGGCCGCCGCCGAAACGCTCGCCGCACACGTAGGTGCCGTCGAGGGCCTCGACGATCTCGGCGACGGAGACGGCTGAGAGCATGGCGCTGGAGACGAGCGCGCCGTAGCTGGCGATGTCGCTCGTGGCGAGGAAGCGGGTGTAGTCGTCGCGCACGAGGGGCAGCCGCGACTCCGGGACCATGTTGAAGAGGACGCCGAGCAGGTGCTGCTTCAGGGCGTCCTTGACGTAGATGATGTCGTCGAGCAGACGGGCGCCTGCGAACTTGGCGACGAGCAGCGTGCCGAGGTCGAGCTCGGCGACGACCTCGGCGCCGCTGGTACGCAGAAAGCGGCCCTGCCAGATCTCGCCGAGACCCTCACAGACGAGGATGTCCTTGCCGGCGCTGACGCGCTCATAGGCGCGCTTCACGCGGCTCATGGCGTCGACCTCGCTGCCGCTGAGCACATCGTGCAGCGCGTCCTCGTCGAGGACGACGGGGCAGATGTCGCTGAGGGCGTCGTCCAGATCGAGCACGCCGGCCACGAACTCGGCGTCCTCGTCGAGCAGGACGCCGTCGGCGTGCGCCGCCAGCGTCCCTACCGGCTTGAAGTAGCCTGCATCCAGGCCGCGCTTGCGCAGGGCCATGCAGAGGCCGACGGCGATGGTTGTCTTACCGCCGCTGCCCTGGGTGGAGGCGATGTAGAGGGATCTCAGCACGGTCAGCCCGGCCGGGCTCAGTGCGGCCGCCGCGGGGCCCTTCGGGCCGGCGGCCGCTCAACAGCGCTGCGTGCACTTCGTGGTCCTACTGGCATCAGTCCGCGTCGAGGACGATGACCTCGCGGCCCTTGTAGGTGCCGCACTTGGTGCAGGCGCGATGTGGGAGCTTGGGACTCTTGCACTGCGGGCAGACGCTGGCCGTGTCGACGACGAGCTTCTGCTGCGACCGACGCTGGTCGCGGCGCCGCTGAGAGGTTTTCTTCTTGGGTACGGGCATGGAGTCTCCTCAGGTCAACCAGACACGGAACTGTACCATACGGCCGCCGCTCACGCTTCCTCGTGCCGATGGGCGGGGTCGGCGTTGAGATCGACGCCACAGACCGGACAGAGCCCGCGACAGTCGTCACGGCAGAGCAGCTTCTGCGGCAGGGCCTCGGCGATGAGATCGCGGACCCAGCGCTCGAGGTCCACCTGGTGCGAGACGACGTAGGGTTCATCCTCATCATCCGTCTCGGAGTCGCCGTGACGGACGTACTCGACGCCCCCGGCTTCCACATCGACATCCGCGTCGGCGAGACAGCGGTGACACGGGCCGAGCATGCGCGTGTCGACGGCCAGAGAAAGCGTCAGGTTGTCGCCGACGCGCGCTGCGGTGAGGTCCGCCTCGACCACGTCGTCGGGCACGCGGTACTCGAGGCCGCCGTACAGAAACGGCGCGACCTCGACCGGCAGCGATCGCCAGACTTCGCTGGAGTCGCCAAAACGCAGGGAATGTAGGTCGATTCTCCGCATGATCAACCCGCATGATCGGGCTACGCCATCACCTTACGGCTGCAGATCGTCGTCCGCGCCGCGACCCTGGAGTCGCTCGCGGCCGCGGCGCACCGCGGAGATGAACTTGTCGAGGTTCATCTCGAGATTGCCCAGGACCTCGTCGGCATAGTCCTCGGCGCCCAGGCGGATCTCACGCTCGCGCTCGCGAGCGTCCTCCATGACCTGCTGCGCGTTCTTCTCGGCGAGGCGCACGACCTCGGTCTCGGAGGCGAGCCTGTCGGCGCGGTCCTGAGCCTCGGCGAGCACGCGCTCGGCCTCCTGCTTGGCCTCGGAGAGCATCTCCTGGCGCTCCTTGACGATCCAGCGCGCCTGCTTGATCTCCTCGGGGATGGTCGAGCGCATCTGGTCGAGGATGTCGTAGATCTCTTCGCGATCGATCATGACGCTGTCGGTGAGCGGCACCGATCGTGCGTTGTGGATGATGTCATCCAGTTTGTCGATGAGAACGAGCACGTCCATACTCAGCACCCTCCTTGGGTGGCCTCACCTGCGAGGCGGATAGATTTCCGCCAAGCGGCGGGCGACGGCCGGGGGCACCAGGTCTGCGACCGAGCCTCCGAACGCGGCTATCTCTCTGACACCGCTCGAGCTCAGGAAGCTGTGCTCGGGCGAGGCCATCATGAAGACTGTTTCGATGTCTGGCGCCAGCTTCCTATTGAGCTGAGCCATGGCAAATTCGTACTCGAAGTCGGAGATGGCGCGCAAGCCCTTCAGGATGACGTGCGCGTCCCACCTGCGGGCGAACTCCACGACGAGCTCGTTGAACCTGTCGACGACGATGTTGTCGTGACCGGCGAGGGCCTCCCTGAGAAACGCCTCGCGCTCGTCGGGGGTGAACAACGGCGACTTGCGCTGCGGAACGTCGATGAGGCCGACGACGACGCGGCCGAACTTGTCGGCGCCGCGCGTGATGATGTCGAGGTGGCCGACGGTGACGGGGTCGAACGTGCCCGGACAGATGGCGGTGACGTTGCTGGGCATCAGTCTGCTGGTTCTCCTTCTGCCTGCGGCTCGGCGCCGGCCACGAGGAACGTGACCCGCGTGTCGCCGTAACGCTTCTCGCGTACGACGCTCCAGGGCAACCCGGCCGGTGTGCCGGCGGCGGACTCGATGACCAGCACCGCACCGGGGATCAGCACCCGCCCCAGCAGCCTCGCAAGGGCGGGACGGACCTGCTCGTACACATCGTACGGCGGGTCCGCAAACACGAGAGTATACCGTGCGCCGCGGCGGGCGTCAGCCGCCAGCGCCCGCCGCGCGTCTCCGGCCACGACGGCGCTGGTCGCGTCCGGACCGCCGGCGCGTCCTGCCGGGACGCCGAGCCGCGCGAGGTTCGCGCGCAGGGCGCGCAGCGCCGGCGGCGCCGACTCGACGAACGTGCAGCGGTCGGCGCCACGTGAGAGAGCCTCGATCCCGAGCGCGCCGCTGCCCGCGAAGACGTCGAGAGCGACGTGGCCGGCCAGCGGTCCCGCCCCGGCCTCGTCAGTCGCCGACAGGGCGGCGGCCGTACGATCACGCACCTCCGGCAGGGCGAGCAGGACGTCGAACATCGCCTCGCGTACCTTGTCCGAGGTCGGACGCGTCCCGCGTCCCGGCGGAGCCGTCAACGGCCTGCCGCGCCAGGTCCCGCCGACGACCCTCACGGGCAGTCTCCCGGCGCCAGGGCGGCACGCTGCTGTCCGCAGCGGCCTGCGAAGTTCACCGTGACTCCACTCGAGACACAGTCATCCGTGCTCCTCATCGCTATCGACCTGCCACTCCGAGCGTGCCGCGCCGTCGCCCTGCCAGGAGCTGTCGACCGCGAGTCGCCGCACGGCCACGCGACGTCAATCTTCCCGGCCGAGGATGATCGGCCGCGGCGCAGGTTGCGCGTCGTCGACACCGAACGCGGATTCGAGCACGTTACAGGCCTCACGCCGCCGCGCCGGGTCCCGCGAGAACACGGCGGCCAGCGGCTCACCCGCCTCCACCGCGTCGCCCACCGCACGCTCGAGTACGACTCCCGCCGCCGGGTCGACGGTGTCGTCGACCGTGCGCCGGCCCGCACCGGAGAGCTGAGCCGCACGGCCCACGGCGAGGGCATCGATCGCCGTGACGAACCCCGCCCGCGTCGCCCGGACCTCGTGCCCGGCGAGACGGTGGAACTCGCCCGGCTGCCAGCGCCCCCCCTGGACGTAGCACCAGCGCTCGAAGTGTTCGGCGGCGCGGCCGTCGTCCAGCGCCGCTTCCGCTCGTGCGCGAGCCTCTCCCCCGTCGACGCCGGCGTCCGAGAGCGGCAGCAGCTCGGCGGCCAGCTCCAAGGTGACCTCGCGCACGTCACGAGGGCCTTCGCCGCGGAGCACCTGCCACGCCTCCTCGACCTCGAGCCGGTTGCCCACGGTCCGGCCGAGCGGCGCGTCCATGGCCGTGTACAGACACGTCGTCGGGAGCTCGTAGGACCGCCCGACGAGGCGGCAGAGGCGGCCGATCTCCCGCGCATGCTCCAGATCGGCCGCAAAGGCGCCGCGGCCCACCTTGAGGTCGAGGACGACGGCCGACGTGCCGCTGGCGACCTTCTTCGCCATGATGCTGGCCGCGATCAGCCCGTCGCACTCCACCGTTCCGGTCACATCGCGCAGCGCGTAGAGCAGCCGGTCGGCGGGCACGATCCGTTCGCTCTGACTGACCACGGCGACCCCGATCCGCTCCAGCTGTCGCAGGAAGTCGCCCTGCGGAAGCTGGATGCGAAAGCCGGGGATGGACTCGAGCTTGTCCAGCGTACCTCCGGTGTGCCCGAGCCCGCGCCCGGACATCTTGCCGAAGACGGCGCCACAGGCGGCGACCAGCGGCGCCAGCACCAGCGTGACTTTGTCGCCGACGCCGCCGCTCGAGTGCTTGTCCACGACAGGGCGGCGGAGCACGCTGAGGTCGAGCATCTTGCCGCTGTCGACCATGGCCCGGGCCAGGTGAAGGGTCTCGTCGTCGCTCAGGCCCCGGAGGACCATGGCCATGAGCAGGGCGCTCGCCTGATACGACGGGACGGCGCCGCTCACCACACCCTCGACGAACGCGCGCACGCGTCCTTCGTCGAGCTCGTTGCCGTCGCGCTTCCAGGCGATCACGTCGTGCACGAAGTTCACGGTCACTCCCCCCCTCGCGGGGCGTCCAGCAGGTCAGGCCAGCGGGCGACGAGCGCGTCCACGAGCCCGGCGGCGAGCAGCCGGGCGAGTCGGCCGCCGGCGGCGAGCACGTCGTCGTGCGAGCCCACCGCGGCCGCGACGTTGGCCACCAGCGCCAGGAGACAGCACTCTACGCCCGACTCGCCGGCGGCGCGAACCTCCGGCGCGGCCGACATGCCGACGACGTCCCCGTACCCGCCGAGCCAGGCCACCTCCGCCGGCGTCTCGAACTGTGGGCCGCAGACGGAGACGTAGGTTCCGGCGCCCTCCGCGGCGTCGACGCCGAGCGCCGCGGCGACGCGCGCGGCCTCCTCGTCCGTACACACCCGCAAGCACTCGGGCGTCTCGTCCTCGGGAGGGCGCTGCAGATCCACGACGCCGGCGCAGACGACGGCCCCGCCGACGGCGACGCCGAGCCGCAGGGCGCCGCACGAGTTGGTGAGCACGAGCCGCCTCACCCCGGCGCGCGCCAGCGCGCGCACCGGCGCCTCGAGCTCGGCGTCGGTCCAGCCCTCGTAGCGATGCGGACGCCCGCAGGCGAGCGCCAGGCGCAGCTCGGGCCCGTCCGCCACGGGCACACGCGCCAGCCGGAGCACGTTGTGGTGGCCGGGCACGGCGCCGGTCGGCCACCCGAGGGCGGAGTAGGGCAGCTCTTCCACGACGGACGCGCCCTCAGGCAGAGCCCAGAGCCCAGAGCCGTACACCGCCGCGGCGTGCGGCCGCCAGGCGGCGACGCGCCGCAGCGCCGCTTCCTCCGGGCCGGCCATCAGCCGATCGGCCGCCCCGGAAGAGGTGGTTCCTCCCCCGTCAGATGCACGAACGCCGTGGCGCCGACGTCTTCCTGGGCGCCGTCGTAGCGTCCCGGCGCGAGCCCCAGCCCCAGCAGCGGCGAGTATTCTCGCGAGTGGTCGGTGCTCTCCGTCGTCGGATCGACGCCGTGGTCGGCGCACAGCATCAGGACGTCCTCAGGGCCGAGCAGTTCCTCCCAGAGCGGGAGCGCGGCGTCGACCTCGGCCAGACCGCCGGCGAACCCTGCGACGTCGTTGCGGTGGCCCCACACCTGGTCGAAGTCGACGAGATTGGCGAACAGCAGACCCTGCTCCATCTCGCGCAGGTGTCGCGCGCAGGCGGCGATGCCGGCGGTGTTGTCGGTGGTGTGGTCGTCCACGTCCACGCCGCGCTGGACGAAGATCTCCCCGATCTTGCCGACGCCGACCACCGGGATGCCTCGCTCGCGAAGCAGGTCGAGGTACGTCGGCCCGGGCGGCGCCAGCGAGAAGTCGCGGCGCCGCGGCGTCCGCGCGTAGAAGCCGGACGCGCCGTCGAATGGGCGCGCGATCACACGCCCGACGGCGTGCGGCCCCTGCAGGATGGCCCGGGCGATCTCGCACCACGAGTACAGCTCGGGCACGGGCACGACGTCCTCGTGACAGGCGATCTGAAAGACGGAGTCGGCGGACGTGTACACGATGGGCCGCCCCGTGGCTACGTGCTCGTCGCCGAACTCCTCGATGATGGCGGTACCGGACGCCGGCCGGTTGCACAGCACGCGCCGGCCGATCGCCGCCTCGAAGGGCTCGATCACCTCCGGCGGGAAGCCGTCCGGGTACGTGGGGAACGGCCGCTCGAGCACGACGCCCATCATCTCCCAGTGGCCCGTGGTCGTGTCCTTGCCGGCGCCGCGCTCGACGAGCCGGCCGTACGTCGCCTCGGCGCGCGGCGCGCCCAGCGGCAGCCCGACGACCTCGCCCAGCCCGAGACCCGCCAGGTTGGGCAGCGGCACGGCGGTGCGCTCGAGCACGTGCCGCAGCGTGTCCGACCCCTCGTCACCGTAGGCGGCCGCGTCGGGCAGCGCTCCCGCTCCGCAGCCGTCCAGCACGCACACGAACACACGCGTCATGACTCCGTCCGCCGCGACGCCCTCCGGGCCGGCAGCCGCTCACTAGCACTTCGTGCACTCGGTGGCTCTACGGGCATTAGTCCTCCTCCCCACCCCGCCGCCGGCGCGCCCGGGGGTGCGTCTCGAGAAACACCTCCCGGAGGTGCTCGACGGTCACGTGAGTGTACAGCTGCGTCGTGGCCACGTTGGCGTGGCCGAGCATCTCCTGCACGCTGCGCAGGTCGGCGCCGGCGGCGAGGAGGTGTGTGGCGAACGAATGCCGGAAGGTGTGGGCGCTGGCGGCCCCGAGCATATCGGCGCGCGCCAGCACGCGACGCAGGATGTAGGCGAAACCCTGGCGCGTGAGCGGCCCGCCCCGGGCATTCAGGATGAGCTCCGGACGGCGGCGGCCGCGCAGCAGGACCCGCCGCCCGTCGGCGAGGTAGCGGCTCACGGCGGACGCCGCCGCGCCGCCCATGGGAACGACGCGCTCCTTGTCGCCCTTGCCGACGCAGCGCACGAGGCCGCCTTCGATGTCCACGTCGCCGTCGCGGAGGCCGACGAGCTCGCTCACACGAAGTCCGCAGCCGTAGAGCAGCTCGAGCGCGGCGAGATCGCGCTGCCCGAGCGGGCCGGCCGCGACGACGGCGGCGAAGATCTCCTCGACCTCTTCGACGGAGAGGACGCGCGGCAGCTCCTGAGGACGCTTGGGGGTACGGAGCAGAACCGCTGGATCGTCCTCGCGGACGCCCTCCCGGACCAGGTAGGCGTAGAAGACACGGACGGCCGCGGTCCGCCTGGCGACGCTCGACGAGGCGCCGTCCCCGCCAGGACCGGCGAAGTAGGCGCGGACGTCGTCCGCGCCGGCCTCGCCGGGCCGGGCGCCCGCCGCCGCCAGGAACGCGCCGAAGGCGCCCAGGTCGCGCGCGTACGCCGCCACCGTGTTCGGGCTGAGGCCGCGCTCGTAGCGCACGTACTCGAGGAATTCGACCACCAGAGGATCGTCCGGAGTCCCGGACCGGCCACTGTCTTGCCGTGTGCCCACGCGCCGCCCCGCGGCCGCTACGCGGCCGTGCCCGCGGCGCGCACCACACCCGCCGCCATGGCGTAGAGCTCGCCGAGGCGCCGGATGCTCATGCGCTCCCGCGGCGAGTGCGCATTCTCGAATCCCACGCCGAGGGTCAGCGCGGGCAGACTGCGGGCGTTGAAGACGTTGCCGTCCGAGCCGCCGCCGCCCTCGACCAGGCGCGGCTCCAAGCCGGCGGAGGTGGCCGCCTCCGCGGCGACGACCAGCAGCGGGCTTTCGTCGTCGTGACGATAGCCGCGGAATGCCTCACGCACGTCGATCTCCACGTCGACACCGCAGGCCGCGGCCTCGGTAGAGATGGCGTCGACCATGTGCTCCGCCTGTGCCGTCACCTTGAGCGGGTCGCGGCTGCGCGCCTCTCCGCGCACGACGCAGTGCTCGGGGATCACGTTGGCGGCGGTCCCGCCGCTCACGATGCCCACATTGGCCGTGGTCTCGTCGTCGAGGCGCCCGAGGCGCATGGCGGCGATGGCGCGCGCCGCGGCGACGATCGCGCTTCGCCCGCGCTCGGGCGCGATGCCGGCATGGGCCGCCACGCCGCGGAACTCGGCGTCGATCCGCTTCTGTGTCGGGGCTCCGATGATCAGTGTGCCGGGCGCCCCGTCGCTGTCCAGCACGAACATCCGTCGCGCCTCGAGCAGCCCGAGGTCGAGGGCCTTGGCGCCCAGAAGCCCGGCCTCCTCCCCGGCGGTGAAGACGATCTCGACGCCACCGGCGGGCGGCTCGGCCGCCAGGTCGCGTGCGAGGAACAGCAGGACCGCGACCGCCGCCTTGTCGTCGGCCCCAAGGATCGTCTCGCCGTCGCTGCGCACGAAGCCGTCCTCGACCACGACCCGCGGCGCACTCGCGACGGGGACCGTGTCGAGATGCGCGCACAGACCGATGGGCGGCGCCTCCCCCCGGCCCGGGACGCTGACGACGAGGTTGCCGCAGCCGCAGCCGGTGACGGGGGCGCTGGCGTCCTCGTGGATGCGCAAGCCGAGCTTGTCGGTGTACCGCTTGACGACGTCGGCGATCTCGCGCTCGGCGCCGGTCGGCGAAGCGATGCCGGCCAGGCGCACGAAGAGCTCGAGGAGCTCGCCCTCTACGTCTGGGCGCACACGTCCTCCAGCTCATCCTCGCGCTCGCTGCGCAGGCGAGCGGCGGCGCCCACGAAGTCGCGGAAGAGCGGCGCCGGCCGCGTGGGCCGCGACTTGAACTCTGGGTGGAACTGGGAGGCGACGAACCATGGATGGTCGGCCAGCTCGCAGATCTCGACCAGACGACCGTCCGGCGTGGTACCGCTCACCACGAGCCCGGCGGCCTCGAGCTGCGGGCGCAGGTCGTTGTTGACCTCGTAGCGATGACGGTGCCGCTCCCAGACCTCGTCCTCGTCGTAGGCGATCTGCGCCCTGGTGCCGGGCACGAGCTTCACGTGGGAGGCACCGAGCCGCATGGTCCCGCCCATGTCCTCCACGTTCTTCTGCTCGGGAAGGAGGTCGATGATGGGGTACGCGGTCTCGGGATCGAACTCGGTGGAGTTCGCGCCGGTCATGTCGCACACGTCGCGCGCGAACTCGGCGACGGCGCACTGCATGCCGAGGCACACGCCGAGGAAGGGTACCTTGTTCTCGCGACAGTAGCGGATCGCGTCGATCTTGCCCTCGATGCCGCGCTGACCGAAGCCGCCGGGCACGATCACGCCGTCGGCGCCGCCCAGCTTCTCGGCGACGGTCGCGTCGCTGAGCTCCTCGGAGTCGATCCACCGCAGGTCGAGCTTGCGGCCGTGATGGATGGCGGAGTGCTTGAGCGCCTCCCAGACCGAGAGATATGCCTCGTGGAGCTGGACGTACTTGCCGACCAGGGCGATGGTCACCGGCCGGTCGCAGGCGTCGATGCGCTCGACGAGCGCCTTCCACTCGGTGAGGTCGGGCGGACCGACGTCGAGTCCGAGCATCTTGACCACGAGGTCGTCCAGCTTCTCGCGGTGCATCCGTAGCGGCACACGATAGATGTCGTCGGCGTCGCTGGCCGAGATGACGGCCTCCGGGTCGACGTCGCAGAAGAGGGCGATCTTCTCGCGGATGCCCTGCGAGAGCGGCTCCTCGGAGCGCGCCACGATGATGTCCGGCTGGATACCGATCTCGCGCAGTTCGGCGACAGAGTGCTGCGTCGGTTTGGTCTTGGGTTCGCCGACCACGCCGATGACCGGAACGAGCGTCACGTGGATGTACAGGACGTTCTCGCGGCCGACGTCCTTGCGGAACTGGCGGATGGCCTCCAGGAACGGGAGGCTCTCGATGTCGCCGACGGTGCCGCCGACCTCGGTGATGAGGACGTCGACCTCCGTGTTCTTGGCCAGGCGGTGTACGCGGCTCTTGATCTCGTTGGTGATGTGCGGGATCACCTGCACCGTGCCGCCGAGGTAGTCACCGCGCCGTTCCTTGGTGATCACGCTGTTGTAGATGCCGCCGGTGGTGACGTTGGAGTCGCGCTGGACGAACTCGTCGAGAAAGCGTTCGTAGTGGCCGAGGTCGAGATCGGTCTCGGCCCCGTCCTCGGTGACGAACACCTCGCCGTGCTGGAACGGGCTCATGGTGCCGGGGTCGACGTTGATGTACGGGTCGAACTTCTGGCTCCCGACCCTGAGCCCGCGCATCTTGAGGAGCCGGCCGACCGACGCCGCCGTGATGCCCTTGCCGAGCCCGCTGACCACGCCTCCGGTGACGAAGATGTGCTTGGTCATGCCTCCCCTGCCCTCCTGGTGTCGACCCCGCCGGTCCGTACGCAGCCGTCGTCGAACACTCCGGTCGCACCCACCAGGAGACGCACCCGGGGCACGGCGGATCTGCAGCAGACGGGCAGGGGATTTTGTGGGGCCGGAGTCACGCCCGTTCGAAGACGACGGGCCGGCACGATGATATGCCCGGCGAGCCCACGAATCACGCGGGCAAGTATACCATCGGGTCCGGCCGCCGCAAGGCGCGCCGGGCCGTTCTCACGCAGCGCCCGACGCCTTGGCGAGGAGGCTCTCCGCGTGGCTGCGGGCGGCCGCGTCGTCGGGGGCAGCTCCGAGCATGCGGCAGAGCTCGGCGAGGCGCGCGGCGCCGTCGACGCGGCGCACGACCGTCTCTGTGGTGCCCTCGCCGACATCGCTCTCCTTGGCGATGGCGAACTGCCTGTCCGCGAACGCCGCCACCTGCGGCAGGTGCGTGATGCAGAGTACCTGGCGACGCTCGGCCAGGCGGCGGAGCCGCTCTCCGAGCGCCGCCGCGGTCACGCCGCCGATCCCCGTGTCGACCTCGTCGAAGATGAGCGTCTCGACGTCGTCGCCGAGATTGACGAGCCCGCGGATAGCCAGCATGGCTCGCGAGAGCTCGCCGCCCGAAGCCGTCTCGCGCAGCGGGCGCGGTGGCACGCCGGGGTTGGCGCCGAAGATGAACTCCACATCGTCGGCGCCGTGCGGCCCAAGGCCATCCCATCCGGCTCCGCGAGACGTGACCTCGATGGCGAAGCTCGCGTGCGGCATGGCGAGGCCGCGGAGCTCCTCTTCGATGCGCCCGGCGACCACGGGCGCGAACCGCCGCCGCGCCGCGCTGAGGCGCCCGGCCGTGGCGGCGGCCTCCGCCTGCGCCGCCTCGACCCGCGCCACCAGCGACTCCTCGTCGGCGGCGAACTCCTCGAGCGCACCGAGCCGCGTCCGGGCCTCCTCGAGGTAGGCGAGCACCTCGTCCGCGGAGCCGCCGTACTTGCGCATGAGCCCCTTGAGCTTGTCGTAGCGGAGCTCGAGCGCATCGCGGTGCGCGGCGTCGACGTCCAGCCCGTCGATGTAGTCGCGCAGCGCCGCGGAAAGATCGTCCAGCTCGACGGTGAGGGCGCCGAGCCGCTGCGCCGACGAGAACAGGCTCTCGTCGAGCAAGGCCGCCTCGTCGACGAGACGCTGCGCCACGCGCACGCCGTCGAGCGCGGCGCCCTCGGCCTCACCGGCCAGCAACGCGAGCGCACCGCCGGTGCGCTCGAGCAGCTTGCCGGCGTGCCGCGCCCGCTCCCGCTCGTGCGCCAGCCGCTCGTCCTCGCCCGGCTCCACGCCGGCCGCCTCGATCTCGCTCACCTGGTAGCGGAGCATGTCGAGCTCGCGCTCGCGGTCACGTCCGGCGCCGCGGAGGTCGTCCAGCTCGCGGGTGAGCGCGCGTGCGCGCGCGTACGCCTCTGCGTAGGCGGCTCTGAGCGGCTCGACCTCGTCGGCGACCGCTCCGTCGAGCAGATCCAGCTGGCGCTCGAGCTGGAGGAGCCGGGTGTGCTCGAGCTGGCCGTAGAAGGCGAGGCGCCGCCGAAGAGCGTCCTCCACTGCGGCGGCGGAGCTCAGGAGCCCGTCCATGCGTACCCGCGAGCGGCCGCCGCGCGGCAGCTCGCGGGCCACCGCCAGCGTCTCGTCGCCGTTCTCGAAGAGCGCCTGCACCAGTGCCCTGGGAGCGCCCGGGCGCACGAGCTCGTCGCCGCCTCTCTGGCCCATCAGGAGACCGATCGCCTGGGCGAGGAGGCTCTTCCCCGCTCCAGTCTCCCCCGTGATGACGTTGAGGCCCGCAGAGAACTCCAGCCGGGCCCCGGCGATCAGCACGAGGTCGTCGATGCCGAGCTCAGCGAGCATCTCTACGGTCGAAGAGCTTCTCCTCGACGTTCTGGTAGAACGAGCCTTCGTTCTGCATGAGCAGGTGTGCGACCTGCGGGCCTGCGGAGACGCGCACCTCGTCGCCGCAGCGCAGCGTGCCGACGGTGTCGCCGTCGACGACCAGCTCCGCCTCCTGCAGCGGGGAGACGTTGCGCGCCATGATCACGTGGTCCGGACGAAGGATCACGGGCCGGAAGCCCAGCGAGTGCGGAGCGATGAAGTTGAGCACCAGGACGCCCGCGTTCCACTCGACGATCGGCCCCCCGCACGAGAGACTGTAGGCGGTAGAACCGGTGGGCGACGCAATGATGAGCCCGTCGCAGAACATGCTGCCCACGGTGACGCCGGCGACCTCGTACTCCAACTGCAGCACGTGACGCGGCGCGACCCGGCTGAGGATGACGTCGTTGACGGCGCTGTACCTCTTGCCGCCGAGATGGACGTCGACGGTGAGCAGGTCGACCACGCGGTGGTCGCCGGCGAGCATGACCTCGAGACCGGCTTCCCAGCCCTCGCGGGGCAGCGAGGCCAGGAAGCCGACGTTGCCGAAGTTCACGCCCAGCGTGGGCACGTCGCTGCCCAGCAGCCGCCCGAGGCTGCGCAGGATGGTGCCGTCGCCGCCGAACACCAGGCACAGGTCTGCGATCCGCAGACCGGCCTCGTCGACGGTCTGGTAGCCGAGCGCCTCCGCGGCCGGGTGCTTCGCAGCCTCGTCCTCGGGCATCAGCAGCTCCAGGCCGAGTCTGCCGGCGGCCGCGGCCAGCTGCGCCAGCGCGGCCGTCGTCGCCTCCGACAGGTAGTGCGTGAGCACGGCTACGCGACGCAGGGGCTCACCCATGCACGGCCTCCACGGCGCCGTGGACGAGCTCGGAGGCCGGCTGGGGCGCCGGTCCGGCGGTGTGCGCGTCGCTGAAGAAGATGAAGTACTCCACGTTGCCTTTCGGTCCGGGATGGCCCGAATCACACACGCCGGTCACCACCGCGCCCTTCTTCTGGAGCCACGCGGCCACCTTGTTCAGCACGTCGGCGTGAACGACGGGGTCCCTGACCACGCCCCCCTTGCCGACGCGCTCGCGGCCGGCCTCGAACTGCGGCTTGACCAGCACGAGCCCGCGGAAGCCCTCGCGCAGGCATTCTAGCACCGGCTCGAGAGCCACCGTCAGGGAGATGAACGACAGGTCGGCGGTGACGAGTGACGGGGCGAACGGGAGACGTTCGGAGGTGAGCTGCCGCGCGTTGGTGCGCTCGAGCACGGTCACCCGCGAATCCTCGCGCAGCTTCCAGTCGAGCTGGCCATAGCCCACGTCGACGGCGATCACACGGGCGGCGCCGCCCTGCAGCAGCCGGTCGACGAAGCCGCCGGTGGAGCTCCCCAGGTCGATGACGTCTTCGCCGCTCACGTCCACGCCGAGCCGGGTGAGCGCCGTATCGAGCTTGTCGCCGCCGCGCGAGACGTAGCGGCGTCGCGCGGCGACCTCCGTCACGACCGAGTCGCCGACCTGGGTGCCCGGCTTGTCGGCCACGCGCCCGTCGACGGAGACCTCTCCGGCGAGGATCGACGCGCGCGCCTGCGTGCGGGAAGCGAAGAGCCCGCGGGCGACGAGCAGCGCGTCGAGCCGCTCGCGCATCCCGGCAGCCTACTTGACGCGCGTCAGCGCCGGGCTGCGCGCTCCCGCTGCGAGCGCGACCGCCTGCGGCGTGAGCCCGATATCGGCGAGAACCCGTGCGCGATCGCCGTGCGCCACGAACGCATCGGGGAGCCCGAAGCGCACGACCTCCACGGTGCCGCCGACCGCCTCGAGGACCGCACTGCCGAAGCCGCCGGGGAGCGCGTTCTCCTCCACGGTGACGATCCGGCCGTGGCGCGCCGCCAGCTGCGCCAGGAGCTCGGCGTCCAGCGGCTTGACGAAGCGAGCATCCACGAGCGTGGGCGCGGCGCCTTGGGAGGCCAGGATGGCGGCCGCCTCGCGGGCGATGCCGACGCCTGAACCGATGCCCACGAGCGCGACGTCACGGCCCTCCTCGAGGACGACCCCACGGCCGACCTCGACCGGCTCCAGCGACTCCGGCTGCGTGAAGGGCGCCGCCATGCCGCGCGGGTAGCGCAGCGCCGCCGGGCCGTCACACGCGAGCGCCGTCGCGAGCATGCGCTGGAGCTCCTCCTGGCTGGAGGGCGCCATCACCGTCATGCCGGGGATCACGCGCAGGAACGAGAGGTCGAAGGCGCCGTGATGCGTGGGGCCGTCGTCGCCGACGAGGCCGGCCCTGTCCACGGCGAACACCACAGGCAGCTGCTGCAGCCCGATGTCCTGGACGAGCATGTCGAAGGCGCGCTGCAGGAAGGTCGAGTAGATCGCGACGACCGGCCGCATGCCGCCGATCGCGAGTCCGGCGGCGAACACGGCGGCGTGCTCCTCAGCGATGCCGACGTCGTAGAACCGGTCGGGGAACCGCCGCTCGAACGCTTCGAGGCCGGTGCCCTGCGTCATGGCCGCGGTGATGGCCACGATGCGCTCGTCACGCTCGGCGAGGCGGACCAGCGCCTGGCCGAACGCGTCGGTGTACGTCGTCCCGATCGCCGCCGCCTTCTTCGCCCCGTTGCCGATGTGGAACGGCCCGGTGCCGTGGAACGTGTCCGGCCGTGCTTCCGCCGGCTCGTAGCCCTTGCCCTTGACGGTCTTCACGTGCACGACCACCGGGCGGCGCGTATCGATGGCCTGGCGGATGCTCTCGCGCAGGGCGTGCATGTCGTGCCCGTCGACGACGCCGAGATAGGCGAAGCCCAGCTCCTCGAACAGCATGCCCGGGACGAGCAGGGCCTTCATCGACTCCTTGACGTCCTTGCCCAGCCGATACGCCTGGCGGCCGATGGCGGGGATCTTCGCGACGCCGTGCTCGATGTCCTCGCGAAGCCGGGTCAGCGTCGGATCGAGGCGGATGCGGTTGAGGTAGAGCTGAAGGGCGCCGACGTTGGCGCGGATGGACATCTCGTTGTCGTTGATCACGACGACGAGCGGCGTGCGCAGGTGCCCAGCCTGGTTGAGCGCCTCGAAGGCGACGCCGCCCGTGAGGGCTCCGTCGCCGAGCACGCAGACCACGTTGCCGGCGCCATCGCGGGCGAGACGCTCGGCCTCCACGAGGCCGAGCCCGTACCCGATCGACGTCGACGCGTGCCCGGTGCCGATGACATCGTGCGGCGATTCGGCACGGTTGGGAAAGCCGGAGAGACCGCCGTACTGGCGAATGGTGCCGAAGCTGTCGCGCCGCCCCGTCAGCAGCTTGTGCGCATAGCACTGGTGGCCGACGTCCCAGACGATCTTGTCCCTGGGGCTCTGAAGGACGCTGTGCAGCGCCACCGTGAGCTCGACGGTGCCGAGACTGGCCGCGAGGTGGCCGCCCGTCTCGCTGACGCAGGAGAGAATCGCCTCGCGGACCTCATCGGCGAGCAGCGTCAGCTCTCGCTCGGAGAATTGCTGGAGGTCGGCGGGGTCGGAGATCTTGTCCAGATACCGCATCGTCACCGGAGTATAGCACCGGCCTTTCGGCCGGACCGCCGAGGCGTCAGCGGCGACGATCGTGGATGAAACCGGTGACCGAAGCGAGGTCGGAGGCGTCTCCCGGCAGCGCGCCGAGCAGTTCCAGCGC
>DASRZL010000041.1:0-19056 GCA_035686425.1 Thermoleophilia bacterium
CGCCCTCCGTGATCTCGCCGATGTCCGTGGCCGCGATGCCGGCCACCGCAAGCGCGCGCTCCAGTGCGGCGGCCTCACCCGGGGCGCAGCAGATCAGCAAGCTGCCTGAGGCGATGAGGCCCAACGGGTCCGCGCCCAGCAGGTTACACACGCGCGTGGTCAGCTTCGAGACGGGGACGAGCTCGCGGCGTACCAGCACACCGTGACCGGCGGCGGCGGCCAGCTCGCGCAATGCGGTCGCCAGACCACCTTCGGTGACGTCGTGCATGGCGCGGACGCCGGGGACGTCACGGGCGATCCGCGCTTCCGGCACGATGGTCTCCTGTGCCTCGAGGGCGATGCACGCGGCGAGCTCCTTCCGGCTCATGCCGAGGGCGTGGAGGCGCTCGCCGAGTTCCTCGGCGAGCAGGACCGTGCCCTCCACCGCCAGCGCCTTGGTGAGCAGGACGCGGTCGCCGGGGCGCGCGGAGCGCTTCTCCTTGAGCTCGGCGCGCCCCAGGGTACCCAGCGCCGTGAGGGAGACCACGGGCCGGTTGACGGCGGCCGTGACCTCGGTGTGGCCGCCGGCCAGCGTGACACCGGCTTCGGCGGCCGCCGTAGCCAGGCCGTCCAGGAGCGCGAGCGCCTCGGACGGGGTCGTGCCTTCGGGCAGCAGCACGGTCGCGATGAGCCAGCGTGGCTCGGCGCCTGCGGCGGCGATGTCGTTGGCGTTCACGAGGACGGCGGCGCGCCCCACGGCCTGGCCGCCGAGCGTGATCGGGTCGCCGTGCGCGACCAGGAGTTCGGCGCCGCCGAGGTCGAGCGCCGTCACGTCCTCGCCCACGGCAGGCGGCACGATGACGGCCGGGTCGGCGGCGAGCCCGCCGAGGAACCCGGCCAGCAGGTCGTTGGGCAGCTTGCCGGCCGGGAGCGGGAGCCCCAGCCGGACGACGTCCTCGAGTTCGGCGAGGCGGCCGACGACGAAGTCACAGTCGGCCGCGTCCGGCGCCGCGTCGTCGATGTCGCCGCCGGCGCTCCGGCCGTTGACGAGGTAGGCGGTGACCGCTCCGGCCGCCCGCCCGGCTTGCATGTCGAGCAGGTAGTCGCCGACGACGAGCGTCTCCTCCGGTGTGGATCCCATCACTTCGGCCGCGTGCACCACGCCGTCCGGCGCCGGCTTGGGCGCCAGTCCGTCATCACGAGTCACGAGGACGTCGAAGTCGGCGGCCGTGAGCGAGGGGAAGCGGAGCAGGGCGCGGTCGACCGCCTCCCTCCCGTTGCGCGTCAGCACGCCGATGGCGACGCCGGCCGTGCGGAGCGCGCGGACGACGTGCTCGACGCCGTCGTTGGGCTCGGAGGCGTCGGCGGCGGCGAGCTCGAAGCGCTCGAGGGCGGCCGCCGCGGCGTCACGCGCCGCCCCCTCCGGGAGTTCCTGGATCCATTCGAGCACGAAGCGATCCGGCGGACAGCCCACCTCGCGCTTGATCGCGGCGAAGTCGAGTGCCCCGGGACGCGTCAGCGTGCCGTCGAAGTCGAAGAGGACGGCGCGCAGGCGAAAGGGCCGCGCGCCGCCCAGCCGCGCACCTTCCGGGGCGTCCTCACCGGGCGTAGGCTTTGATGCAGACACTGCTGTTGGCCCGCACTCTGCTGGCGTCGATCCAGCGCGAGCCGTTGCGGCTCAGGTAACTCTGCCCGCGCTTCGCCCTCGCCCCGGACATCCACCTCGCCGCGGGGCGCTCCATGGCCATGGGGTGGGTCTCGCCCGGCGAGACGAGCTTGACGGCGATCACGAACTGCCTGCCGCGGTACGCGCGGAGCTTCTTGTCCAGCGGCACCGTCGTGTAGCCGGGCAATTCCACGGTGCCGGAGGCGCGCAGGCGCAGTGACCGGAACGTCCTGCCTCCCCACACCTCGTAGCGCGTGGACGACGCGAGTGTGTAGAAGCCGGCGGCGGCGATCGTCTGGGTGGTCTTCACCTTGAAGCGGTTGGCGCCCCACACCCGCGTAGTGCCGAAACCCCAGTGATCGGTGACGCCGAGCTTGTCGTACTGGTACACGCGCGAGTAGTTGCCGACGTCCTGGACGTCGGTGTACGACGTGCAGCCGCCCAAGCTGCCAAACCCTTGATCGCGCGCGAACGACGCGTCGTAGTAGGACGCCCAGAAGTAGCCGCCTTCACCGAAGCCGCTGCCCCAGCTGTTGCGGACGAGGAAGGCGCCGTTGCCCGCGGGATCGCCGTAGGCGCCGGCGAAGGCGGCCTTGTCGAAGTCGTCGTCCCACCCGACGATGTCGACGCCGTGGTTCTCGCCCATCGGCGTCGGCAGGTAGTGGGTGGCGCGCCCGGACAAGGGATCGATCCCATACGCCCCCGAGTCCCAGAACATGCCGACGCTGAGGGCGCCGTTCTCGCGCACCAGCCGCTTGATGAGGTCGTTCTCGAGCGGGTTCGAGCGCCCGGGGGCCATGGCCACGCCCTGGACGTGCTTGCGTACCTTGACGCGAGGTGTCCACCGATCCCCGTAGGGGTCATCCCTCTCCGCCACGGGGCCCGACCAGCGGGCCAAGTAGGCGACGGCCATGAAGTCGTAGCCGCCGAAGTAGTACCGCCACGACTGCGATGGGCCGAACCCGCTACGGCCCACCATGTTGTCCTCGCTGAAATCCCACGACTCACCGGGCAGAAGCTTTGACTCGAGGGCGCCGGTGTTGGCGAAGGCCCAGCACGTGTTGTAGTCGCGCTGGTCTCCCACCGGCGAGACGCGGTTCTCGTCCAGGAGGCTGAAGTACGAAGGTTCCGCCATGCGCGCGGCTCTGGCCTCGGCGGCCGCGCCGACGCTCACCTCCACCGGACTGGGAACGCGCCCGAGCCCCACGGCGACGATCGGATCGTGGAGCGCCTCCACGAAGGCGGGATTGAAGAGCCCCGGCTCCGGCTGCGTCGTCGCCTGAGCCGCAGCCGGCAACAGCGCTGCAACCAGCAGAGCGGCGGTCGCGACGGCCAGGACGGCGCGGCGGGCGGTGATCATCTCGTGCCTTTCTCGGACTGGGGCTGTCATGGTCATGTCTTCGGCAACGCACGACCCGACCTGAATCCTAGCCGCGAGTCGGCACCTGCGCACCCCGTGCCGCGTTTCTCCACTCGGCGGAGCGACCAAGGACGTACTGATCGTCATCATCGGGACCCCCGCGGCGAGCGCCCTTCGGCTCCGAGACGCCGGCGGGCATCGGCATCCGCGGCGCGGCCCGCGGCATGTCGACCAAGGTCCCGATCCCGACGCCGCGCGAGGCGCAGCTGAGGCCGGCCGGACGGCCGCCCCCCCGCGTGGTTCATGGGCGTCGCGTCGGGGGTAGGACGGTCTCGTCACAGTGCATCATCGTCCGGCCCAGCCGGCCGGCACGACTCTGGAGGGGGACCATGGCGACCATCTCACTCACGGCCGAGGAGCTGCAGGGCAGGCAGTTGCTGGACGAGACCGGCCGCGGGATCGGCGAGATCAGCGATCTGTACGTCGACGACGACGGGCGGCCGCACTGGCTGCTCGTGGACACCGGGTTCTTCCCCGGCTTCTTCAGCGTCATCCCGGTGACGGACGTCCTGGTCACCGAGAAGGGCCTCGAGGTCCACTACAACATGGAGAAGCTCACCGGGGCGCCCAACAACATGAAGGACAAGGACTACGCGAAGCATCGCGAAGGGCTCCTCTACGACTACTACCGGCTCGACGCTCCCGCCGGGGTGGAGGACGTTACGCACCACGGAGAGGGCGACAACGTGCTCCAGCCCCCGAGCGCGCTCTGCCGGTTCTCCACGCTCTCGTGCGAGAACCAGCCGGTCGACTTCAACGCGGAGTAGAAGCCGCCGGGCGTTCCTGTGCAATCCTCGCAGCTTGGAAGACGATTCTTGGTCGCTGTTCATCAGCGGAGCGACAAGCCGTTGACGGGGTCAGCCGGCGGCTCATAGTCTCGTCGCATGAGGCACTGGCACGACGTCCATGAGACGTGGAGCAGGCCGCGCGGCTGGACCGGCTGCGCGGTAGGCCCCGCCATCCCTCCCGACGGCGGCTGACGACCCGTCCCCCCGCCGTCGGCGCTCGCCGCGCACCGCCGGCGCTTCGCACCTGCCACCTGGGAGGGTGGTCAGCATGAATACTCGTCAGTCATCCTCACGCAACACGCCGGCCGATCCTGCGCCGGAGGCGATCCGAGACGCCAAGCTGGCGCCGTTCTGGCTCGATCAGCCGGGAGCGCCGGCGCCGAGCCCCGAGTTCACGGGCGCCGGCGAATGTGACCTCGCCGTCGTGGGCGCCGGCTTCTCCGGCCTCTGGGCCGCGCTGCTCGCAAAGGAGCGCGACCCCGGCCTCGACGTCGTCGTGCTCGACGGCGGGTCCGTGGGCGGCCAGGCGAGCGGCCGCAACGGCGGCATCTGCATGGGCTCCCTCACCCACGGCGTCGCGCAGGGGGCCGAGCTCTTCCCCCGTGAGGAGGAGCGCCTCGTCCAGCTGGGCATGGGGACCTTGGACGCGATCGAGCGGACGATCGCGCGCGAGTGCATCGACTGCGGCTGGGAGCGGACCGGCGAGCTCGACATCGCGACTGCGCCGTGGCACCTGGAGGGCCTTCGGGAGGAGCGCGCCCACTACGCCCGGCTCGGCCTCGAGCATCAGTGGCTGGACCGGGAGGAGCTGCAGGCGGACGTCCACTCGCCAACGTATCTCGCCGGGCTGTGGCACCACGACGCGGCCATCGTCGACCCGGCGCGCCTGGCTTGGGGCCTGGCACGCGTCTGCGCCGAGCGGGGCGTGCGCTTCTTCGAGCGCACGCCGGTCACGGCGCTGGAGCGCACGCCGGCCGGCGTCATGCTGCGCGCACGAGGCGGCACGCTGCGCGCGCGCAGCGCCGTCCTCGCGACCAACGCCTTTCGCCCGCTACTACGGCGGCTCCGGCTCTCGGTCATCCCCGTGTACGACTACGCCCTCATGACGGAGCCGCTGAGCGAGGCTCAGTTCGAATCCGTCGGCTGGTCGCGCCGGCAGGCGCTGGCGGATGCCGGCTACCTGTTCCACTACTACCGCCTCACCGAGGACCGGCGCATCCTCTGGGGCGGCTGGGACGCGCTCTACCACTACGGCAGCCGCATCGCCTCCCGGCTCGAGGACCGGCCCGACGAGCACGCTGAGCTCGCTGGGCATTTCTTCGCGACCTTCCCGCAGCTCGAAGGTCTGCGCTTCACCCATCGCTGGGCCGGGGTGATCGACACCTGCTCGCGGTTCTGCCAGTTCTGGGGAACGGCCCTGGGCGGCCGCGTCTCCTACGTGCTCGGCTACACCGGCCTCGGCGTGGCTGCGTCGCGCTTCGGCGCCGAGGTTGCGCTCGACCTTCTCGGCGGCCCGACCGAGCTCACCGAGCTCCGCTTCGTGAAGTCGCGGCCGCTGCCGTTTCCCCCCGAGCCGTTCCGCCTGCCGCTCATCGAGGTCACGCGCCGCTCCACCCAGCGGGCGGAGTCTGCCGGCGGGCGCCGCAACCTCTGGCTGCGCTCGCTGGACCGCTTCGGCCTCGGTTTCGACTCCTAGCCGCAGAGCTCTCCGCCCGCCGGCGCGAAACCTCGGTGTGACGCTCGGCGTCCACCGCCCGGGTGTCGGGTCGCCTCAGCACCACCGTGTGGAACGGCATCACGAAGACGTCGCGGTCGGGCGTGGACAGGTGCCTGTACCGCACGACTGTTCAGGCAAGAATTGGCCACGCGTTCAGTGATTGAACGGGTCTTGTGGCCGTGCGTGGACAGAGTAGAGTGATGCGCGAGTCGAACGTTCAGTCAAGCCAGGAGGTCCCGCGGTGAGGCGCGAGGAGCGGGCCAGGATCCGGCGTCGCGAGATGCTGGCCGCCTACTACCAGGTGCTCAAAGATGAGGGTCTGCAGGGGGCGTCGATCGCCAAGATCGCCAAGCGCATCGACGCACCGCCGAGCCTGCTCATCCACTACTTCGGCACCAAGGAGCAGATGACCATCGAGCTTGTCGACTACCTGCTCGAGGAATATCGCCAGGGCTACGGCGACCGTCTCGCGGCCATCGCCGACCCGCGCGAGCGCCTGGTCGCCATCCTCGACACCTTCTTCGATCCCGAGTACCACCAACTGCTCGACGACAGCGTCTTCTACGCCTGCTTCTACATCAGCCTGCGGCACCCGGCGGTGCGCAAGAGCTACGCCGCGCTGTACGATGCGTCGCTCGAGCTCGTGGAGACGACGATCGCCGAGTGTATGGCCGCCGGCCACGTCGCCGCCGACGACGCGCACGAGCTCGCCGTGACCGTCAAGGCGCTCGAGGAGGGCTACGCCTTTCTCATCGGCGGCGGGGCCGACGAGGCCGCGAAGGCCGAAATCGGCGGCACGCTCAAGAAGCGTGCGCTGCGGCTGCTCGGTCTACCCACCGTCGTCTGATCGCCGCCCATCCGCTGCCGGGCCGGACCGGCAGCGGGGCCGGCCACCCAGTCGCGGGGCCGGCAGTGTGGCGCCTCCGGCGTCCCTCACGACGGGGAGACGTCGCCGATCAGTTCAGGCCGAAGCGGTGCATGTCCTGCTCGCCGGCGCCGAAGTAGTGCGCCGTCTCGTGCAGGACGGTGACGCGGATCTGTTCGGCCAGCTCGTCCTCGTCCGGGACCTCACGCTCGAGATTGCGCTGGAAGAGGTGGATGACACCTACGTCGGGTCCCGGCCCGAGCACCGACTGGTCGGGCATGGCGATGCCGTGGAAGAGGCCGAGCGTGCGCGGGTCGAGGCCCTCGAGGACCAGCGACTCGGCCGGGTGGTCCTCGACGAACACGGGCACGTTGCCGAGCCGCGCCAGGATCTCGCTCGGCAGCTCGTCGAGCGCCGCCGCCGAGAGCCGCTCGAACTCCTCTCGCGGCAGGCGCGGCTCGGGCCCGTCGTTGGCCTGGTCGAGGCGCAGGGTCGCGAGCCACTCCTTGACCATGCCCCTGGTGTCGCCCTTCTCCTCACAGGCGACGCCGAGCATGTGCCGCGCGTCGGCCTCGTCCAGCGGATCGAGAGGCGGGCCGGCCAGCAGCTCGCGCAGCAGGCGCGCGGCCTCCGCGGGCTCCTCGTACTCGACGTACACCTCGGCGGACCCCAGCCAGGGCTCGGGGTCGCCTGGGTCGGCGTCGCTCCAGCGGCGGTAGGCGTCGAGCGCAGCCTCGGGGTCGTCCTGCTCGCGCGCGAGCGACGCCTCGAGCTCGATCACGGCGGGATCGTCCTCCGCCGTCTCGCGGGCTGTGCGCAGCGCACGCTTGACGGCGCGCAGGTCGCCATCGTCGAGCGCCTCCCAGGCGTCGTCGAGCAGGCGTTCGAGGTCGGGGTCTGATCCACGGTCGTCGGTCATGGCGCTACTGTACCCCGGCGACGGCCGTCATGCCGTCTCCGCCGGTGTAGCCCGCTATGACATCGGAGACCCCTTGCATCGTCACCGTCATTGGCGGCACAATCGAGCGAGTCATCTGCGCGAGGAGGCGCGACGTGGAGTACAGCTACCGGCCGAGAGACCCACGCGGCAAGCTGCGCGAGGTCGTGACCAAGTGGACGGCGTCGATGCGAGTCGCCGGACACGCTCCCAACCGCGGGGTCGTGTTCGGCCAGGATGCGCCTCCCGAAGAGGAGCCGCGGGCGCAGGGCTGGCTGCTCGACGACCGCCGCCCAGGAGCCCCGGGCGACTCGTACCTGCTCATGGACGACGGTGACGTGTGGCGTGCCGGCGACGGTGAGAGCCCGTCGCCCGCGCTCGACGCGGCTGTGGACGCCTGGCTCGCCGAGCCGAACGACGACCTCGTCATGCTGCTGGCCCGCTCGTTGAGCGACGCCCGCATGGGCGGCAGCGGGTGGCTCATCGACGGGGAGGGCGTGGCTCGCGTGAGCGAGCGCCGGCGCGGGCGGCGGCCGCACGACGGCCCGGACCGCCGGGACGGCTGAGCTCCGCGCGGCGAATGGTGAGTGCGCGCCTGCTCTGATATAAGCAGGAGCGTGAACCACCCCTCCGCCCGGCCCGGCCCGAACGTGACCGACCCGAGGCATGCCGCGGCCGCGGAGCGACCGCTCTTCATCGGCGTCGACCTTGGCAAGGTCACGACCTCGATCGCCGTCGGTGAGCTGCGTGACGACGGTGAGCTCCGCCTCCTCGAGGCCCGGGCGGAGCGCCACCTGGGCGATCCGTTCCGCCCGTTCCTCGACCTGTACCGCCAGCTCGACGTCTCCCGTTTGGCGGGCATCGCCGGCACGGGCATCTACGGCGAGCGCCTCGGCGCACCCGCCCTGGGCGGGGTCCCCGAGGAGATCGCCCAGGAACAGGCGGCCGCCTGGTTGTACCCGGAAGGTCCGCTGAACGTGGTGCGGGTCGGTGGGGGCGGCTACTCGGTGCTCACACGCGACGAGCAGGGGCGCGTGCGCTACGAGGCCAACGAGCGTTGCTCCGCCGGCACCGGCGAGACCGTCGAGGGCCTCTGCGCCCGGCTCGGGCGCTCGCTCGAGGACGCCGTCGCCCTGGCCGAGGCCAGCCCCGACGGCGTCACCGTCACCAGCCGCTGCGCCGTGTTCGCCAAGAGCGAGCTCACCCACTTCGCCAACCAGGGTGAGTCACATGGGAGGATCTTCCGCGGCCTGTTCGACGGTGTGGCCCGCAACATCCACAGCCTCTACGACAAGAGCAAGATCGACGGCCCTGTCGTGCTCGTCGGCCACGGGGCGCTCATCGGTCCGATCGCCGCCGGTGTCGCCCGGCTGAGTGAGGCGCCGGTCGACGTCGCCGAACACGCCGGCGTCTTCGAGGCGCTCGGCGCGCTGCGCTTGGCGGCGCGGCAAGCGAGCGAGGACGGCGCCGCCGGCGCCGCGGGCGCCGCGGTCGGGCCCGCCGGCTTCCCCGCCGACGGTGAAGGGCTCGTGCGCTCGGCGCGCGGCCGCATCGGTCGTCTGGAGCCTGCGGGCGAGGGTCCGGGCTCGGTCATGCGCCTCGTGGTGAGGCGCGAGCCCTCGCCCGGCTCCGGTTCTCCGGCCGTCCTCGGTCTCGACCTGGGTTCGACGGGCGCGAAGGCAGTCGTCGTCGACCTTGACTCCGGCGACGTGCTGGCGAGCGTCTACCGGCGCACCGAGGGTAATCCCGTGGAGGCGGCGCAGGCGCTGACCGCCGAGGTCACCGAGATGGCGCCGAACCCGGTCGTCGCGGTCGGGCTCACCGGCTCCGGTCGCGACGCCGCGGCGACCGTCTTCCGCGCCGCCTTCCCGGAGCTTGGCGGCCGCCTCATCGTCCAGAACGAGATCGTCGCGCACGCGACGGCGGCCGCCGGACTCGACCCGGACGGCGGCCGCAGCCTTTCGATCGTCGAGATCGGCGGCCAGGACGCCAAGTTCATCAACGTCGAGAACGGTCGCGTCGTCGACGCCGACATGAACCGCGTCTGCAGCGCCGGCACCGGCTCCTTCCTCGAGGAGCAGGCGATCGCGCACGGGGTGCACGACATCGTCGAGTTCGGGCGGCTGGCCGCCCTGAGCGACGGGCCGCCTGACCTCGGCCAAACTTGCACGGTC
This sequence comes from Thermoleophilia bacterium, assembly GCA_035686425.1. Lineage (GTDB taxonomy): Bacteria > Actinomycetota > Thermoleophilia > UBA2241 > UBA2241 > CAIXSE01. Next base: position 9,547 of record DASRZL010000041.1, read on the forward strand.
TTCGTCGCCGACGTGGCAGCCGAGGCGCTCGGCGACGGCTTCACCCGAGACGACATCTTCGCCGGCCTTCAGCACTCCGTGGTGCGCAACTACCGCAGCCGGGTGATGGGGCAGCGCCGGTTGCTGGATCGCGTCTTCTTTCAGGGCAAGCCGGCGACGGACCCCTCGCTGGCGCGCACACTCGCCGCCGTGCTCGAGCGCGAGGTCGTCGTACCGGACGACCCTGGCGCGATGGGCGCCATCGGCATCGCACTGCTGGCCGGCCGGACCGCCGAAGGGATCCGGGCGCAGCGCGCCGGACCCCCCGTCGCTCTCACGCCGATCGACCTGACCCGTGTGCTCGAGGCGCGCGTCGCCGGCCGCCGCGAGTTCCAGTGCAAGGACCGCGACTGCCAGAACCTCTGCCGCCTCGAGCTTGCCGAGATCGACGTCGGCGGCACCGTTGAGAAGATCGTCAGCGGCGGGCAGTGCCCCAAGTACGACGCCGTCTCCGTCACGGGGGAGAAACTGCCCAAGGATGCGCCCAATCCGTACAGGGAGCGCGACGAGTTGCTCGAGCGGCTTCTGGCCGAGACCGGGGACCCGTCCGGCGCGGCCGCGCTCGACACGGGTCCGCTGCTCGGCCTGCCGTACGCTCACTACCTGATCGATACGTTGCCGCTCTTCCACACGCTGCTGCGCAGCCTCGGCTATCGCGTCGAGGTCCTTCGCCCCGGTCGCGACACCCTCGCGGAGGGCGACCGGCGCTGCGCCGCGCCGGGGGCCTGCGCTCCGGTGAAGCTGCTGCACGGACTCGCCGGTGCGGCCGTCGATGTCTTCTTCGCACCGATCTTCGTGCACCTGCCGCTGCCCAACGCCGGCGCGCGGACGTACACCTGCCCGATGGCGCAGGGTGCCCCCGACATGATCGGCCGGGCGCTCGCCGCAGAGGAGTCGGCGACCCGGGTGCTGCGCCCGGTGCTCTTCGAGAAGGAAGGCGATGGCTTCGCCGCGCCGCGTGTGCGGCGCGCGATCGAGCGCGCGGTGCGTGCGCTCGCGGAACGCGACGGCGATGCCGCGCCTGACGGCGCCGCTTTCGCCGAAGCCTACGAGACGGCGCTCGACGCCCAGCGCCGCTTCGAGGCGGGGCTGTCCGCCATCGGCGAGCGGTCGCTGGCGTGGGCCCGCGCGCACGGCTACCCGGTGGTGCTGATCGTCGGCGAGACGCACGTGATCCATGACGCCGTGCTCGACGCCGGCGTGCACGAACTGGTCGCCGCCAACGGCGCGGTGCCGCTGCCCGTCGACTGCTACCCGACACCGGAGGACGTGCCCGGGCTGCAGCGGGTGCAATGGGCCAGCGCCGGTCAGGCGCTGCGTGCCACGGCCGCCGGCGCCGCCGTCGGCGACGTCTACCCGCTGCTGCTCGGAGCCTACGCATGCGGCCCCAACTCGATGATCGAGCATCTCTTCGCCGATCTGACCGAGGATTGGCCGCACGCCGTCCTCGAGAGTGACGGCCACGGCGGCAAGGCCGGCTACGTCACCCGCGTGCAGGCGTTTCTGCACAGCGTCCGGCGCTGGCGCGAGACCGCGGCGAACGGGGCAGCCAGCGTCGCGCCGGCCGGAGCCGTGGAGGCCGGGGCGAGCGCCGCCGCAGGCCGTGCGGCGGCACGGGACGCCACGGGCGCGGGCCTGCAGGCGCGCCTCGCGCGCCTCGACCGGCCCCTCCCGCACAGTCTCGACGCCGGCTATGACCGCTTCTTCTTCGGCCACGTCGGCGGCGGCCTCGGCCGCCACCTCGCGGCGGCGATGCGCGGCGCCGGCTACGACGCCGACTTCGTCGGTGAGCCCGACGCCGCCGCCCTGCGTGCCGCCGGGGAGGGCTGCTCCGGAAAGGAGTGCCTGCCCTACCAGCTCATCTGGGGGAGCTTCGCCCGCTTCCTCGCCGAGCAGGCACCGCGCCTCGACGACCGGCGTGCTCTCTTCCTCAGCGCCGGCAACGGCTTCCAGGCTTGTCGCGCCAACCTCTTCCCGCTGACCGAGCAGATCGCCCTCGAGCGCCTCGGATTCGGCGATCGCGTCGAGGTCGCCGACCACAGGCTCGTCACCGGCAACGTCCGCATGATGCCGGTGGCGTGGACGGCGCTGGTCGCCGTCGACCTGCTCAACATGCTCCGCTTCTACAGCTTTGCCGACGAGGCGGAGCCTGGTGCGAGCGACACGCTCTTCGAAGAGTACTCGGCACGCCTCGAGAGGATGCTCGAGGAGCCTCGGCCGGACGCCGGCGCCGCCGGCAACGTGGCCGAGGCCTTCCGCTTCTGCGCCCGTGTGGAGGATCTCCTGCGCGAGGCCGCGGGGGGCTATCGCGTCCTGCCTCGCGACCCGCCCATGGGCGCCGGTCTGCGCGACGTCTATCTCTGCGGCGATCTCTTCCTGCGCGTCGACGAGTGGGGCAACGATGATCTGCAGCGCAAGCTGGCCGACCACGGCCTGCGCGTCATCTTCGAACCCTACGGCGCCTTCTTCGAGCTGCTCCAGCTGCGCCAGATCCAGGATGGGCTGCCGCTCAAGAAGCGGCCGGAGAAGGAGGCGACGCTGGCGACGATGCATTACGTGATCGGCCGTCTCGTGAAAGCCGTGCGCGCCGAACACCCCTGGGTGTTCTGGAACGAGGTGCGCGAGGTGGACCGCGAGAGCCGCCGGCTGGTCGCGCCCTATCCCTTCGGCGAGACGATCCCGACCGTCGGCGGGGCGCTGCTCACCTGGCGCACGCAGCCGGTCGACGGCGTCGTCTCCGTGGCGCCCAGAGGGTGCGGGCCGGCCCTGATCGCCGAAGCACAGCTTCGGCGCGAAGCCGGCCTCCCGGTGCTCTTCGTCTACAACGACGGCGACCCGATCGACGAGGCCCGGCTGGCGGGCTTCGCCTGGCGGCTGCGCAGCCGGCCCGCCAGGCGCGACTGATCGGCCTCATCGCCGAGGCGGCGGCCCGGATCGGCATCCCGGGCCATCCCGACTCACGTCGCCTGCTCGAGACGGCGCGGAGTCAGGTCGCCTCCTCAGGGCGCTCGCTCCGCAGTCAGTCGCCGAGCGCCTCGAGCGCTTCCCGCTCGCCCGCTCCCTCCGTCCCGGCGCGCGTCCAGCCGCGGAGCAGCGGGAAGAGCGCCGCGCCGAGCAGGCCTGCCGCGGCGATCGCGACGTACGCCTCGCGGCCGCCGAGCGCATCGAGGGCCCACCCGCCGAGCAGCGGTCCGAGAGCGTACCCGCCCATGTACACGAGTGTCCATGCGCCCATGTAGCGCCCGCGCAGTTCTGCCGGCGCCAGGCGGGAGACCACGGTGGACGTGATCGGGATGAGGAGGACCACGCCGACGCTGATCGAGACGACGCAGGCGAGGGTCCACGGCCAGGGGACGAACGCGGCGAGTCCCATCCCGAGGCCCTGGGCGGCGCACGCGAGGGACAGGAGCAGCATGTGGTCGCGGTCGCGAAGCGCGCGGATCACGGGGTACTGCATGACCACCACGAAGAAGCCGTAGACCGTGAGCGCGACGCTCCACCTCGTCGCGCTGACCGCGTGCAGGTCCGCGAGCATCACCGGCAGCGTGACCCAGATCTGGCCGAAGCCATACAGCGGAAGGAGCGCTACGAGGCAGAAGGCCACCATGCGCCGGTCGCGGAGCACCCGTCCATAGCCCCGGAACGTGATCGCGATGGAGGCTGCGTGCACGGCGGGCGGTCGGGTCTCGCGCAGCAGGACGAGCGCCATCACGAGGACGGTGCCGCAGACGACCCCGGAGGCCAGGAAGTTGAGGCGCAGCGAGGGGTCGAGCGCGAGCAGGGGCAGGGCGAGCAGGGGGCCGATCATGGTGCCGGCGTTGAGCGCGACGCGCGAGACGCTGAATGCCTCCGCGCGTCGCGCCGGCGGCGCGAGGTCGGCGATCATCGCGTTGCTGGCGGTGATGAACTGCGCCCAGCCGAAGGCGGCCTCGAAGGCGAACAACGCGATGATGACGCCGAGGTCGCGGGTCAGGCCCAGGCCGATGTACAGCGTCATGCTGCCGAGCATGGCGACGACGAGCACGGGGCGGCGCCCGACCTTGTCGCACAGGGCGCCGCCGATCACCTGCATCGGCAGCGTCGCGAAGAGCGTGACGCCGAGGATGAGCCCGACCGCGGTCATCGACACGTCGAGCTGCCCGTTGAGGTAGAGGGTCTCGTACGGGTAGCTCAAGTCCACGCCTACGAGGTACACGAGGATGCCGGCGGCAAGCAGCCAGAACTGCCGCGGCAGGGTCCTCAGATCGGCGACGATGCGCGTGACGGGGCCTGCTGGCACCGGTCATCCCCTTCCGGTCGGCGGGTGCCGGCCCGTGCCATCGGGCCGACACCCGGGCGGGCGAATGCCCGCGGAGACGGTTCTCGGGCTCCAGGGGCGGGAACGTTGTGAGCACGATCATTCCTCTGAGGAGTACAGCATGAGCGAGCAAGCCCGCGCGGTCGAGCGCGTCGTCACCCCGCAGCCGGTCATCGAGGGCGCCGGCGTACGGCTGAAGCGCAGCATCGCCACCCCCACGCTTGACTACGTCGATCCCTTCCTGCTCTTCGACCACTTCGGCTCGGACGAGCCGGGCGACTACCTGGCCGGCTTTCCCTGGCACCCCCATCGCGGCATCGAGACCGTGACGTACATGCTCGCCGGAGAGGTCGACCACCGCGACAGCATCGGCAACGCGGGGGCGATCGGGGCCGGGGACATCCAGTGGATGACCGCCGGCGGCGGCATCATGCACGAGGAGATGCCCCGAGCGCCCGCCGACGGCCACATGGAAGGCTTCCAGCTCTGGGTCAACCTCCCGGCCGAGCTCAAGATGTCGCACCCGCGCTACCAGGACCTCAGCGCCGCTCAGGTCCCCGAGGTCCGGCGCGACGATGGGACGGTGATCCGCGTGGTCGCCGGCGAGGTGGACGGCGTGCGCGGCGCGGTGACGGAGATCTACGCCGAGCCCGAGTACCTCGACGTGACGCTGCCGGCGGGGGCGCGCTTCACCCAGCCGGTACCCAAGGGTCAATCGGCCCTCGCGTACGCCTTCGAGGGCGAGGGCCGCTTCGGCGTCGCAAGTGACCGTGGCCACGACGGGGCGTTGCTCTCGGCACCTCAGCTGGCGGTCTTCGGCGACGGTGACGAGGTGCGCGTCGAAGCCCACTCCGCCCCCGTGCGCTTTCTGCTCGTGAGCGGCAAGCCGCTGGGTGAGCCGATCGCCCGCTACGGTCCCTTCGTCATGAACACCCGGGAGGAACTGCAGATCGCGCTGCGCGACCTGCAGAACGACACCTTCGTCTGGCGTGACGACCCCGAATGGGCGGGCAGGCGTCGGACCTGGTCGCCGGACACGTGGGAGCGCTGAAGGCGGGCTTCAGATCCTCGGCGGCAGGTGTTTGACGAACGGGCGCGCCGCGCAGCGGCACGGCGGCGTGCCGCAGTACGGGCAGCGGCCCCCCGACTCGACGCTGCCGTCGGCCTAGAACCCGGCGACGTCGGCGCTGCGCAAGGGGCGGGTCACGGCGTCCATGAGGAGCAGTCCAGCGCCGCTCGCCTCTCAGGTCGCGCCTGTCGGCCGCAACGCGACCTTCGCGAGCACCGGCCAGTGGTCGGACGGCAGCCGCCCGCCCGGCCGCGTGTGGTCGATCCGCGCATCGGACACGTCCCAGTGCTGGTCGACGAGGACGTAATCGATGCGCGTGCCGTCGGTGGAGCCGTCCCAGTGGTGGTGCGTCGCGGCCTGCGGACCGCGCGCGCCTAGATGGGCCAGCGTGTCGCGCAGGCCCCCGGCGACCAGGCGCGCGACGGCCGGGTCTCCGGCCGTCGCGTTGAGGTCGCCGAGCACGATCCACGGCAGCTCGGGATCGAGCCACCCGAGCAAGGCCTCGGCGCTGCGCAGCCGCGACGCAGGCGACGCGCCGTCCCAGTGCGCGTTGGCGACCCCGAAGCGGTCGCCCGTCCGCAGGTCGGAGAACCGGCAGAGCGTGACGATTCGGGCGATCAGGTTGCCCCACGAGCGCGATCCCGGCGCCCACGGCGTGGTGGAGAACCAGCGGACCGTCCACGCATCGAGGCGCAGGCGCGACGTGAGGTACGCGACCGTGCAGCGCTCGCCCCGGTCGCGGCCGTCGCTGCGGCCCGCACCGGCGCCGGCGTAGCCGGGCAGCCGGCGCGCCAGCCCGCGTTCCTGGAAGGCATGGACCTCCTGGAGGCCGACGACGTCGGCGGAGAGGCCGGCGATCGCTGCCGCGCACGCGCCGGCCCGGAACGGCCACGAGTGACGCCCGTCCCAGGCGAGGCCCGTCCGGATGTTGAACGTCGCGATCCGCAGGTGAGCCGGGGGCCGCAGTCGCCCGCTCACCTGCGGATCGCGCTCGCTCCCGTTGCTCACGTGGGGAAGTGGCTCCGCAAGAACGTGGTGTCATCCTCGCTGCTGGGGCGCGCGTGTCGCGGGGGGTCGCCCCTGCGGACGGCTTCGCGCTCGAACGCGGCGTCCTCGGTCTCGGTCGGCTTCCCCTTCACCAGGCCGCTGCGCTCCACGTAGTCCTTGAACGCCACGAGATCGTGGCCGAGCCGGTGCTTGAGGTCCTCCGGCGAAGGGCCGTCGGGGATCTCTTCGATGCGGAAGATCACTGTGGTCCTGCCATCGGCCGAGGGTGCGAAGGTGACGAGCCCCGAGCGCACGGCGTCGACGCAGGCGAGTTCATCACACAGAAGGTGCCCGGGCCCCGTGTGGGTCCACTGGATGAACCGCTTCCACGTGGAGCGCACGAAGTCGGGCTCCGCGGCTACTTCGATCTGCTGGTGGATGGTGGCCATGACTCCTCCACTCCTCATACGGACCTCATCCATCGACGTGGTGCCCCGATGTCGTGCCCGATCGATGTGGCCCGAGCGTACCCGCTCCGGAGACACTGGAATCCGCCGGCCGGAGTCAGGAATCGAGCTCGACGAGCCTGCCCAGGTACGAGATGGGCCGGCGGGAGAGCGCCCTGCCGGGGCGCCTCGCCGCCGGCCCCGGGGCGGCCGTATGGTTTGATGTTGACCCCCGGTGGCGACTGTAGTGCCAGAGGAGGGAGCACCCACCAGCGACGCCATGAAGCGAACCGATCTTTCGCCACCGCAGCAGTCGCCGATGCCGCTGGAGCCGCGGCCCGCCCGGGCGGCCGGCCGGCCGGCGGGCACCCGCATCACGTTTCTCGGGCACGCCTCGACGGTCATCGAGATGGACGGGGTCCGCTTGGTCACCGACCCGGTCCTTCGCCGACTCGTGGGTCCTCTCTACCGGCGCGTGCCGCGGCCGCTCACCGAGCCGATGACCGACCCGGACGTCATCCTGATCTCGCACCTGCACCTCGATCACTACGACCCGCGATCGCTACGGCTCTTTCGCCGCGACACGCCCATCCTCGCGCCCGTCGGAGCCGGGCTCTCGCTGCGCTGGCGCGGGTTCCGCGACATCCACGAATTCGCTCCCGGCGACCGGATCAGGATCGGGTCCGTCGAGTTGGTCGGCACGGACGCGAAGCACAAGGGCACGCGGCACCCGCTGGCCGCCCGCACGCCGAGTCTGGGCTACGTGGTGTCCGGCACCAGGAGCGTCTACTTCGCCGGCGACACCGGGTTCTTCTCCGGCATCGCCGACGTATGGCCGGAGCGGCTCGACCTCGCGATGCTGCCGATCGCCGGCATCGGCCCGCTGATGCCCGAGTTCAAGCATATGAGCCCGCGGCACGCGGTCAAGGCCATGGATCTGCTGCGACCGCGCATCGTCGTCCCGATCCACTGGGGGACGTACCATCTGCCGGGCACGGCGATCTTCCGGCTGGGTCCCGACTTCCACCGGCGGGCGCCTTACCTGTTCATGGCGCAAGCCGCGGCGCTCGAGCCGGACGTGCACGCGGTGTTGCTGCGGCCCGGCGAGCAGCTCTCGCTGGAAGAGGTACTCGACGGCCACGCCGGCCACGCCGAGCACGGCGTGCCGGCCCCGCAGCAGCCGGCCGACCCGGCCGAGATGGCCGGCCCCGGCGTCCCCGGCGGCATCCTCTAGAAGACCTCGGGGACCTCGGCGTCACACGCCGGGCGAGGTTCCACGACGGCCGGTGGCGGGGAGATTGGGGTACGAGGCCACCCGATGAGACGATGGCGGCTCGCACGCGAACCGGAGGGAGACGATGACGAAGTCGGGCGAGGGCGCGCGCATCGGCGTGATCTCCGACACGCACGGCCATCTCGATCCCCAGGTGCTCGAGGAGTTCGCCGGCGTCGACCATATCGTTCACGCCGGCGACATCATGGACGCGACCACTCTCGAGGCGCTTGCGGCGGTCGCGCCGGTGACCGCCGTCGCCGGCAACATGGATGACGGCAAGCTGGGCAAGCTGCCGCGCGAGGTCGCCGGCAAGGTCGGCGGCGTGCGCTTCGTCGTCGGTCACAAGCGCAAGCGGCTGCTCAAGCGCCTCACGCTCGGCAAGGTCGACGGCGTCGCCAAGCACGACGCGCCGGACCTCGTCATCTTCGGGCATGATCACCTGCCGGCGGCCGAGTGGGTGGACGGCGCGCTCTTCCTGAACCCGGGGTCGGCCAGCGCCCCGCACGAGGAGGACGACGACCCCACGATCGCCATTGTCGAGCCCGGACCCGCGGGGCTCGGCGTGCGCTTCGTCCGCCTGGCGCGCCGCGACGAGGACGAGAGCTGAGGCGCGCGTGAAGGCGCACACCGTCTACAAGACCTTCCGCGTCCCCGAGCGACGCGCGTTCGTGCGCATCACCGAGGACGTCCGGCAGGCGGTCGACGACAGTGGGATCAGTGAGGGCATGGCGCTGGTCGCGGCGATGCACATCACCGCCGGGGTCTGGATCAACGACGACGAGCCCGGCATCCAGGCGGACGCCCTTGAATGGCTGGACAAGCTGGCGCCGCCGTCGTGGCAGCCACCGGCCAACGATGTAGCGCGGCAACTGCTCCCCGGAGGGGGGCGACTGACCGACGCTGCGGGGCTGAGCGATGCCGCGCAGGCGCAGCTCGAAGCGGGATCGGACTACCGGCACCACCGCGGGGGTGAGGACAACGGCGACGCCCACCTGAAGAACCTGCTCGTGCATCACCAGGTGATCGTTCCGGTCACCGACGGCCGTCTCGACCTCGGCCCGTGGCAGGCGATCTTCTACTGCGAGTTCGACGGGCGGCGCAGCAAGAGGCTCATCATCAAGGTGCTCGGGGAGTAGACTTCCCGGCGAGGGCTGCAACGGCCACAGGAGGAGAGGGAGGGTCACATGAACGAGCAAGGTGGCGACCCCGGACGTCCGCGTCCTGAGGTCGTGGGCGAGAGTGTCGTCGTCGTGAGCGACTCGGGCGGGCTCGCAGGCCGCTCCTGGGGCATCGTCCTCGCCGTCGGCATCGTCGCCGTCGTCTTCGGCGTCATCGTCCTGGCCAACATCTGGGGGAGCGTGCAGTTGGTCGCGATCTTCGCCGGCCTCTTCCTGCT
>DASRZL010000042.1:0-2396 GCA_035686425.1 Thermoleophilia bacterium
TCGTCATCCGACGCCCCTCGCGTCGATGTAGGATGGCACCTTCCCGGATGAGGAGGACTGGCATGATCACGCTGGTCGATTCCCGCGCTCTGCGCGGCGCCAACTACTACAGCTACCGACCGGTCATCGTGCTCAACGTCGACCTCGGCGAGTACGACGAGAGGTTCACCAACGAGCTCGAGGGCTTCACCGACGCCCTGCTCGAGCTCGTCCCAAGCCTCGAGGAGCACCGCTGCTCGGAGGACGAGCGCGGCGGCCTCATCAAGCGTATGCACGAGGGCACGCTGCTCGGACACGTGATCGAACACGTGGCGCTCGAGTTGCAGTTCATCGCCGGCATGGAGGTCGGGTTCGGCAAGACCATCGACACCGACGCCCCCGGCGTGTACCAGGTCATCTTCAGCTACTGGGTGGAAGAGGCCGGCATCGCCGCCGGGGAGCGCGCGATCGACATCGTCAACGCGATCCTCGAGGGTCGCCGCGACGACGTCGACCTCGAGGACATCATCCGCGAGCTAGAGGACATCGGCGCCGACCACTACCTCGGGCCGTCCACGGCGGCGATCGTCGAGGAGGCGGAGCATCGCGGCATCACCGTGCTCCGCCTTGACGACTACAACCTCGTGCAACTCGGCGAAGGCAAGTACCAGCGCCGCATCGAGGCGTCCATCACCTCGCGGACGAGCATGATCGGCGTGGAGACGGCCGGCAACAAGCGGCTCACCAAGCACATGCTCGAGGACGCGGGCATCCCGGTCCCCAAGGGGACGGTGGTGCGCAAGGTCGAGTCGGCGATCGACGACGCCGAGTGGCTCGGCTACCCCGTGGTCGTGAAGCCGCACGACGGCCATCACGGCAAGGGCGTCACGACGGGCATCAGCGACGAGAAGGACGTGCGCGAGGCCTTCGCGCGCGCCAAGGAGATCAGCGACAAGGTCATCGTCGAGAAGTCCTACACGGGCAACGACTACCGCATGCTGGTGGTCGACGGGCGCCTGGTGGCCGCCGCCATGCGCGAGCCGGCGGCCGTGGCCGGTGACGGGGAGCACACGATCGAGGAGCTCATCGCAATCGAGAACCGCAACCCTCGCCGTGGCTACGGCCACGAGAAGGCGATGACCCGGCTCTCGACCTCGGAGGTCACCGCGAACCTGCTGGAGCGAGCCGGCTACACGCTCGAGACGGTGCTGCCGGAGGGGGAGGTCTTTCGCCTCGAGCTCACGGCGAACCTCTCGTCAGGCGGCTCGGCGATCGACGTGACGGACACGGTCCACAAGGCCAACCGCTTCATGGCCGAACGCATCGCCAGCATCGTCGGCCTCGACATCGCCGGCATCGACGTCATCGCGACGACGCTGGAGCAGCCGGTCAAGAAGATCGGCGGCGCCGTGATCGAAGTGAACGCGGCGCCGGGGCTGCGCATGCACCTGGCGCCGGGGCAGGGCCGCGCCCGCAACGTCGCGCGGCCCATCGTCGACATGCTCTTCCCGCCCAGGGCGCCGCACGACATCGGCATCGTCGCCGTCACCGGCACCAACGGCAAGACGACGACCGTCCGCCTCATCGCCCACATCATGGAGCACGCCGGCGCCAGTGTGGGGATGACGACCACCGACGGCATCTACGTGCGCGGCAACCTCATCGCCGAGGGCGACATGAGCGGCCCGTACTCGGCGCAGGTGGTGCTGCGCGACCCGCTCGTGGACTGCGCCGTGCTGGAGACGGCCCGAGGCGGCATCCTGCGCTCGGGCCTCGGCTACAAGACCGCCGACGTCGGCGTGGTGCTCAACGTGCAGCCCGACCACCTCGGCCTGCAGAACATCCGCAGCGTCGAGGAACTGGCCAAGGTCAAAGCGGTGGTGGCGGAGGCCGTGCGCGAGGGCGGTACGACGGTGCTCAACGCCGATGACCCGATGTGCGTGGACATGACCCAGTATTGCCGCGAACACATCGTCTTCTTCTCGCTGCGGTCCTCCAACCCCGTGGTGCTCGACCACGTCGACCGCGGCCACACCGCGGTCATCTGCGAGCAGGGCTACATCGCCGTCCTTCAGAGCGAGCACCTGATCCCGGTGGCGCGCATCGAGGACATCCCGGTCACGCTCGGCGGCCGCGCCGACTTCAACGTCCAGAACGTGCTGGCGGCCACAGCCGCGGCCTACGCCCGGGGCATCGACGTGGACGAGATCCGCCGGGCGCTGCTGTCGTTCCTGCCATCACCGCTGCAGACGCCCGGGCGGCTCAACCTGATGACGATCGGCGGGGTGGACTACCTCCTCGACTACGCGCACAACCCGCATGCCTACAAGAGCCTGGTGCAGTTGATCGAGCGCCTCGGCGAGCGGCGCCGCATCGTCGTGTTCGACGTGGTCGGCGACCGCCGCGACGACGACATC
>DASRZL010000043.1:0-3464 GCA_035686425.1 Thermoleophilia bacterium
GCCAGTAGCCGGAGCACTCCTCGCCCCGGATCGTGCGCCACGGGAAGGCGGCACCGCGCAGGCCCAGTTGCCAGGCCCGCTCCCGGGCGAGGTCGACCGTGGAGTGCCGCCAGATGAGCGCCTCCCTGGCCACCCGAGGCATGGCATAGGTGAGGATCGGCAGGACCAGCGCCTCGGTATCCCAGAAGGCATGGCCGTCGTACCCGGTCCCGGTGAGGCCTTTGGCCGCGACGGCCCGCTCCTCGGCGCGAGCGGTCGCCTGGAGGGTCTCGAAGAGGCCGAAGCGGATAGCCTGCTGCAGTTCGTCGTGACCGTCGATCTCGATGTCTGCGCGCGCCCAGAAGTCGTCCAGATACTCTCGCTGGGACTTCTCCAGTCCCTCGAAACCCTCCGCCATCGCGATCTGCAGACTGCCGTCCACCTGATCGCGCAGCCATTCCACGGACTGCCGAGAGGACCAGTGATAGGAGAGGAACTTGACCAGCCGCAGCGGACGTCCGGGAGACAGCGTCGCCGAGAGGGTGAGGCGACCCAGGTCCGGCTCGCTCTCGATGAGCGGCACCACGCGCTCCGCCGCGTCGACCACGTGCTCCATCCCCGCCGCCAGCGAAAGGCCGCTCGCCTTGGTCGTGTGCGCCAGGACGACGCGCATGTCGCGATGGGCATGGAGCCGGCCCTCCAGTACGTGGTCGAGGGCCGCGGCGCCGCGCGGGTCCACGGTCGTCACGACGTGGCCCGTGTTGGCCAGCAGATTGGACTGCAGCGCCACGCTGGTGGGCTCATCCAGCGCCTCGACCTCGTAGCTGATGGCGGCGACGCTGCGATAGCGGAACGACACCAGCCGCCGGCTCGTCACGCGGACCGAGCGCCCGGCGATGGACTGCCACAGGACGCGCCGTTCGAGAATGCCCGAGCGCAGGTCGAGCCATCTCTCGTGACGCTTGAGACTGCCGCGATGGACGTCGAGTGGCTCATCCTCGATGAGGAGCCTGATCGGCGTGCCGTCCGTGACGTTCACGATCGTCTGGCCCGCCTCCGGGAACCCGAACGCTCGCTCGGGGTAATGGATCGGGAACGACTCGTAGAAGCCGTTCAGGTAGGTGCCGACCAGGACTGACGGCTCTCCTTCGTCGAGCGTACCCCGAATCCCGAGGTGGCCGTTCGAGAGCGCGAACACCGACTCGCTCAGCGCGAGCAGGCCGAGCTCCAGCCTCGTCTCCCGGATCGCCCACGGTTCCACCTCGAACGCCGCGAGGGCGATGACCGCGTCTCCCGCCGGACGGGAGTCACGTTCTCGAGTCATGGGCGTCCGGCGGTGCAGACCGCTCTCGAAGGTTGTGTCGACGTTCGCTGTGCGATGCTCACCGTCTGGCCCTCCCCTAGGCGCGGTGCTTCGTCGCGGATCTGAAACATGGTCGGTCCCAGTCCTTCCCCGTGACGCGTCCCAGTCCTTCCCCGTGACGCGTAGGACAAACGAAGGAGCCCGGAGGCTTGGGTCGCCGGAGGGCTACTGAATGACGGGCAGGAAGACGGTGAAGACGATGCGGACGAAGAAGCGACCGCAGCGCCGGCTGATCTCGGTCGCCTGCGTCGCCTCGGTCGCCGTTCGTCGGACAGCGGCATGGCGGTGTCGACTCGCCGCGCGATCCTGGAGCCTGCTCCCACGTGCCGCCCACGAGATGAGCAGGACAGCTGAGATGGCGGGCAGCACCGCCAACCGCTGACAAAGTTCGAGTGCGCTACAATCACTGCGAGCGCGACCACCCGACAGCATTCGACTGTCGTCTGACCGGAGCCGCCGCTGAGCACGCACGGATACCTCCACCCCGGACTGGCCATGCGGTCCCGTCTGATCGCGGCTGTCGCTTGGCTGCGGGCGAGGCCGTGGGGTGTGTTCCTTGCCGGCCTCATGATCGCGCTTGCTCTGCTGATCCCGGCACACCTCGGCGGCTGGCGCGACGCGTATGTCGGCGTCCCGGCCGCGATCGCTTCTCTGGTCGTGGTCACCGGCGCCCTCGTGGGCGGCCCCGTCGTGGGGGCTGGTCTCGCACTGGCGATCGGTATCGCCTTCGACGCCCTCGTCATCAGCGATCGCTGGCTCATCGCCGGGGTCACGAGCGCCGCCGTCATCGTCGTGTGGCTATGCGTCGGCATCGCAGCCGGCATGCTCGGCGATCGCTACCGAAGGCAGGTCAGAGCCTCGCTTGCGGAGGCGGCCGAGGCGCGTGCATCGGTCGAGAGAGTGCTCGAGGTGACGCCGTCCTTCCACGCCGGTGCCAGCCTGACCGAAGTCGGCGGTGCGGTTTGCCGAGCGGCCCTCGAAGCCAGCGGCTGCGCGGCCGCCGCTCTCGTGACCATCGAGGATGACGAGCTGCGTCTGGTCGCGCGGGAGCCGGGATCGAACCATCGCTCACCGTCCCTGTCCCTCAACGCACTGCCGGACGTGAGGGAGGAACTCGTGACCCAGCTCAAGCCCTCGTTCCTCCCGGACCTGACCCAGCGCCCTGGGGGATCGGTGCTCGTCGACGTCGCCGGATTCACGGGGCTCGTGTCCTCCCTCCGCGTTCCTGTGGTGCTGGAGGAGCGGGCTATCGCGGTTCTTGTGCTCGGCTGGGCGACCAGGACGCCGGAACCGGAGCCGGTCTGGCTGGCGACAATGCAGCGCCTCGCCGACCACGCCGCCGTGGCCCTCGAGAAGCAGCGTCGCGTGGAAGCGCAGCGCGAGGCGGCGCGCCTCTACCGCAGGTTCGAGGCCAGCCTCATCCCCCACTTCGATGCGAGCGCCGGGGACTTGCGCGTCGGCGTGAGCTACTCGCCGGGTGAACGGCGCATGCGACTCGGCGGCGACTTCGTCGACCTCGTGAGCGGCGACGATGGAGTCGTTCGCGCCGTCATCGGCGATGTTGCCGGCCACGGCCCCGATGCCGCAGCCGTCGGCGCCCACCTCCGTGCCGCCTGGCGCGCCCTCGCTCTCCGCCACCTTGACGCCGCTACGGCCATGGAGACGCTGAACCGTCTCATCATGGAGGAATCCGATCTTGCGGAGGCCAAGGAAGGGCTCATGTCCGTGATCGCGACGGTATGTGCCGTCGAGTTGCCTGCCGACCACTCGCGTGCGACCTTCGTGAACGCGGGCCACCCACCGGCTCTTCTCCTGAGCGGCGGAGAGGTCGCACCCATGCCTTTGGGTGGCCCGCCCTTGGGCGTGGAATCGTGTGACTGGACTGCGGTCACGGTTCCCCTACCTCCCAGCTGGGTGCTCTTGCTCTACACCGACGGAATCATCGAGGCTCGCGCCGAGCCGGGGGCGCAGGCTCGCATCGGGATCGAAGGCTTCGCTTCTCTCTTCGCGCGGTCCGCGAGCACCGAGGCGCAGACAAGCCCTGAGCTTCGTGCATTGATGAGCGACGTGGAGCGGATGAACGGTGGACCGCTGCCTGACGATGCGACGCTTCTTGCCCTCA
>DASRZL010000044.1:0-2514 GCA_035686425.1 Thermoleophilia bacterium
TCAACAGCGTCTATCGCGTGGCCATCGAGAGAGGCGGCTGGGATGCTGAGGCGCACGAGTACGTTCGACCGGAGCCATCCGCGCGCTGACCGCTCGACTCGACCGCCGCGGCGAGCGCTCTCTCCTGCGCCGGAGATGGCGGTTGGACTACCATAGCCTGCGTGCCGGCGAATTGGTCGCGTCCTCGTGGTCGCGCTTGATGCCAGGCGCCGCGGCGCTGAAGGCGGGTGAGAGATCAGCACGGGACTCCGAATCCCGGCCGACCTTGGGGGTAGGGATGACACAGAAGTCGGAGCGCACTGGAGACGCCGTGATGACGCGGGCTCAGCAGCGATTCGCGTCGTGGACGGCCGACGTCCTCGTCTACATCGTCGTGCTCAACCTCTTCGTCGAGTTCGTCGACACGATCGTGATCGACTCCTTCTGGATCTCGATCCTCACCGCCGTGCTGCTGAAGCTGCTGCTGGACGCCGTCATCGGCGTTGAGCACCGCGTGTCGGCCTTCTTCCGGGCCAGGGAGGGCGGCGTCAACAAGGCGCTCGGCCTCGTGTCGGTGTTCGCGATCCTGTTCTTCAGCAAGTTCCTCATCCTCGAGGCGGTCAACTTCGTCTTCGGCGATCACGTTGAGCTCGGCCACTTCGTCGAGATCGTCGCGCTCATCGTCGCCATGATACTCACTCGACGTCTGGTGCAGGCCGTCTATGAGCGGCTCGGCCGGGCGGCCCGCTGACGGGCGTCAGGGCCGGCTCTCACGATGCGCCCGACCCGCGCCGTCGGCGCTCGCCATCAGGCACCCACGACTGCCCGGCCTCTGGCGTCCTTGTGGAAGATGCAGCCCAGCCCGCGGTCGACGATGAGGTCCAGGCACTTGTTGCACGAGATGCACGTCGCGGGCGTCAGGTCCCCGGCGCGCCAGCGCGCGGCCAGGTGCGGTTCGCGGATGAAGGGGCGGCACAGGGAGACGGCGTCGATCCGCTCCAGCGCTTCGGCGATCCTCAAGGGATCGCGCCAGCCTTCGACGGAGATCACCGGGCAGCGGACGGCGTCCTTGATGGTCAGCGCGTAGTCGAAGAACCTGCCCTCGGGGATGGGCGCCGGCATGATGTGATCCCAGCCGCCGCGCCTGGCGCCCTCGGGTGTGCCGGCGCTGACCTCGATGGCGTCGATGCCCAGCCGGCCGAGCTCGGCGGCGACCAGGGCGGCTTCGACCGGCTGCACGCCGCCGGCGTAGCCGTCGTGGGCGCTCATCTTGACGAACACCGGGAAGCTTGGGCCGACGGCGCCGCGCACGGCCTCGTAGGCCTCGTACAGGAAACGCGCCCGGCGCGGGAGCGAGCCGCCGTAGGCGTCCTCGCGCCGGTTCCGGGCCGGGCTCAAGAATTGGTTGAGCAGGCCGCCGTGCGCGGCGTGGATCTGCACCGCATCGAAACCAGCCCGGCGAGCCCGAGTCGCCGCTCGCGCGTAGTCTTCCACAAGGTCGTCGATCTGGGTCCTGCAGAGCGCTCGCACCGGACTCTCACAGACTGGATCCAGGGGAACGGCGGACGGACCGTAGGGGCCGGTCTTCTCCTCCACGACCTCCGGAGGCAGTGAGGAGCCGACGTGCGACAGCTGGGCCGCAAGGACCCCTTTGGCTCGATGCACGGCGTCGCACAGGTGGCTCAAGGGCGCGATGAGCCCATCGCGGTCCATCCCGGTCTCTCTGGAGGCGTACCTGCCTTCACGCTGGACGTAGGCGGCGCCGGCGATGATGAGCCCGACGCGGCCCCGCGCAAGGTCGGCGGTGAGGTCGATGAGCCTGCGGGTGGGCGCGCCACTATCCGTCGACAGCCCCTCCCAGGTGGCGCTGCGCACGAGGCGGTTGGGAATCTCGAGCGGCCCCAGTCGCCAGGGGCGGAAGATGCTGCTGATGTCGCTCTGCTTCGGGTGGCTCGTCGCCGAGGGCGTCACCGTGCGTCCTCTTGCTCGCGTTCGTCCTGTGGCCTGCCCGCCGAGGTCTGAGGCCGGCGCGGGGCGAGGCGACGGTACCATACGCTCGCGCTCGTGGCGCTCGGACCGGGTCCTTCCCAAGCGGCAAGCCCGCGCCGCGCCCTGCACCTGGAAGACCTTGCTCCTTGCGACTCCCCTGGTAGAGACTTGGAGTCGCGTACCGGTGCCGGCCGGGCTTCAAGCAGCGATCGGGGAGGCGGGATGAAGAGCGGTAGCCACGCGGATTCCAGCGAGCGAGGGTCGCCGGGCGCTCTCGCCGACGACGCCCGGCTGATGCCGGACGAGAAGGGCTTGACCGCCGGCGCCCGCCTGGCGCTGACCGCGGCCTGCGCCGTCGTCGTCATCATCGGCATGCGCATCACCGCCACCGTCATCGCCCCCGTCATCCTCGCCTTCGTGGTCACCGTCGCCATCGCACCGGTGCTCGGCTGGTTCATGCGCCGCGGGCTCTCGCGCATGATCGCCTACGCGCTCACGCTCACGGTCACGCTGCTCGCGGCGCTGTTCACCATCGTCCTGCTGAGC
>DASRZL010000045.1:0-3971 GCA_035686425.1 Thermoleophilia bacterium
CGAGGGCCTCGGCGAACTGATCGAGCGGGAAGGTGTGCGTGTGGATGCCTTCCGTGGTCACGGCGCCGTTGGCCATGAGCGCCAGCGCCGGAGCCGCGGTGTTCGGATTGGCGCGCACGCCGAGGATGTCGAGCTCGGCCAGCGTCATGGGCCCCCACGGCACGTTGATGGTATCGGTGGGCAGGCCGGCCATGACGAGGCGCCCCGCCTTGCGCGTCGACTTGATGGCCCAGTCGATCCCCTGCTGCGTACCGGAGCACTCGACGGTGCAGTCGACGCCGATGCCGCCGGTGAGCTCCATGACCTTGGCGACCGGGTCGTCGACCTTCTCGTAGTCGATGCCGATGGCGCCGAGGCTCTCGGCGAACGCCAGGCGCGGGCCACGGCCGATCACGATCACGAACTTGGCGCCGGAGGCGCGCGAGTACTGGAAGGAGAACTGGCCGACAGAGCCCGGTCCGGTGACCAGCACCGTGTCGCCGGTCGTCACGCGGCCGCGCTGCACGCCGTGAAGGGCGACGCCGGCCGAGTCGAGCATGGCGCCCTGGTGGTAGGTGAGATTGTCGGGCAGCGGGGTGGCCGACTTGATCGAGGTGACGATGTACTCGGCGTAGGCGCCGGGTGACGTGAAGCCGTAGTGGCGGTGACCGGAGGCGTTGTCGCCGTAGTTGAGGCACACGGTGTAGTGGCCGGTCAGGCAGTTGAGGCAGAAGCCGCAGCCCTTGTGGGCCTCGCCGGCGACGCGGGTGCCGATGGCGTACTTGGCGGCCACCTTCTCGGACGCCTTGATGTCATCCGAGAGGGCGACGACCTCGCCGGCCCACTCGTGGCCGACAACGGCCGGGAAGCTCGGCGGCCAGAAGCCGGGGAACTTGCCGGCGATGATCTTCGGATCGGTGCCGCAGATCGCCACCGCCTTGACGCGGCACAGGACCTCGTCGCCCTTGGGCTCCGGAGTCGGCAACTCCTGGAGCTCGAAGTCGTCCGGTCCTTTGAGAACCAGAGCCTTCATGGTGCTCGGGATGTCTGCCATGGTCTTGCCCCCTCACGTAGTGCGTTGGATGCGGGTGCCGAGGACCGTGCGCATGTGGCCGAGCGCCTGCTCGGCCGCCGCACGGTCGTCGGGGAGCGGCAGGATCTCTGCGGAGATCCAGCCGTGGTAGTCGATCTCGCGGAGCGCCGCGACCACCGCGTCGAAGTCGACGTGGCCGAAGCCCGGCGCGCGGCGATTGCTGTCGGCGACGTGGAAGTGGGCGAGGCGCCCGCCCGTCGCGACGATCGAGTCTGCGATGGACACCTCCTCGATGTTCATGTGGAAGGTGTCGAGCAGCACGTTGACGTTGGGGCGGCCGACCTGCTCGACGAGGTCGAGCGCCTCGGCCGCCGTGCACTGCAGGGTGGTCTCGTAGCGGTTGATGGCTTCGAGGACGATGCCTGCCCCAACCGCCGAAGCGTGGTCGGCGCAGCCACCGAGCGTGTCGACGAGACGGGCGTTGGCGGCCGGCACGTCGCCGTCCGCCGGCCGCGGCCCGCGCAGGAGCCCGACGATGAGCTGTGCGCCGTGCTCTCCGGCCACATCGATGAGCTCGTTGAGGCGGCGCGCCGCTTCGTCGCGCCGCGCCGCCTCAGGCAGGCTGAGCGAGAGCCCATCGTCCGCGTAGATGCGGCCGCTCGCGATGGCGGCAAGCTGCAGGCCGTGGCCGGCCAGCAGCGCGCCGAGGTCCAGGTCCGCGAGCTCGGACGGGCTCTTGGTGCTGATCTCGATGCCGTCGAAGCCGAGCTCGGCGGCGGTGCGCACGGCCTCCCGGACCCTGCCGGCGAACAGCATGGGTCCGAACCCGGTGGGCCCGGCCGCCGTGGCGAAGGCGAGCCTCTCGCTCACCGTCGCCCCGTCTCCGTCGGAGCCGTTCTGCGGGCTCCGTGGGTCAATGCTGTCCGATCCAGGGCAGCGCCCAGATGGGCTTCCAGCCTTCGCTGAGCGGCTCGCGGAGGAAGGGCTCCATGTCCTTCGCGGTCCGGAAGGTGGTCTCCTCGACCGGCGGCGTGGTGCCGGCGGGGAAGGTCGCCAGGGTGTCCTCGACGATCAGCGAGAGGAACTTGCAGAAGGCCGCCACCGGGCGCTTGGCCTTCCAGGCTGCAGCGTGCGTCGGCTTGCCGACGACGCCCTCGGGCGTGCCGAAGTACTCGATGGCGAAGTGCCCCTCGGCCTGTGACCAGCGCTGCGGACGGTGATAGCCGTCGACCGAGTTGTTGAAGTGACCCTGGGGCATGTAGTGCTTGGTCTCGGTCTCGACCGCCTGCTCCATGTCGACCATCTCGGGGAAGAGCAGCAGGCCCAGCGAGGTCTCGGCCTCGTCGGCGTGGATGAACGGCGTGTCCCACCAGCCGCCCTGATCGGTGGTGCGGAAGAAGTCCTTGACCGCGACGTGCCAGTCGATGACGCGCACGGTGCCGGGCAGCTGGTAGCGCTTGAGGTACTTGTGCAGCGCGGTCTCGAGCATCCACAGGTGGCCGTGGTTGTTGACGATGATCATCTTGCGGAAGCCGTCGTTCCAGAGACCGAGCATGACGTCGACCAGGGTCTCCTCGACGACCGACTCACGCAGCATGACCGTGCCGGGCATGCCGATGTGGTGGTAGGGATGACCGCCGTACATGAGCGGCGGCAGGGCGATCGCCGGGGCGTGCCCGTTGTGCTTCTTGGAATGGCGGCGCACCGCCTCGCAGAGGTGACTCACGAACAGCGTGTCCATGGCGCTCACCGTCTGGCGGCCGTGGTTCTCGGTGCAGCCCACGGGGATGAGCACCACGTCGTTCTCGCGGCGCTCCTTCTCGAGCTGGGCGCGGATCGTGGTCTGGATGTAGCTGCCCGGCTTGGCCCACTCGCACGGCGACGGGATGCCGTAGTCGTCGAGCACGGCGTCGATGGCCGCGTCGTCCGCCTCCCACAGCTCCTTGAACATGTGCCCCACGGGCGTGTCCTCGAAGAACAGGTCTGGCAGGTTGGTGGTCAGAAGACCCATGACTCCTCCTCAGTGCTTCGGTGACGGAAGGGCCGCGCGCCGCTCCAGGAGGGAGCGGGCGGCCTCTGCGATATGACCGGCCGTGAGGCCGTATTTCTGCAGCAGGTCGTCATTGGGCGCCGACTCGCTGTACACGTCGGCGACACCGACCCGCTTCATCGGGGTCGGCCGGTGCTCGCCGAGCGCCTCGGCGACGGCGCCCCCGAAGCCGCCGATGATGTTGTGCTCCTCGGCGGTGACCACGAGTCCGGTCTTCTCGGCGGCCGCGACAATCGCCCCGACGTCGAGGGGCTTGACGGTGTGGACGTGTACCAGGTGCACCGAGACGCCCTCGGCGGCGAGCAGCTCGGCCGCCTCCACGGCGCGGCCGACCATGATGCCCGTCGTGAGTACGGTCACGTCGGTGCCCTCGCGCACGAGGACGGCGCGGCCGATCTCGAACGGGTCGCTCTCCGCGAACACCACGGGGCTGGGATCACGTGTCGCCCGAAGGTACACGGGGCCCTCCCAGGCGGCGACGGCGTGCACGGCCTTGCTCATCTCGACGCCGTCGCCGGGCGCCACCACGGTCATGTTGGGCATGGACCGCATGAGGGCGATGTCCTCGATCGCCTGATGCGTCTTGCCGGTCTTGCCGGCGAGCAGGCCGCTGTAGGCGCCGGCGATCTTGACCGGCAGGCCCGGCTGAGCGATCGAGACGCGGATCTGGTCGGCGGCGCGCAGCGTCGCGAACACGGCGAAGGAGTTCGTGAAGGGCACGAAGCCCATCGCTGCGAGGCCGGCGGCGGCGCCGGTCATGTTCGCCTCGGCGATGCCCATCTGGAAGAACCGCTGCGGGTACGCCTCGGCGAACAGGATCATCTTGCTCGATGAGGCAAGGTCGGCGTCGAGGCAGACGACGCGCTCGTCACGCGCGCCCAGCTCGAGCAGCGCCTCGCCGAAGGCGTC
>DASRZL010000046.1:0-45409 GCA_035686425.1 Thermoleophilia bacterium
GTAGACATCGTGGACCACAGCACCTTCCTCGAGCTCGTACGCTACGGCGCCGACGGCCTCGTGCCCTGCGTCGTCCAAGCCGCCGCTGGAGGGGAGGTCCTCATGGTCGCCTACGCGAACGAAGAGGCCATGAGGAGGACGCTCGCTACCGGCGAGGCGCACTTCTGGAGCCGCAGCCGGCGCGAGCTGTGGCACAAGGGCGGCACCAGCGGCAACGTGCAGCGCGTGGTCTCGGCGAGACTTGATTGCGACCACGACACGGTCCTGCTCCTGGTCGAGCCCGCCGGCCCCGCGTGTCACACCGGCGCGGTGAGCTGCTTCCGCGACGAGGCCAACGGCGGCGCGGCGACGAGCCCCTCGGCCGAGGGCGGGTGAAGCGCGGCGCGGCGGGCCTGTGGCGGCGCCACGGCGTCGCCGGCGCCCTCCTGCTGGCCGTCCTCGTCCTCGCCGCCGCGCTCCGCCTCAAGGGGATCACCTACGGGTTGCCGTACAGCTTCGTCAACGCGGACGAGAGCATTGTGGTACCCAAGGCCTTCCAGGCCGCGCGCGGCCATCTGAACCCGCAGTTCTTCTTCTATCCCTCGCTGTACTTCTACCTGGTGGCCGCGGTCTACATCCTTGCGACTCCGGTCTGGTGGCTGCTCGGGCACGGCAGCTTCCTGGGGACCACCTCGTTCGTGACGGATCCGGGGCCGTACTTCCTGCTCGGTCGCCTCCTCTCGGTCGCCATGGGGACGGCCTCCGTGTACCTCGTCTATCGGCTTGGCCGGGACGCCTTCGGCCGCCGGACCGGCCTCGTCGCCGCGCTCCTGCTCTCCGTCGCGCCGCTGCACGTGGCCTACTCGCACATGGCCGTGACCGACGTGACCGCCGTCGCGTTCTCGCTGCTCGCGCTGGTTCTGCTGCACCGAGCTGCGAGCGCCGCGGGGCGGCAGCGCGAGGAGTCGTCGTCGACCGCCGGTCAGACGGACGTGGCGGCGGGCGGCGTGGCGAACCCGCGAAGCGCGACCACCGCGTCTCGCCTGCTGGTCCTCGGGGCCATCGCCGCCGGCCTCGCCACCTCCACCAAGTACAACCTCGGCATGCTCGTCCTGCCGGCGACCGTCGCGGCCGTGTACGCGTGCCGCCCGGAGGCGGACCGGAGGAGGGGAGAGGGTGGGCGCGCCTCGCTCGTGTGGGCGCGCCTGCTGGCGCTGCGCGTGTACGCGCCGATGGCCGCTGCGTTCGTGCTCGCGTCGCCGTTCATCCTGCTCGACGCACCGCACTTCATCTCCGACTTCGTGCGCCAGAACCGGATCATGGACAGGGGCTGGCTCGGCTTTGAGAACGTCGGCAACGGCTTCTGGTACAACGTCACGCCCAACCTGACCGGAGCGATGGGCGTCGTCCTGGTAGTGCTGGGCGCCGCCGGCCTGGGCTGGGCCGTCTGGCGGCGCACGCGGCTGGACGTGATGGTCGCGCCGTACGCGATCGTCTACTTCGTCTACATCGGGACCTGGAAGGAACTCGCCGACCGGTACCTGCTCGTGATCGTCCCGCTGCTCATCCTCCTGGCCGCGCGTTGCTGCCTGGAGGTGGTCGAAGTGCTACCGCGTCGTCGTCGCGTCGTGGCACCGCTCGTGGGAGCTCTTCTCTTCGTCGCCTTCGTGCTGCCGCTCACGGCGGCGATCGCCTATGACGCCACGCTGAGCGGGACGGATACGCGGGAGGTGGCGCGAGCGTGGATCCAGGAGAACGTGCCGGCCGGGGCGCTGATCGCCGTCGAGAACTACGGCCCGCCACTGGTGCGCGAAGAAGACCTGGACCACTACGGCGACGCCGGTCTCGATCCGGTCGCGTACCGCCTGGTGCGGCTCAAGCTGCCGGCGCCGGGCGTGCCCGAGCGTGCGCGCGATCTCGATCGTCTGCGGGAGCGGGGGGTGGAGTACGTCGTCGTGAGCTCGCGCGTCCGCGAGCGCGTGCTCGCCGCGCCTGACGTGTATCCGAGCATCGTCGACTTCTACCGGCGGCTCGAGGCGGAGACCGAACTGGTGAAAGAGTTCCGGTCCGGACCGGGTGAGCGTGGGCCGGTCCTCAGCCTCTACCGCATCAGCGACCCCGGCCGCTGAGTTCCGCCGGCGCCTCGTCGGCCGCCGCCTCCACCTCGCCTTCGGTGATCGGCCGGCGGCCCGGCCGCACGATGGCGTAGGCGATGAACCCGGGCGGGATCGGCAGCCAGAAGTTGATGATGCGGTAGACGAGCACGACGGCGACGGCCACCGCGGACGGCACGCCGAAGCTGACGAAGAGCGCGATCAGGATGCCCTCGACGGCGCCCAGCCCCCCCGGCGTGGGCGCCAGCGTCCCGATCGAGTAGGCGATCACGTAGGCCACGAGCAGGTGCGCGAGGCCGATGGTGTAGCCGAACGCGGCGAAGGTGCACCACAGGCAGAGCATGTCGAAGAACCAGAAGGCGCAGGCGAGGAACAGCGTGGTGCGGAACGCACCGCGGTGACCGGTCATGCGGCGCATGCCGATGAGCAGGTTGTCGATCCAGCCGTCGATGTGGCGCTCCTTCACGACCTCGCGCCGCATGATCCGGTTCACGAGGCGCGCGACCTGGGCGACCCGCCGGCGCAGGCGGGTGGGGCGGTTGTAGAGGTAGATCCCATAGAGGGTGAGCCACAGGAGCAGCAGGATCAGGACGATCCCGACGAGGTAGCTGAAGACGGAGTCACCGCCGCGCACGACGATCAGGTACACGATGGCGAGCGCGAAGAAGAACCAGAGCACCACGTAGTTGAAGAACTGCTGCGCGGCGACGGCCACGAAGATGATGCCGTGCGGCACACGGTGCTTCATCAGCGCGTTGTACGTGACTACCCAGCCGCCCACGCCACCGGCCGAGAGCACGTGGCTCACGGCGAGGCCGCTGAGGGTGATCGAGAGCACCTCGCGCAGGCGCATGCGGATGTTGAGCACGCGCAGGATGTAGCGGAACAGGTTGGCGTAGCCGAGCAGCGCGGCGACTTCGAGCAAGACGGCCAGAACGAGCAGGACGTAGCTCGCGCCGGAGATGTAGTCGAGTGTCTGCTGGGTGTCGACCAGGCGCGGGAGCAGCAGGTACAGCGCCACCACGATGATGGCGAAGACGATGATGTGGCGGAGCGTCTTCTTGATGGCGTCCCCCGAGGGTCGGCGGGCCCTCCCGCCAAGGCAAAGACAGTCAGAGACAGTACCACAGAGGAGGGCGGGGCCGCGCGGGCCGGCAGTGAGGCGCGTTCAGCGCTTCTTTCTGCCCCCACGGCGCTGGCGCGGGGCGGGCGTCCGTCTGCCGCCGAGGACGGTGCCCTCGATCTCCTGGCGGCGGATCCATGCGTAGGCGGCCGCGGCGGGGACGCAGCTGAGGGGGAACAGGCACAGCACGAACCAGCCCCAGCGCCGCGCCGTGAAGGTCACGAACACGCCGTAGACGAACGTCGCCGCCCAGCCCGTGAGAAGAGCGAGCCCCCAGGCGACGTAGACACCTTGGGGGATGAAGGTCACAGACAGCGCTTCGGCGACCGCCCGCAGGACGAAGAGGGCGAGGGTGATCCCGGAGAGCAGGAAGAGGTTGGCGAGGCGGCGGAGCTCGAGTGCCGTAGCTGCGTCGACCGCGGCGCCGGGCGCGTCCTCGTCGTACTTCTTGAAGTCGAACAGGCCCGACATCGCCATCACCGTCCCGATGCGTGTGGCGCCGGCCGGCGGGGCATGTACCGGAGGACGCAAAGGACGGCGTAAGTGTTCCGGATGAAGCTGCGAATCTCAACCCCGCCAGGAGGCCACGCGGCCGTGTACGACGCGGCGATGTGGCCGTTCGAGCGCGCCGCCGTGGGCGCCTGGCGGCGACGCCTGGCGGCGACGGCGAGCGGTCGCGTGCTCGAGATCGGCGCCGGCACGGGCAGCCAGCTCCGCTGGTACGCTCCCGACGCCGACGTCACGGCGCTCGAGCCCGACGTCTCGATGCTCGAGCGCGCGCGGCGGCGGGCGGCGCAGGCCGCCGCGCGCGTCACCCTCGTCGAAGGGCGCGCCGAGGAGCTGCAGTTCGACGACGCCTCGTTCGACACCGTCATGAGCGCGTTCGCGCTCTGCTCGGTCGCCGATCCGGCCGCGGCGCTCGACGAGCTCCGCCGGGTGCTCGTCCCCGGGGGGGCTCTGCTGCTGCTGGAGCACGTGCACCTCGCCTGGGAGCCGGGCCGGTCTCTCCAGACCAGGGCGGCGCCGGCGTGGGCTGCGGCGGCCGGTGGTTGTCGCCTGGACAGGGATGCCGTGAGGTCTGCGCGCGAGGCAGGTTTCACCGTCCTGCAGGAGCGCGCGCACCTCGCCGGCTGGATCCGGGAAGCGCGTGCGCGCAGCCCCATCCGGTTGCGCCAGGCCACCCGACCTGATTGACTACCTTCCCGAACGAACAACGACGCGCCCCGACGCGTTCCCACATCCGTTCGCCCCTCCCACTTCTCCATCACCCTTCGCGGCGTGCGCATGCGGGCACTGCACTACCCGGGCGCCGAACGCCCCCGCGGGCACAGGCGCAGCCGCTGCCCCTGTGGGAAACCACGTCGAAAGGACCTTGTGAGTCGATGCAAGAGCCTGATCGCCATCCTCGCGATCCTCATCGTCGCCACCGCACTCGCCGCCGTAGCCCTGCCGCAGAAGGCTGAAGCGGCCACTCTCAAGGGCAAGCTCCGCGTCGCGAAGCGCGCCCTCCGCCACTACAACCATCGCCTGACGACCGCCAGGGCCGCCCTGGCCGTCGCCGTCGCCGCTCCAGCCCTCGCGTCGGCCGTCGACCCCGCCGCCACGCCTGACCCTTCAGCCTCGCCTTCGCCTGACCCCTCAGTATCGCCCACACCGGTTCCCTCGCCGGTGCCGTCCGCGGCGCCGGCCACGCCCAGCGTCGACCAGCTCAAGGCCCGGATCGCCAAGGCGCGTCGCGCCGTTCGCATCTGGAAGCTGCGCGTCCAGCGACTCGCGAAGCGGTATCGGCTGCAGCGCCAGATGGCCGAGTGGGAGCGCCGCGGCAAGTGGATGCCGATCATCGAGGTCGCCGCGGCCAAGTACCACGTCAGGGCCGCCGGTATCTATCGCATGATGATGCGCGAGTCGGGCGGCCGGCGGTACGCAGGATCGAGCTCAGCCTTCAAGGGCCTGTTCCAGTACTGCGCCAGCACCTGGTCGGCCAGTTGGAACCCGTACCGTCACGACAGCATCTACGACGGCAGCTCGCAGATCTTCGCGACCTGCTATGCCGTCAGTCGGGGGATGGGTCCCCAGATGTGGACCACGACCTTCGCGTCACAGTACTGATCGCGGTAGTCTGAGGCGGCGCTTCGGGCGCCGCCTCAGCACCGTCGACGGCCGCCGGCGCCTCACGAGAGGCCGCGGCGGCCGTTCCCGTTCCCTGCGCCGGACGGGTGCCGGAAGGATGACCCGGCACCGCATCTTCACGCGAGTCGCGCCCTGCCCGCCGTCGCGAGGTGCACGGACGGCTGCCGATGAGTCAGAATAGGGCACCGCAAGACCTCAGTGCCGGTGTGGCGGAACTGGTAGACGCGCTCGACTCAAAATCGGGTGCCCCGAAAGGGCGTGTGGGTTCGAGTCCCACCTCCGGCACCACCCCTGCCTCGCGGGCGCGTGTCGAGCCGTCGTCTGGTAAGATTGCTCTCCCGTACGCGACTGCGGGCATGACGATTCCCCCCGCCCTTCACTCCTGTCGGGTGGCCGTGCACGGAGAGGAGACCGGCGCATGACGGTGCGGATTCTGGGGCTCAACTGCAGCCCCCGCGACAACAGCAACAGCGGCATCATGCTCGAGACGGCGTTCGAGAAGCTCGACGCCACGTACCCCGGTGAGGCCGACCACGAGGTCATCGACCTGCGTGACCTGCATCTCGAGCCGTGCAAAGCGTGCAACATCTGCGGCAAGAAGAAGGACGGGACCTTCATCCCCTGCGTCAGGGAGAAGGAGGACGACGTCCAGTCCGTCCTCGACGCGATGGTGGCCGCCGACAGCATCCTCGTGGCCACTCCGGTGTACTTCGGGTTGCCGTCAGACCTGTTCTCCAAGTTCATCATGCGCACGCGGCCGCTGCGCCACCAGGACTTCAAGCTCGCCAACAAGCCCGTCGGGGTGCTCGCCACCGCCGGCCGTCGCTCCGGCGGCGCCGAGACGGCGATCATCGCCACCTGGCTGCCCTTCGTGCGCAACGGTTGTCTCGTCGTCGGCAACGGCGACGGCACCTCCCAGTTCGGCGCCTACGGTTGGGCCGGCGCGCGCGGTCACGTCCTCAGTGACGAGTGGGGCCTCGAGCAGGCCTTCCAGACTGCGCAGCGTGTGTTCACGCTGGGTGGCCTGCTCAAGGCCGGCGTCGAGGCCTCGGGTTTCGTGAACCCGATGAAGTTCTCCTACGCCCAGGGGACCCGCAGCTGAGTCCCTCAGCATCTCGACCCGTGAAGGACGCCTCATGACCGACGCCGACACCATCCTCGATTTCATACGCGACGAGGCCGACCTCGAAGAAGACGAGGTCAGCGCCGACACGTCGCTGTTCCGCGACCAGCTGCTCGACTCCATGAACCTCACGGCGCTGATCGCGTTTCTCGAAGAGACGTTCGCCATGAGGGTGAAGCCCATGGACATCGTGTTCGAGAATCTCGATACCGTGAATCACATGCTGGCCTACGTCGCGCGCAAGAAGGCGGGCGATGGCTGAGGACGGCAGCGAGAGGCCGCCGGAGCACGGCGCGGAGAGCCAGGCTCCGGCCGAGCCGCGCGGCCACTGGTTCTACTACGGTCTTGGCCTGAGCCTGCAGACCTTTCTCTGGTTCCTGGTGTTCCTGGCGATCACCGTCGCCGTGCTCGTAGGCGGCAAGCTCACCGAATTCAGATACGTCGGCTTCTGACCGCATCTCCGGCGCCGTATGACACCCCCACCCTTGATGACCGACGCTGTCGCGCGCCTGCGCCGCTGGGCGGCTGAACGCGCCGACGAGACGCTCCTGCGGACGCGCGGCCGCACGTACACGTACGCCGCGATGGAAGCGCGGGCGGAGCGGATCGCTGCGGCCCTCCGGGCTGCCGCCGGCCGGCGCGCCCGCGTCGCGCTGATGCTCGAGGAGTATGACCAGTTCTTCGTCTGCATGCTCGGCGCATGGCTGGCCGGTCAGGTGGTCGTGCCGCTCAACACGAGCCTGCCGCAGCACGACGTCGAGTGGCTGATCGCCAAGTCGCAGCCGGAGGTGATCGTGGTGCCGGACGACGAGACCTGCCCGACGCCGTCCGGCGGCCCCGTGCGGCTCGTCGTGACCACCGACGCCGACGGTCTCGTGGACGGCGTGCGGGCGGCCGGCGGGGCGGTCGCTCCGGCCGTCGCGCGGCACGAGCTCG
Source organism: Thermoleophilia bacterium (assembly GCA_035686425.1). GTDB lineage: Bacteria > Actinomycetota > Thermoleophilia > UBA2241 > UBA2241 > CAIXSE01. The sequence continues at coordinate 7,406 of DASRZL010000046.1, forward strand.
AGGCGGTGCGCGAGGACGAGCAGGCGATGATCATGTTCACCTCCGGCACCACGGGTCTGCCCAAGGGCGTCTGTCAGACCCTGCGATCGGTCTCGAGTAACGCGGGCTACGTCGCGCTGACGCTGGGGCTCGGGGCGGACGACCGGGTCTTCGTCAACACGCCGCCGTACTTCACCAGCGGCATCTGCCACTTCCTGACCCTGCTGGCCAACGGCGGCGGCGTCGCCGGCCAGCTGGGCTTCTACTTCGGCGCCGGCCTCCTCGACGAGATGGAGACGGAGGGCTGCACCGGCTTCGGCGGCGCCCCGGCACACCTTGTGCGCGTGGTCGAGCCGCTCGAAGAGCCGCGCGAGCACGCGTTCCGCTTCTGGGTGAGCAGCGGCGACCACCTGCCGCTGCCGGTGATCGAGAAGTTCCGCCGCGTGCTGCCCGGCGTGAGCCTTTTCAACATGTACGGCCTCACCGAGGTCAGCGGCCGGCTCTGCATCCTGCCGCCGGCCGACCTCGACGTCCGCGTCGGTTCCGTCGGCCGGCCCATCGGCGACATGCGCGTGGTGGCCCGGCGCGGTGACGGCGCCGAGGCCGCGCCCGGCGAGACGGGTGAGCTGTTCGTCACCGGCTCACTGCTCATGCAGGGCTACCTGGACGAGCCGGAGATCACCGCGAAGACGCTCACCGCGCACGGCCTCAAGACCGGCGACTTCGGCCGCGTCGACGAGAGCGGCGCGGTGTGGATCGCCGGCCGCAAGGACGACATCATCAAGCGCGGCGGCGAGAAGGTCAGCATCATCCACGTGCAGGAGGCGCTGCAGGGCCTCGGGCGCTTCGCCGACGTCGCCGTGGTGGCCGCGCCCGACGAGATCCTCGGCCATGTGCCGGTCGCGTTCGTCGTGCCGCTCGAGCCCGTCGGCTTCAAGGCCTCGAAGCTCCTGCGCGAGCTGCGCGGCGTGCTTCCGTCCTCGTCGTTGCCGAGCCGCGTGATCGCCGTCGAAGCCATTCCGCGCACCGGATCCGGGAAGGCCATCAGGGCCGAGCTGCGGAAGCTGCTCGCCGAGGAGCTGGGGTGAACAGCTTCAGGCGCGGCCTGAAAAACAAGAGCCCTCTCGTGCTCGTCGTAGCGCTGGCGTTCATCGTGCCGGCGCTTCTCGGCATCCAGAGCTGCTTCACGAGCGGCGCCTGGAGCGCCGTCCCGGTGCAGAACTGGGTGCGCAACTCGACCGACGACTACATGGTCGTCTCCTGGACCGTGGGCCGGTTGAAGAGGCATCCGCCGGACGTGCCGCTCGCGGTGCTGCTCGGCGGGTCGAGCGGCCGCGAGGCCGTCGTCAGCGGGCCGTCGCTGGCCCGGGAGGTCGAGGCCAACGGTGGGCCGCACATGGTCGCCTACAATCTGAGTTCGCGGATGCAGCGCTACGCGCAGAGCTGGGCGATCGTCGACAACCTGCCCGACACGCCGACGACGGTGCTGGTCGGCGTGAACCTGGGCCGCTTCACGACCAGTCCGAAGAGCAACTACAACCAGGTGATCGGTCGCGAGTTGCTGCTCAAGAGCGACACTCTGCGACGCTGGGTGACGGAGTACTCCGGCGAGCACAAGCACTCGTACACGATCCTGCCCGGCATCTTCTCGGCGCTGGCCTCGTACCTGCAGCAGCGGGAGAACGACCTGCTGTACAAAGGGCGGTTGCGCGCCAAGGCGTACAAGCCGCACGCGTTCGACGCACGGAAGGCGCTGTCCGACACCGAGAAGCAGAAGCTGGTGCGCAAGTGGCTGGACAAGTACTACCCGGCGTTCCGCAAGGTCCACAAGTTCGACGCCGCCGTGCTGGACGGGCTGATCGAGGAGGGCAAGCGGCGCGGGCTCGACATGGTGATCGTCGAGCTCCCGTGGAACCGGGAGATCATCGGTGACTCCTTCGGCGCCGCGATGGCCGCCTACCGCGCGCCTACGATGGCCATCGCCGCGAAGTACGACGTCCCGTACCTCGACTTCAACGACGAGGTCGACATCCCCAGCGAGTACTTCCTCGACCTTTCGCATCTGCGGCCGGAGGGGCGGGCGATCTGGCAGTCGGAGCTCGCTCGCCGGCTGGCCGGCCTCTACCAGGACGGCACGCTCAGGGAGACGCTCTGATGGGCGCCTTCCACCGCGGGTTCCGCAACCGCAACCCGTTGGTGCTGGTCGCCGCCGCGACCCTGCTCGTGCCGGCGCTGCTCGGCTTCCAGTGGCTGTTCACCAGCGGGATGTGGACGGTGGTGCCGCTGGACCGCGCCCTGCGCAACCCCGAGGACTCGTTCGTCTACATCTCGTGGATGGTGGGCCAGGCCCGGCGGCAAGCACCGGACACGCCGGGCCTCTACCTTCTCGGCGGCTCCAGCGCGCGCGAGTCGATCGTGGGCGGCGACGCGCTCGCCGCCCAGATCGAAGAGCTCGGCGGGCCGCGCGTCGCCGCCTACGACCTCGGCTCCATCAACCAGAACTTCGCCGAGAGCCTTGCGGTGGTGGACAGCGCGCCGGACACGCCTGCTTGGCTGCTGGTCGGCGTCAATCTCGGCCGCTTCACGGCGACCAGGGAGCAGAACGCCGCCCAGGCCGAGGGCCGGGAGTTCCTGCTCGAGGGCGGCGCAGTGCAGGATTTCGCCTCCTCGGAGTGGGGCCTCGCGGAGCGCTCGTACACGATCCTGCCGGGCATCTGGGCGTACATCACCGACTGGATGCGCATGCACGGCGGCAAGCTGCTCGAGGGTGATCCGCCGAGCACCGAGTACGAATTGCACCGGTACTCTGCGAAGACCCGCCGCTCTGACAGCCAGAAGAAGCGGCTCGTGACGAAATGGAACACGAGCCGCAAGCCCGTGTTCGAGAAGAACCTGGACGGCAACGTGCAGATGCTCGAGGCGCTGCTGGCGCAGGCCCGCGAGCGCGGCGTTCGCGTTGTACTGCTCGAGTTGCCGCTCAACAAGGAGATCGTCGGCGACAGTCTCGACGCCTCCCGGCAGCAGTACCAGGAGCCGGTCATGGCGCTGGCGCGCGAGTACGACGCGCCCTACGTCGACCTGAACCAAACGGTCGACATCCCCAGCCGCGACTTCCAGGATCTCTCGCATCTCATCGCGCCCGGACGCGTCATCTGGCAACGGGCACTGGCTGAAGAGCTGGTGCGACTCATGGACAAGGAAGACTCTGGAGGGAGTAGCGGGTGAAGATCTACTTCACGCTGTATCTGATCCCCGTGGTGATCGTGGCCCTGCTCGTGTTCTGGCTCGCCCTGCGCAGGGACGTCTATCGCCTGGTGTTCATCCTGTTGCTCAGCGTGGCCGTGCTTGCCGTGCTGAACCCGATGTTCGCGCTCATCGCCCTCGGGCTGGTCCTCATCACGCACCAGCTGGTCGAGCTCCAGCGGCGCGAGAAGCTGCGCGGCGCGCGCGTCGTCCTCATCGCGCTGATCATCACCGTGGTGACGCTCGGCATCGGCAAGTACGGCCAGCGCGGCGCGATCGCGATCTGGGGCGGCGACGACTGGGTGGTCAGCCACCTCGTCATGCCGCTCGGCATCAGCTACTTCGTGTTCCGCATGCTGCAGTACGTCTTCGACTGCATGCGCGGCGTGATCCAGGAGAACTCGCTGCTGCGGCTGGGCGCCTTCATGATGTTCATCCCGACCTTCCCGGCCGGCCCGCTCGAGACCTACCAGGGCTTCTACGAGAAGCGCAGCTTCACGTTCGACCGGCAGCTCTTCTACTCCGGCCTCCGGCGCATCGCCATCGGCTACTTCAAGAAGGTGTTCGTCGTCGACTTCCTCTTCGCCATCTTCTTCGGCAAGATCGTCACGACCATCGGCCGCACCGACTTCGACCCCGGTGACGTCGCCACGTGGTGGCCGCTCGCCTTCTGCATCATCGTGTTCGTGCGCGCCTACTTCGACCTCTCCGCCTACACGGACATGGCGATCGGCTTCTCCTCGCTGTTCGGCTTCCGGATCATGGAGAACTTCCACTTCCCGTTCTGGCAGAAGAACCTGAGCGACTTCTGGCGCAGCTGGCACATCTCGCTGAGCAACTGGTGCCGCAACAACGTCTACTTCCCGGTGTTCGGTCTCACGCGCAAGACGTGGCTGGGCCTGTACGCGAGCATGCTGACCATGGGCTTGTGGCACTACATCGACCTCAACTGGCTGGCCTGGGGCCTGTATCACGGCACCGGCCTGGTGATCGTCGCGCGCTGGGAGCGCCGGAAGAAGAAGCGCAAGAAGGCGCGCAAGAAGGCCGGTCTGCCTCCGGCCGCCGGCTACGAGAAGATCACCAAGTGGCTCGGCTACCCGGCGACGTTCCTGTATGTCGCGCTTGGCTACGCGTTCGTCGCCACCGCCGACTTCGAGCAGGCCGTCAAGATCCTGGTCAACGTTGTCCGGTTGCCGCTGGCGTGGCTTACTGGACTGGTGTGAGACCCTAGGGATGTCGGCCAGGATCATGGATTGACACGACATGAGGATGTGAGCGCCGGTCCGCGGCGCGCGTTCGGCCGCGGTCTGCGCCAGCGGAGCCCGCTGGTGCTGGTCGCGGCCGTCGGCATGACCGCGCTGGTGCTCTTCATCTCGCAGGGGTTCATCTTCGGCGGCGGCCTTACCATGGTCGACGAGGGCCGCCTCCTGCGCATCACTCACGATGACTACGTGCACGTCTCGGTCCGGGTGGAGCAGCTCAAGAAGGACCCGCCGTCGACCCGCACTGTGTACCTCTTCGGCGGCTCCGGCACCATGGAGTGCTTCGTGAGTGAGGCGTCGCTCGCGGCGGCGGTCGCGCGTGACGCCGGCGAGCCCATCCAGGTCGTGAGCCTGGCCGCCCATCAGGAGAGCATGGCGATGACGCTGGTGCTCGTGGACAACCTGCCGCCCGGGCCCGCCACGCTGGCGATCGGCCTCGCGCCGATCCGCGTGACCGGCAAACCGGAGCGCGACGCGCAGTTGCTGAGCGGGCACACGCTCCTGGTGCGCAGCCCGCGCCTCGCCTCCGTGGCGCATCGCTACTTCGGCCAGGAGCCGCCGCTGACGGGGCCGATCCCCGGCCTCTTCGACTACGTCGGGTCCTACTTCCGCGAGCGCGCGGCCGGCAAGACCGTGTGGGGCAGCCGCCTGACCTACGAGACGCACTACTACCCCGTCGGCGCCAAGGGACACACGCAACTCGGCAAGCGGCACAACGTCCTGTTCGTGCTCGAGAAAGACGTGGGGCTGTACCGCAAGTACGCCGACTACAACTTCGCGATGCTCGAGGAGGTCCTCGCTCTGGCGCGCGAGCGTGGTTTCTCGGTCGTGCTCTACGACCAGCCGCTCAACGGCTCGGCGGCCGGTCCCGACTGGGCCGGCGTAGTGCCGGCCTACCGCGAGCGCGCCACACAGCTGGCCGCGCGCTACGGGGTGCCGTACCTGCACATCGAGCGCGGGGTCGATCTGACCGATCACGACTTCGCCGACCTCTTCCACCTGCTCGCTCCCGGCCGCGCCAAGTGGCAGCCGGAAATGGCGCGTCAGCTCGCGGCAGCGCTGCAGGCGCCGGCGAGCGGTCCAGTCGCCGCGGGTGGCCCTGCGTCCCCGCGTCCTCCCGCCGCGCTGGAATGAGGGCCGGCGAGCCGGAGGCGCCGCCGCAGCGGACCTACCGGGACTCGCAAGCGGGCGTCACACGCCGCCAGTTCCTGATCAGCGGCGGCCACAACGACGCCTACTGGCGCCGGGTCGCGCCGGCCGAGGTCGACTTCGTCGGCCGCGTGTTCGGCGGCGCGTCGCCCGGAGCCTGAGACACCGCGTCGAGGTCGGCCCGGAGCTTGCGTCGCCCCGTCCTCAGACGCCCGGTGTGGCGGCGCTCAGACGCGTGGCACGAAGCGCTGCGCGTCCCAGCCGTCGGTGGCGATGCGCCGCGTCACCGCGGCCGCGAGCAGCGCCCCGGCCTCGGCGTCCGCCGGCTGCATCACCTCGAACGCCGAGTGCATGTTGCGCACCGGGATGCTGAACGACAGCGTCGCGGCACGGCCGGCGGCCATGAGTTCCTCGGCGTCGGTCGAGGTGCTGCCGGGTATCGCCTTGACCTGCATCGGGATGCCTTCGTCCTTCGCCACCTCGATGGCGAGGTCGGTGAGGGCGAGGTTGCCCCCGGCGCCGCGGTGGATCACCGGGCCGGCGCCGAGCTTGACCTCGCCGCCGAGCTTCTTGGCGTCCATCCCGGGGTCGTCGCTGGCGAAGTCCACGTCGACGACCATGATCACGTCCGGCTGCCAGCGAATGGCCATCGCCCTGGCGCCCATGAAGGTGGTCTCCTCATGCACGGTGAGCAGCGCCGTGAAATCGGCGGCGGCCGGCGCCGCTGCGTAGTGCTCCAGCGCGCGCAGGCACACGTAGACGCCGGCGCGGTTATCGAAGGCCGGCGAGGCGTAGCGCTCTCCGGCCAGCGGCAGGAAGTTGGCGGGGAAGGTTATCGGGTCGCCGATCTGCACGAGAGCCATGGCCTCGTCGCGGCTGGCGGTGCCGAGGTCGAGCCACTGCTCGCTCAGGTCCGGAGCCTTGGCGCGCTCCTCTTTGGTCATCTTGTGCGAAGGCCGGCGGCCGACGACGCCGTTCACCGGACCCTTGGCGCCGTGCACGATCAGGTTGCGGCCGGGGAGCAACTGCGGATCCACACCGCCGATCTTGTCGAAGGAGACGTAACCGTGCTCGTCCACGTAGGTGACGATGAGGCCGATCTGGTCCGCGTGGGCGGTGACCACGACGCCGGGCGCACCCTGACCGGGGACCGTGCCCCAGACGTTGCCGAGCGGGTCGCCTTCGGGGGCCGCGGACGCGGCGAGGCGCCGGCGAACGAGATCCTGGACGGGGGCTTCGAACCCCGTGGGCGCGGGCGCGGCGCACAGCTCGCGTAGCAGTTCGAGGTCGGTCGCCATGATCCCTCCGGGGTCGTCGTCGGTCGGGCCACCGGCGGGACTGCCCCGCCGGCCTCAGGCATCCTACCCGCTTGAGACCCGGCGAGCACACGCCTGACGAGCGGCCGGAGCGCAGTCCGTAGTATCGTTGCGCCATCGAGACGACGGCCGGAACAGACCGGCGGCCGCCACGCCGCCGCTCCGCGCAGCGCCAGCGCCAGCTGCGGCGCCGGCGCGGCGTTGCGCTCCTCGTCCTCGCCTTCCTCCTCGTGCTCATCGTGTGGCGTGCGTCGTCGTGCGGCGGCTGCTCCTGCGGCGGGGGGGAGGACCAGGTCGCGGATGCCGGGCCGATACCCGCGCCGCCGCGTCCCGCGCTCACCGGCGACGGCGTCAAGGTCGGCACCTTCCTCGGCAACTACGGGCGCCGGTTCTACGGGCTCGGGCCGGCGCCGAGACGCCTCGACGTGCTCTGGAGGGTCAGGCTCGGCGCCGGCTTGAGCTCGGGCAAGCTCGATACGGACCCGCCGAGCAAGTGGGCCGGGAGCGGCTGGACCGGCCAGCCCAACATCGTCGTCGACGGCGGCAAGACCTACGTCATCGCCAGTGCATACGACTACAAGCTTCGCCGCATCGACGCGCAGACCGGCGAGGTCGTCTGGGCCTACCAGTACGACGACATCCTCAAGAGCAGCCCGTCGGTGTTCCAGAATCCTTCGCCGACCGGGCCCGACGACAAGTACATCCTCGTCGCGGGGTCGCGGCGCGGGTACCCGTACAAGCTCGACGACCCGCAGGTGGCGCCCCTCCGCGCGCTTGCGTTCGGCAGCGGCGAGGAGCTCTGGCGGCTGCCCGTGCCGCAGACACGCTGCTACAGCCGCGACTGCGACGGCAGCGGCTTCTACTACGACGGCCGCTTCTACGTCGGCGTCGAGAGCGGGTACTTCTACGCGCTCGACCCTCTGAAGACGGAGGCGTGGGCCGAGGGCGACAGCCCCGTCATCGAGGCCCAGCAGCTGCTTCTCGGCGACGAGCGGGCGAAGAGCCACGGACGTAATCTCGTGCTCGAGTCGTCGGCGTCAGCGCTCGGCAAGAACCTCTACATCGCCTCCGGCGCCGGCCACGTGTACGGCCTCCGGCGCTCGGACCTCGGCGTCGTCTGGGACTACTACATCGGCTCCGACCTGGACGGCACGCCGGTGCCGACCAGGAAGGGCCTGCTGCTTCAGGCCGTCGAGAAGCAGTACATCAAGGGCAAAGGCGGCATGCTCGCGCTCGACCCGTCCAAGCCTGCCGCCCAGGCCGCCGCGTGGTACTTCCCGACGGGGAACCGCAAGGTCGGCGAGTGGAAGGGCGGGATCGTGGGCTCGGCCGCCGTGAACGACGAGTACAACGACGGCGGCAAGTACCCGGCGATCTGCGCCTTCAGTGCCATCGACGGCTACCTCTACGTGATCTCACAGGACACGATGCGCGACCAGACGGTCGCCGGCCCCAACCGCGAGAAGGGCTTGAAGACCCCGGTGCAGGTCGCCAAGGTCTGGAACGGCGGCGCCATTTCCACGCCGATCATCGTGGGCGACGCGCTGGTGGCCGCGAGCTACGACCAGCGCGTCCACCTCTTCCACATCGAGTACGCGCCGGCCGAGAAGGACGACGACGGCGCGCTGCCCAGCGCCAGCGGCGATGGGACGTACTGGACGGTGACGCTGGAAGAGCGCGACCAGTTCTACGCCGAGGGTGCCTTCGAGTCCACGCCGACCATGTGGAACGGACGCATCTACATCGGCTGCCGCGACGGCTGGTTCTACTGCCTCGGCGACTCGAGCTGACGAGCGCGCATCAGGGGAGGAGTTTTTGCGCCGCGGCCACCACGCGCAGCGCCTCCTGGACGGATACGCGTGTCAGCGGACTCAACGTCGCGGTGTCGATCACGTTGTGCGGCCGGTGACCTTCTTCGATGAGGCGGGCATGGTGGTCGAGACGCACCAGGGACATGCTGGCGAACGCCTCGAGCAGCGCCTGCGCGTTCTCCCGTGCTCCACTCCCTGCGTCCCGGACGCTGGTGAGTCGCTCCACGGTCGTCCCCGCGGAGATACTCCGAGCGAAAGCGTAGAAGCGGGCCAGGTTCTCCACCGGGAGGAGCCCGCTCTTCTTGATGTCGATAGGTCCGGTCAGGCGCTGGCGGAAGCCGAGCGGCGAGGGTATCTGCGAAGCCATGGACGCAAGCCCGCTGAGGAAGCCGCCGTGGCGAGGCGCCGTGCGCAGGAGGTCGCTCAGCGGCGCGGTGATGGACAGGTCTCCGGCCACCTGCCGGAAGTCGAAGGCGATGCTGGCGCGCAGCAGGTTCTTCCAGTCCCAGACATCCAGACAGCGCCTGAACACTGCCAGCCATTCTGACTGCGTCATGCGCCAGTGCGCATCGCTGGCCAGTACGCCGGACTCGTCGAGACTGAATCCGCAGCGCGCGAGGCCGGAGTTGACGACCTCGGCGACGAGCTTGAAGTAGGCGTCGACCTCCGGATCCGTCGTGTCGTCGTAGGCGAGCGCATTGTCCTGGTCGGAAGCGAGGGTGAGCTCGTGGCGGGCGCTGCTGCCGAGCGCGAGCCAGGCGAAGGTCACGGGTGGTCGGCCGTGGCGCTCGAAGGCGAAGTCGAGCAGGCGGGTCGTCATGGTGTCGCTGAGCAGGGTGATGACACGCGTCAAGCCCGATGCATCCAGGCGGGCGTCGAGGAGGGCGACGAAGAGCCGCGGCAACTCCGCGGCCGCTTCCTCCAGCTCGTCTTCATCGTGCGCCGCGGCGATCGACCGGCGAAGCGCGAAGGGGCTGATGGCATCGAGACTCATGAGGCTTGCCGCTGAGACGATGCCGAGGACGTGGCCGCGCTTGTCGACGACCGGGAGGTGGCTCACGCCTTCCTCCAGCATCTCGACGCCGGCCTCGGGCGCCAACACGTCGTCGGCCACCGTCTTGACCGGCAGCGTCATGATCGAGCTGACCGGCGTATCGCGCGGGAGGCCGCCGGCGAGCACCTTCTTGCGCAGGTCGGAGTCGGTGACGATGCCCAGGCCTCTGCGGCTGCGAATGAGCACTGCGGTGACCCGTTCAGAGCTCATGAGCCGGGCCGCCTCCCGGACCGTGGTGGAAGGCTCGCAGTAGACCGGGCCACGGCGCACCAGGGAGGTCACGCGGACGGTGCGGGCATCGGGTAGCGCCCGCATCGCCTGGGCCGCGCGGATGATCCGTTCCCGCAGGGTCTGGGCAACGAAGGTGACGCCGTCGGGACTGCTGAGGATCGACAAAGCGACGTCGCGCGGGATGAGGTACAGGACGGTGTCCTCTCGAGCTCGGACCGTGAACTCCGGAGCCAGTCCGGTGACCAGAGTGGGATGGCCGAAGACCTGCCCCTTGGTGACGACGTCGACCACGTTGCCGTTGTGATCCAGTTCCATGGTCCCGTCGCGGACCACATAGAGGTACTTTCCGGTGGCGCCGTTCTCGACGAGCACGGCCTCACCGGCGACGGCGCGATGCTCTCCGGCGACTTCGGCCACCCGCTCGAGTTCCGCCCTCTCCATCTGATCGAAGGGCGGGTAGTGCGAAAGGAACCGGGCGATCCCTTTTGCACGTTCCTCGCTGCTCCGCGTGGACATCAGGCTACCCGATCAGTCCGTTGGCCCGCAGGTAGTACAGGCTCTGGAGCACGTCGTCCCCGTTCTTGTGCTCGATCACCATGGACGCTCCGGCCTCGCGCGCCTTGAGGATCGCGGCCCCGGCATCGACGACGCCCGTGCCCAGCGGGCAGTGCTGGTCGCCATGCTGTGCTCCCTGGTTGTCATGCAGATGGACATGACTCAAGGTGGCCCGCGGGTCGTCGAGCCACGCCGCCAGTGTACCCGCAACGGCCGCGTGGCCGACATCCAGGGCGAGCCCGAGGCCGCAGAGGTCGAGGTCTCCCGGCGCGGTGAAGTGTGAGTAGCCGGGGTAGGCCATGTTCTCGACGACGATGGGTGTGCCGAACTGATCCTGAAGCGCTCGCAGTTCTATGAACGAGCGCCGAAGCGCCGCAATGACTGCGGGCTTTGGGGGGCCCGGCTTGCGCTGCCGGTCCGGGTGCACCAGATAGAGCGTCGCGCCGAGAAGCGTGGCGATCTTGAGATGACGGCGGTGCAGTTCGATCGCGGCGCGCCGTTTGGCTTCCCTGGTGCTGCCCACGCCGACACCTATGAAAGGCCCGTGCACGCTGAAGGGCAGATCGAAGGCCGCCACCGCTCTGGCGTTGTTGACATCGAGGAGGGAGTGACGCCTGTAGGACGTGATCTCGACGCTCGACGCCAACTCGCGGGCCTTCAGCAGGACGGCGGCGAGCGGAAGGTCGGCATAGGCGCCCGTCGAGATGCTGATGTCAGAATGGTCGAACACCGCGTAGACAGTATGGCAGATACTGCTCCTGATCAGTCGGGAGCGTAGACCTCGACGCGGTCCTTGCGCAGGCGCTTCGCTGCGTAGAGCGCCCGGTCCGCTCTTGTCACCAGTTCTTCGGCGTCGGCGGCGTGGACCGGCAGGGTGGCGACGCCGATGCTCACGGTGATCCCCGGCCAGGCGGCGTCCACGACCGGCGCGCGCAGGCCGGCGACGGCGCGGCGGATGCGTTCGGCGGTGGCGACCGCTCCATCGAGGCCGCCGCTCCGCTCGGAGCGGGTGGACGGCAGGATCACCGCGAACTCCTCGCCGCCGTAGCGCGCGGCGCAGTCCGCGCCCTGGCGGACCTGCGCCTGCAGGGCGCGCCCGACCGTTCGCAGCAGCTCGTCGCCCACGGGGTGCCCGAAGCGGTCGTTGACGCGTTTGAAGTCGTCGAGGTCGAGCATCAGCAGCGAGAGCGGCTGCTCATACCGGTCGGCGCGGGCGACCTCATCGCGGAGGCGCTCCCAGAAGAAGCGGTGGTTGAAGAGCCCGGTGAGGCCGTCCATGGTCGCTTGGCGCTCGATGGTCTCCTTCTGCTCCTGCAGGCGGCGGTAGAGCTGGGCATTGTGCATCGCGACGGCTGCCTGCTCGCCCAGCGCGACGCAGAGCGCGATCTCCTGCTCGGTGAAGTGGCGCGGGTAGACCGCCTCGCTCACCTCGAGCGCTCCGACGACCGCGCCTCCGGCGACAAGCGGGACCATGAGCGAGGATTGCTCACCCCACTCGAGCAGCTGGCGCCGCATCACGTCGTCGAGGCCGGGGTCGTCGAGGCGGACCTCGACCGGTCGGCGCGTACGCACCACGGCGAGGTCCTGCGGCAGGTCCTCGAGAGGGTAGACGGTCCCGAGGGGCTCCTCGAAGGCGTGCGAGGGGTCACGCTGGTGCTCGGCGAGCCAGGCCATGGCGTCGGCCTCGGCGTCGTACTCGTAGATGTAGCTCGATCCGGTGTCCAGGGCTAGAGCCGCCTGACGGCATACGACCTCGAGGAGCTCGTCGAGGTCGAGAGTAGAGGTCATGGCTCGGGAGGCGCCGATGAGCGCCGAGAGCTGGCGGTTGCGCTCCTCGGCCGCACGCGAGATGCGGGCGTTGTGGAGGGCGACTGCGGCGAGACCGGCCATCTGGCCGACGAGCCGCTCGTCGGCCTTGGTGAAGGAGCGCTCCCGTTCCTTCTCCGTGAGTTCCAGCATCCCGAGGACCACGTCGCCGTACACGACGGGCGCCCAGATCGCAGCCTTCTCGCCCCAGAACGCCGCGCCGTCGAATCCGGTCGCGGTGTCGCCAGCTTCGCTGCCTGGGTACGACACGAGGACCTCACGGTCATTGATGACGCGCGCGAACCCCGGCGTATCGGACAGCCGGTGCATCTCGCCGACCCAATCGATGTCGTGCGGAGTGGGGACGCGCGACCAGAGCGCCTGCGCACTCAGCACACTGGACTCAGCGATGTACTCGTAGACACAGCACTGGGAGCAGTCGAGCGCGGTGGCGATCTGCTCGGCGAGCTGGACGAGGGTGTCGCCGATCATCGCGTGCTCGTTGTCTGCATCCTGATGGACGAGCGCGTGAGAGGACTGAACGCTCTCGATGTATTCCATGTCCCGCATCCCTTCTCGCCACTAGTATCGGCCTCGGCGGGAACGTCTTGAACGGGACGTTCGCCGTCCGGCGGAGCCCCTAGTAGCGCACCATGAGTCTGCGCGTCGCGGCGGTGAGCCCGTCCACCGTGAGCTCGAACATGGGGAAGACCTCGCGGACCTTGCGGATGGTCACGCTGCCGTAGGCGCGGTTCCAGTCGGCCTCCGGGATGGTGTTCAGCCAGACTGAATGATCGAAGTGACGGCGCAGGCGCTTGAGCCACTCGATGCCCGGCTCGTCGTTGCCGACGCCCCACCAGATGATGCCGTCGCGGGCCATGAGCTCGCTGGGGGCCATGGCCGCGTCGCCGACGACGATCAGCTTGTAGTCACTGGGGAGCTCCTGGAGGACGCCCCGCGTCGAGATCGCCTCCGACGACGTCATGCGCGTGCTCGTGTAGAGCCGATCGTAGATGCAGTTGTGGAAGTAGTAGAAGCGCAGGTCCTTGAAGTGGCTGCTGCGGTTCACGGCGCTGAAGAGCTGGCTGCAGAGGCGGATGTAGGGGTGCATTGAGCCGCCGACGTCCATGAGCAGCAGCACCTTGACGGCGTTCTTGCGGCTCTTGCGCCAGACCAGGCTGAGGCGGCCCGCGTTGCTCGCCGTCTCCTCGACGGTCTCGTCGAGGTCGAGCTCGTCGGGGACGCCTTCGTTCCGTGAGGAGAGCTGACGAAGGCGTCGCAGCGCGAGCTCGAACTGCCGTACGCCGACCTCCTGGTCGGTGCGGTAGCCGCGGTAGCGGCGCTCGCCGGCCACCTTGACGGCGGACCCATTGCGGCTCTCTCCGCCGACGCGGATCCCGCCGGGATGGAAGCCCGAATGGCCGAACGGGCTGGTGCCGCCGGTGCCCACCCAGTGGTTGCCGCCGTGGTGGGCCTCGTCCTGCTCTCTGAGGCGCTCCGCGAACATCTTCTGGAGCGCCTCCAGGTCCAGGTCCTCGAGCGCGGCGGCCAGCAGCCGGCGCTCCGCGCCGGTCAGGCCGGGCATCTCGTGCGGGTCCGCGAGCCAGCCCCAGACCTCGTCGGCGATCTCCACCGGCGTCTCGATGCCCGTGAACATCGCCGCAAACGCCTGGTCGTACTGGTCGAAGTACGCCTCCGATTTCACGAGGATGGCGCGGGCCACGGCGTAGAACTGATCGAGTCCGGCAGGCACCAAGCCGATGGCCAGTCCGCGCATGAGCGCCAGCCACTCCGTGACGGTCACCGGCACGCCGTAGAAGCGCAGCAGGAAGAAGAAATCGGTGAACACGGACCGGGGCTGCGCGTCAGTCAGCGCTTGGACATGATCTGACGCAGCACCAGTCCGGCCACCACGATGGCGATCACGATGACGATGAAGAGCTCGACTCCTCCGACGCTGCTCATGCTGTCTCCTCGCTGGTTGCGCCGCGGCGGCGGCTACGGTGCGGTGTCACCGCGCTGCCCGCGCGACGGTGAGCCTTCTGACACTATCGGCGGCCGCGGCCGGTGGCCAGGGCGCGCTGCGCGATATCGACGTCGTGATCCTTCTTGAGCAGCACGCCCATGAAGGGCAGGCGCGAGGCGATCTCCTTGTGGTCGACACCGCCGCGCGCCAGCGCCTGCACCCAGTCGATCAGCTCGCTGGTGCTGGGCCTCTTCTGCAGGCCGGGCACGTCGCGCAGCCAGTAGAAGGCCTGGATGGCGAGGTCGAGCAGCCGCGCGTCCAGGCCCGGTACGTGCACGCGCACGATGCGCTCCATCATCTCCTCGTCCGGGAACTCGATGTAGTGGAACACGCAGCGGCGCAGGAAGGCGTCCGGCAGCTCCTTCTCGGCGTTTGACGTGATCAGCACGATCGGCCGGTGCACGGCCTGGATCGTCGCGTGAGTCTCGGGGATGTGGAACTCCATCTGGTCGAGCTCCCAGAGCAGGTCGTTGGGGAACTCGAGGTCGGCCTTGTCGATCTCGTCGATGAGCAGGACGACGCGCTCTTCGCTGACGAAGGCCTCGCCCAGCTTGCCCGGCTTGATGTACCGGGCGATATCGCTCACGTCGCGGTCGCCGAACTGACCGTCGTAGAGGCGCTGCACGGTGTCGTAGACATAGAGGCCGTCCTGAGCCTTGGTCGTCGATTTCACGTTCCAGACGATCAGCGGCATGTCGAGGCCGCGGGCGATGCTCTGCACGAGCATCGTCTTGCCGGTGCCGGGCTCGCCCTTGATGAGCAGCGGGCGACTGAGCTGGACCGCGACGTTGACCGTCTGCATGAGGTCGGGCGCGGCGATGTAGTCGCTGGTGCCCGTGTAGGTGAACGACTGGCTCATGGCGTGCGCTTTCGGTCGTTGGCGCGAGCGTGGGGGCGCCGAAGCGGCACCCCGCGGATTCTATCAGACGCCCCGGCGGCGCCCGGTGGTCACCGGGCGCACCCGACCGAGGCCGCGCCCGTCACGAACGCTCAAGACGCGAGCGGGGCGGGTAGACATCCGGTACGAGCCATGTCCGACACGAGGGGGGCGACATGAGACCACCGACCGCCGACCTGTCCATCGAGAGCACGCTCGCTCATTGCGAGTTGCTGGAGCCCTTGAGCGAGGCCCAGATCGAGGCGCTGGCCGAGCACAGCCGCCTGGTCACCCTGCGCGAGGGCGAAGCCCTGTTCGACCAGAACACGGTGGCGCACAGCCTCTTTGTGGTGGAGAGCGGGAGGCTGGCGATCAGACTGGCCACGCCGGCCGGCCGCGTCATCGAGGTCGTCGAGGTCGGCCAGTACTGCGTGTCCGGTTGGTCGTCGCTCGTGGCACCGCACGTGTACGTGGCAGAAGCGAGCGCCCTCGAGGACAGCGCCGTGCTCGCGATCTCCGCCGACGAGATGGAGGACATCCTCCTGCGCGAGCCTGCCGCCGGATACGCCGTGATGAAGAAGGTCGCCGGCGTGATCTCCGCGCGGCTGCGTGACATCAAGGAGGAGCTGATCGAGGTGCTCGAGGGCTGAGCGCGGCCGGGGCCGGGCTGCGCCCTGGCACTTCGACACCTGTCAGAGGAGGCCGAGCTCTCGCAGGCGGGCGAGGCTGCTCAGCACGGCCTGTTCGCCGTCGTGCTCGAGCACCACGGAGGCGCCGGCGGCGCGCGCGGCGGCCATGACGGCCGCCGCGTCGACCACGCCGGCGCCCAGCTCAAGGTGAGGATCGTCGTCGTCGCCCTCGCCGTGGTTATCGTGCACGTGCACGTGGCGCAGCGGCGCCCGCGGATCAGCCAGCCACTCATCCAGGCAGCCGCTGATGCTGGCGTGACCCACGTCCAGGATGAGGCCGAGGCCACGCAGATCGAGGTCGCCGGGGTGCGTGAAGTGCGACTGCCGGGCGCCCGGCATGTTCTCGACGACGATCTCGACGCCGTACTCGTCCTGCCACTCGAGCAGTGTGCCGAACGAGCGCTCGAGCGCCGCGACAACGGCGGGGTCACGCGGCGCCAGGTCGGGGCGCCAGTCGGGGTGCGCCACGTAGAGTCGCGCCCCGATCTCCGCGCCGGCCTCGAGGTGGCGGCGATGCTCGTCCAGCGCCTCGAGCCGCTCGTGCTCGTCGAGGGCCCAGATACCCGTGTAGCCGAAGGGCCCGTGGACCGTGTAGGCGAGGCCCGCGGCCTGCGCCGCCGCGCGGTTGCGCTTGCTCAGCAGCGTGTGCAGGCCGAACGAACGGATCTCGGCGGCCGGAGCCAGCTCGGCGATGCGCTCGAGCGCGGCGGGGAGCATGAGTTCGGCGTAGGCGCTCGTCGAGATGCCGATGTCGGAGGCGCGGTCCACGCGCTCAAGTATGCCAGAGACCGGCCGCGCGAACTTGAGGCCCCACCGGTCACGGCCGGCCGTCCCCAGCTCCGGCCGCCCCTCCGGCCTCGCGGGGCTTGCGATACGTGCGGCCGGGGAAGAAGGCGGCCATGGAATCACCGCCGACAACCGCCGCCGGCGTCGCGCAAGGAATCGAAGGGAGCCTTGACGGCGCGTACGCGCGACTGGCGGGACTCGGCCTGGCGATCGACGGCTACCGCACCGAGCGCCGCGAGCTGGACGTCTCGAGCGGGTTCCGTCGCGTCACCACGGAGATCGTTCTCACCGGCGGCGGGCTCGAAGGCCGCGGCGAGGACGTCACCTATGCGGCCGAGGACCACGACGACTACCCCGCGGAGCTGCCGCTTGCCGGGGAGTGGACCTTCGACGGCTTCTCTCGGCATCTCGGCGGACTGGACCTGCACCTGGGCCGGCCGCTGCAACAGGAGTTCTGCCGTGTCTATCGGCGCTGGGGCTTCGAGAGCGCGGCCCTCGACCTCGCCCTGCGCCAGGGCAAGCTGAATCTGGGCGAGGCGCTCGGGCGGAACTACCGGCCGGTGCGCTTCGTGCTCAGCACGCGCCTCGACATCAAGCCGTGGCTCGCGGTGGACCCGCGGCTCGAATTCAAGCTCGACCCGACACCTGAGTGGGACGCTGACCTCATGACCGACATCGCCGCCACCGGCCGCGTGCGGGTACTGGACTTCAAGTCCTTCTACGAGGGGTCGCCCGTCGACAACCCGGCGGATCCCGTGCAGTACCGGCTGGTCTGCGAGACGTTCCCCGGGACGGTCCTCGAGGACCCTGTGCTGGAGGGACCGGCGCGGCGGGCGCTACGCGGGCAGGAGGCGCGCTTCAGCTTCGACGCGCCCATCCACTCGTGGGACGAGGTGCTGGCGGTCTCGGCCCGGGTCGAGGCGGAGTGCGCCGACTGCTCCCGCTTCCGCATGAGTCACCTGAACATCAAGCCATCGCGGTTCGGCAGCATGAGCGCGCTGCTCTCCTGCGTCGAGCACGCGGACGAGTCCGCTATCACCCTCTACGGCGGCGGCCAGTTCGAGCTCGGCATCGGCCGCGACCAGATCCAGGCGCTGGCCAGCCTCTTCTACGCCGAGGGCCCCAACGACGTCGCGCCGCGGGACTACCACGGCGAGGCGCGCCCTGGCGTGCCCGCGAGCCCGCTGCAGCCGCTCGACCATCAGGGACCCGGTTTCGGGTTCGCCTTCGCGAGGTAGCCGGGCGCAGACCACGGCGGCGGGCGCCGCCCGCCCGGGAGCCAGACCTCGCGACCACTCAGCCCCCGTCCAGCAGCCCTTTGCGCTCCAGATGCGCGATGCTCTCGACGATGCTCGCCTCGTCCAGCAGTTCGAGGATCATCGTCGCATCGCTGGCTCGCGCCATGCGGATCACGGCGCCGGCGTCGACCACCCCGCGGCCGAGGGGAAGGTGCGGGTCGCCGGTGTCGGCCGGGCCGCGATTGTCGTGGAGGTGGACGTGCGCGAGCTTCGCGCGCGGCTCGCGCAGGAAGTCGTGCAGGGTTCCACAGATGGCGGCGTGGCCGGCGTCGAGAAGGAGGCCGAGCTCGCCGAGGTCGAGGTCGCCGGGCCCACCGAAGTGCGAGTAGCCGACGCCCGGCATGTTCTCGACGACGATGCGCACGCCGAGCTCGCGCTGGTATTCCTCGAGCTCGGCGAACGACCGCCGGAGCGCGTCTACGACGCGAGGATCGCGAGGCGTCGCACAGCCCTGATAGTCGGGATGGACGACGTACGTCTCGGCGCCGATCTCCGCCGCCGCCTCGAGCTGACGGCGGTGGACGGCGAGCGCGTGACGGCGGTCCCGCTCGCGCCGGCTACCCGGCTCGAGACCGTCCCAGGGCCCGTGGACGGTGAGCCGCAGGCCGCTCTCGAGGGCGGCCCTGCGGTTCGGCCCCGACAGCAGGCTGTGATCGTCGGCCGACGCGATCTCCGCCAGGGTCGCGTACCGGGCGACGCGGTCGAGCGCATCGGGCAGCGGCAGCCCGTACCAGGCGTCGCTGGGAAGGCCGATGTCGGGGGGCAGGTTCATGGCGGGAGTGTACCCGTGCGCATGGGACCCGGCTGATGGGGAGCGATCGGCGCGCCCTGTGCTCGAGGTGGCGGATCGGGTGCTGGGCTGAGACCATGAGCGTCATGGACGAGATGCGGCGCAGAGACAGGGACTCCTCGGACGGCCTGATCGAGCGAGCGCTCGCGGCCGGCGCCGGCGCCGCGGCCGTCCTGCGCCCCGGGCAGGTCGTCACGGCCGAATGGGTCCGCTGGAAGTGTCTGTACGGGTGCGGGGAGGCGGGCCGCTGTCTCACGTGCCCGCCACACTCGCCCACGCCTGAGCAGACGCGCCGCCTGCTCGATGAGTACGTGACCATCCTGCTCCTGCGCTTCGACGTCCATCCGGAACGCTCCGAGTGGGTGAGGGCGGCCGCGCGGGTGCTCGAGACCGCTCTGCGCCTCGAGCGCGAGCTCTTTCTGGAGGGTCGCCACAAGGCGTTCGCCGTCGCCGGCGGGCGGCCCTGCGAACTGGCGGGGGCGTGCGGGGCGCCGGATACGTGCGCCTCCAACGAGCGTCTGCGGCCGGGGCCCGCCGGCTGCGGCATCGACATCTTCGCCACCAGCGCCAACGCCGGCTGGCCGCTCGAAGTGGTGCCCGCCGCGGACGAGCCGTATCATCGGTACGCGCTCGTCCTCGTGGACTGAGCAGGGAGGACCCGCACATGACGACCGTGCCCCTCGACACCCGCGAACGGAGGTTGGCGAGATGACCCCCATAGAGCAGATCCAGCGTCAGCACGGCATCATCGGGCGCGAGCGCGAGCTGGCGACGGCTCTCGCCGTGCTCAGTACCGGCCGTCACCTGCTGCTCGAGGGCCCTGTCGGCGTGGGCAAGACCACCGTCGCCCTCGCCGTCTGCGGTCACCTTGGGCGCGCCACCGTGCGCGTCGACGGCGACGACCGCTACTCCGAGAGCAAGCTCACCGGCTGGTTCGACCCGCCGCTCGTGCTCACGGCAGGGTACGGGGAAGAGGCGTTCTTCCCGGGGCCGCTGGTCGAGGCCATGCGTGAGGGGCGCGTGCTCTTCATCAACGAGCTCAACCGCATGCCCGAGTCGGTGCAGAACGTGCTCCTGCCCGCGCTCGACGAGCGCCTCCTGCAGCTGCCGCACATCGGCGAGGTGCGGGCCGTCGACGGCTTCCAGGTGGTGGCGACGCAGAATCCCGTGGAGTACGTCGCCACCGGCCACCTCTCGGAGGCGCTGCGCGACCGCTTCGAACACCTCGCTCTCGACTACCAAGACGCGACGGAGGAGGCCGGCATCGTGGTCGCCGAGACCGCCTCGGACGACGCCGCGCTCGTGCAGACGGCCGTGCGCCTCACGCGGGCGACGCGGCGGCACCCGCGCTTTCGCAAGGGAGCCTCAGTGCGAGGCGCCATCGCCACAGTGGCGATCGCCGAGCGGCTCTGGGCCGAGGAAGCCGACGCCTGCGGGGCCGTGAACCGCGAGACGCTGCGCCGCGCGGCCGAAGCCGCCCTCACGACGCGCGTGGACCTGCGCGACGACATCGACGCCGACTTCGGTACGGCGCTCGACGAACTGCTGGATCTCGTCGTCGAGCGCGGTGAAGACCCCGACGTCGCTCTCGCGCCGGCAGACTCCCCAAAAGCCTGAGCCCCCTCGGCGGGGCGCCGGTTGGCCATCAGGGCCGCATCGAAGTCCGCGGCCTGCCTGCGTGCACCCCGGAGTTGCCCGCCGGCGACGCCCCGCTGGCGTTGCTCGCCGGTCGCTACCGCGTGGACCAGGAAGCGCTCGACGGGTGGACGGTCGCCGTCAACCTGACGCGCAGCGGCTGCCGCATCGCAGACCCCGGCCTGCGGTTCTACGCCGAGAAGCTGGCGGCGCGGGCCGTGCTGCAGCGCGCCGGTCGCCTCGTAGGTCCCCTGCAGTCCGCGACGCAGACGGTACGCGAGCCGCTGCGTGAGCCCTGGGGCGGCGAGCTCGACGTCGAGGCGACGGTGGACAACATCGTCGGCAAGGCCTACCCAGAACCGGGGGACTGGGTCGTCCAGCACCGTGTCGACCGGCGGCACCAGGTGGTGCTCATGGTCGACACGTCGCTGAGCATGTCGGGCGAGAACATGGCCATCGCCGCCGTGGCCGCGGCCGTGCTGGCGCTCAAGATGCACCCCGAGGACCTCTCCGTGGTCGTCTTCGAGGACAAGGCGAACGCCGTGACGCACCTCGACGTCCCCGACCCGGCCGACGAGGTGGTGCGGCGCATGCTCGACCAGCCGGTGCGCGGCTACACCAACATCGAGGCCGCGCTGGCGCTCGGCGCAGCCGAGCTGGAGCGCGGCCGCAACCCCCGCCGCAGCGGCCTCCTCATCACCGACGGCGTGGTGACGGCCGGCGGGGACCCCGTGCCGCTGGCGCACCGCTTTCCGCACCTCTTCGTCCTCCTCACCGAGGACTACAAGATGAACCCGGAGCTCTGCCGGCGGCTGGCCGATGCGGGCCACGGAGACGTCTTCCCGGTGCGCACGTTCCGCGACCTGCCCATGCGCCTTCTGAACGTCGCCAACCGCATCCTCCGCTAGGTCCGCCCCTCCTCTCGCGGGCCGTCGGCCTCGTCCTGCGATAGACTGACGCGCGGGCGCCGCGGGGGCGCCCACGATGACCATGAGGAGTGGCCTGTGGGGCTGTTCGGCCCACCCAACGTCGCGAAGCTCGACGCCGCCGGGAAGATAGACGGTCTCGTCCGCGCCGCCAGATACAAGAAGGACCCCGAGGTCGCCGCGGCTGCGCTCCAGGCGCTCGAGGGCTATCTCGACAGGATCATCCAGCGGCTGGACACCAAGAACATGGTGCAGTTGAACACATCGCGAGACGCGCTGGTGCTCATCGGCCCGCCGGCGCGCGACCGGCTCATCTACGTGCTTCAGCAGGGCCACCTGCACCGGCGCCAGGATGCCGCCTACGTTCTCGGCATGATGAAAGACCCCGTCGCGGTCAAGCCGCTCTGCGTCGCGATGCACAACCCGGATCCGCTGCTGCGCACGATCGTCGTCGAGGCACTCGGCAAGATCGGCGACCCTGAGGCCACGGACCTGCTGCAACGCGCGCTCGGCGATGTCGACCCCGCGGTCGTCAAAGCTGCGGGCAAGTCCCTCAGGCAAGTCGGCGCGCCTCCGGGCGAGAGCTGAGAACGGCCGGCCCGTGATGGTAGGCACGGCCACCGGCGAGCGCTCGCTCAATCGGCGCGGGGTAGAGGATCCCGCGATACAGACCACCGCATCACGATGACGCAGGTACGGTCAGGAGCCAGAGCGTGGACCACACGACGAAGCTGAGCGGCACGGGGTTCTCGCGCGTGGTGCGCGCGGGCGCGCTGGCCGTCGTACGCCAGCAGGAGACCCTCAACCGCATCAACGTGTTCCCGGTGCGCGACGCGGACACGGGCGCCAACCTCGCGGCGACGCTCAGAGCGGCGGCGTCGAGGCTTGGGAGCGAAGCTCCCGACTCAGTCGGCGACGCCGCCCGTGCCGCCGCCGACGGCGCCCTCGACGGCGCCCGCGGCAACTCCGGCGCGATCTTCGCGCAGTTCCTCCACGGACTCGCTTCCTCGATGGAACGGCTGCGGATGGTGGACGGGACGCAGTTCGCGGCCGCGGCCGTGAGCGGCACCGAGTCCGCTTACTCGGCCTTGCAGGAACCGCGCGAGGGCACCATCCTCTCGGTGCTGCGCGCGTGGTCGCACGAGCTCAGCCGGCGCGCGCACGACGAGGACCTGCCCGAACTCATGCACAGCGGGCTGGTGGCGGCCCGCGAAGCCCTTGCCGCCACCCCACGCCAGCTCGAGGTGCTCGCCCGCAGCCACGTCGTCGACGCCGGAGGTCAGGGCTTCGTCTACTTCCTCGAGGGCCTCATGGATTCGCTGCGCGGCGGCCACGAGGCGGCGTGGGTGCCCAGCGAGGCGCCTGCGCACGGGCTGCCGCCGTTCTCGGAGGAGCACGATGAGATCGACGACCGCTACCGTTTCTGTGCCGAGGCGCTCCTCACGCCGCGCGGCGAAGCTCTACTTTCCCGGGACGCCGTCATGACACGCGTCGCCGGGCTCGGCGAGTCGATAGTCGTGGCCGGCGGCGAGACGCGGGTCCGGGTGCACATCCACACCAACGAGCCGCAGCGCTTCCTCGCGGCAGCCGCCGAACTCGGCGAGATCGAGCGCAGCAAGTTCGACGACATGGTGCTGCAGCAGCTCGCCGGTCGTGAGGCGGCGGTGGCGATCGTCACCGACTCGACCACTGACATGCCCGAGGACGCCGCCTTCCTTCTCGGTGTGGTGGCCGTCCCGCTCACACTGACGCTGGGTGAGGAGGAGTACCTGGACGGCGTCGACATCACGCTGGACGGCTTCGTCCACCGCATCGTCAGCGGGAGCGGCGTGCCGCGGTCGTCGCAGCCTGCCGTGGCGGACTTCGCGCAGACCTACCGGAGGCTGCTCAAGTATCGCGAGGGCGTGATCTCCGTTCACATCGCCGGCGCGATGTCCGGGACCGTACAGGCGGCCCGGGCGGCAGCGCGCGAGGTCGACCCCGCACGGATCCGCGTGATCGACTCGTGCCTGGTCTCGATCGGGGCCGGTCTGCTGCTGGACGCCGTCGGCGAGGTCATCGCCTCGGGCGCCGATCTCGACGAGATCGAGCGGGTCGCCGAGTGCGTCAAGGGTGAGATCAAGATCTTCGGCACAGTGGCCTCGCTCGACTTCGCCGTCCGCGGCGGGCGCGTGAGCCCGCGCATGGCGCGCACCCTGACCCGGCTTCACCTCGCGCCGATCATCACCTTCGACGAGACGGGCAAGGCGCAGAAGGCGGGCGCGGCACTGGGATTCGACCGCGCCCTCAATGCGATCGTCAAGCGCGCCGCGCGGTACGCCGACGGCGCGCCGGCCCGCGCCATGGTGGTGCACAGCGGCGACGAGGCGGGCGCGGACTTTGTCGCCGCCCGCCTCCGTGAGCGCCTCGGCGGCGAGGTGCCCGTAGTGCGCGCCGGTGCCGTGCTTACCACGCACGTCGGCCTCGGCTCCGTGACCGTGGCCGTGCGTCGCCTGCCCGGCTGACGCCGGCGGCGGCTCCGGGTCGCGCGCGGCGCCCGGTTTCCACTGGCCCGGAGGGTTTTTCCCTGCCTCGCCGAGGGAAGGTGACCCTCGAGCCCGGACCCGGGCTCGTCGCACGAGGAGGGTTCGATGGCAGTCCGCATCGGCGTGCCCACGGAGACGGCGACGGGAGAGACGCGCGTCGCGCTCGTCCCGGCCGTGGCCGAGAAGTACGAGGCACTGGGCGCTGAGGTGCTGGTGGAGCGCGGCGCCGGTCAGTTGAGTCATCTTCGCGACGAGGAGTTCGCGGCGGCCGAGCTCGTCGACAGCGCCGCCGAGGTCTTCGCCGCCGATGTCATCCTGAAGGTCGACCCGCTGACGCCGGCGGAGACCGCGCAGATGCGCGAGGGCGCCGTCGTCATCGGCCTCCTCCAGCCCTACAAGGCGGACGACGCCATCAAGGCGCTCCGAGACGGCGGGATCACGAGTTTCGCCCTGGAGCTGTTGCCGCGCATCAGCCGCGCGCAGTCCATGGACGCGCTGACCTCGCAGGCCTCCATCGCCGGCTACAAGGCGGTGCTGATGTCGGCGTGCATGGCCGGCCGCTACTTCCCGATGCTCACGACACCGGCAGGCACGCTGCGGCCGGCAAAGGTCCTGGTACTCGGCGTCGGCGTGGCCGGGCTGCAGGCGATCGCCACCGCCCGGCGCCTCGGCGCCGTCGTCGAGGCCTACGACGTGCGCTCGGTGACCAAGGAGCAGGTCCAGTCGCTGGGCGGCCGCTTCATCGACACCGGCATCGACGCCGAGACCGAAGGTGGCTACGCGCGCGAGCTCACCGACGAGGAGAAGGCCAAGGCCAAGGAGATCGTCGACGGCCACATCGTGGAGGCCGATGCTGTGATCACGACGGCCGCCATCCCTGGGCGGCCGTCACCGAAGCTCATCACGGCCGACGTGGTCGAGAAGATGAAGCCGGGCGCAGTGATCATCGACATGGCCGCCGAGGGCGGCGGCAACTGCGAGCTCACCCGGCCGGGCGAGCAGTACAACCATCCCAACGGCGTGTTCATCTACGGGCCGCTCAACATCCCCGGCATGCTGCCGGTCCACGCGAGCGACCAGTACGCGCGCAACCTCATGCATTTCCTCACGCCGTTCATCGTCGAGGGCGAGCTCAAGCTCGACTGGGACGACGAGGTACTCGCGGGGAGCGTGTTGACGCACGGCGGCGCGATCGTGAACAAGGGTGTCCGGGAACGCATCGAGGGCCCGGACGCGCCGGCGCCGGAGCCTCCGGCCGCGGCCGCGGCGCCGGCTCCGGCCGACGCGCCCGCCGAGGGCGAAGGAGGCGCGTCATGATCACCGGCTTCGCGGCGGTCTACATCTTCATCCTCGCGGCCTTCGTGGGCTACGAGGTCATCTCGCGGGTCCCTGTGATCCTGCACACGCCGCTTATGAGCGGCTCCAACTTCGTGCACGGCATCGTCGTCGTGGGCGCCATGGTGGCGCTCGGAGCGGCGAACACGACCCCCGAGCGCATCGTCGGCTTCCTCGCGGTGCTCCTCGGCGCAGCCAACGCCGTCGGCGGCTACGCCGTGACCGAGCGCATGCTCGAGATGTTCAAGAGCAGCGGCGACCAGAAGAAGGGCGCCGCCGCGTCCGCCGAGGCGAAGGGCGGCGGCGATGCGCAGTGATCTGATCCAGATCGCCTACATCGCCGCCGCCGTCCTCTTCATCCTCGGCCTCAAGAGCATGAGCTCGCCGCGCACGGCGCGGCGCGGCATCATCTGGGCGGGCGTGGGCATGCTCGTCGCCACGGTGATCACGTTCGCCACGCCCGAAATGGGCAACTTCGTCTGGATGACGCTTGCGCTGGTCATCGGCGGCTCCATCGCCTACGTCGCTGCGCGTCGCGTCGCCATGACCGACATGCCGCAGATGGTCGCCATCTACAACGGCATGGGCGGCGGCGCGGCGGCGCTCATCGCCGCCCTCGAGTTCATGCGCCCGGGGGAGATGCCGACGAGCTTCGCCGTCCTCGGCATCATCGGCGCCCTCATCGGCTCCGTCTCCTTCAGCGGCAGCATGATCGCCTTCGCCAAGCTGCAGGGCATCATCAAGAAGTCGTTCCTGTTCCCCGGCCAGAACGCCATCAACCTGCTCGTGCTGGCCGGCGCCGTCGCGCTCGCGGTGGTCGCCGTGCTTCAGCACACCGGCAACATGGGCGGCTCCGAGGGCCTCGTGCTCGCCGGCTTCTTCGCTCTCTCGCTGCTCTACGGCGTGCTCATGACGCTGCCCATCGGCGGCGCCGACATGCCCGTCGTGATCAGCCTCTACAACGCCCTCACGGGCCTGGCCGTCGGCTTCGAGGGCTACGTGCTCGGCAACGGCGCTCTGATCATCGCCGGCATCGTCGTCGGCGCGGCCGGCACCTTGCTCACGCAGCTGATGGCCAAGGCCATGAACCGCTCCATCGCCAACGTCCTGTTCGCGGGGTTCGGCGCCAAGGGCGGGCAGGAACTGGAGGCCATCGAGGGCGCGATGAAGGAGTCCAGCCCGGACGACGCCGCCGTGACCCTCGCCTTCGCGCAGAAGGTCATCATCGTGCCCGGCTACGGCATGGCCGTCGCCCAGGCGCAGCACAAGGTCTGGGAGCTGGCCAAGCTCCTCGGCGAGCGCGGCATCCAGGTCAAGTTCGCCATCCACCCCGTGGCCGGCCGCATGCCCGGGCACATGAACGTGCTGCTCGCCGAGGCGGGCGTGCCCTACGACATGATCTACGACCTCGATGAGATCAACGGCGAGTTCCCGACCGCCGAAGCCGCCATCGTCATCGGCGCCAACGACGTGGTGAACCCGGCCGCCCGCGACGATCCCGGCAGCCCCATCTACGGCATGCCGATCCTGGACGTCGACAAGGCGCAACAGGCGTTCGTGATCAAGCGCGGCCGCGGCGCCGGGTTCGCCGGCATCGAGAACAAGCTGTTCTACGCGGACAACACGCGCATGGTCTACGGCGACGCGCAGGACGTGGCCGGCAAGCTCATCGCCGGCGTCAAGAAGGTGTGATGTCCTCCACCGGCTTCCCGCTCGTGGACGGTGTGCTCGCGCGACGGCACACACGCGGGTGACGTTCCCGGTCACCCGTTGAACGCGGGCGCGGGCACTGGCACGCTGGAGCGGTGTCGGCTCTCATCGACCAACTGCAGCGCGCCTTGCGGGCGCGCCACTACAGCCGTCGCACCGAGCAGGCCTACTGCATGTGGGTGCGCCGGTACGTCCGCTTTCACGGGCTCCGTCATCCGGAGGACATGGCGGAACCCGAGATCAACGCCTTCGTCACCCACCTGGCCGTCGGAGAGCACGTTAGCGCCTCGACGCAGACTCAGGCGCTCAGTGCGCTGCTCTTCCTCTACCGCCACGTCCTGCACCGTGAGGTCGGCGAGCTTCACGAGCTCGTCCGCGCCCAGAAGCCCAGGCGGCTGCCGGTCGTGCTCAGCAGGGAAGAGGTCCGCGCGGTGCTCCACGAGCTCGACCGCGACGACCGCCAGAGCTGGCTGATCGCCTCGCTCCTCTACGGGGCGGGTCTGCGGCTCACCGAGTGCCTGCGCCTCCGGGTGCTCGACCTTGACCTTGCCCGTGGCGAGCTCACCGTCCGCTCAGGCAAGGGCGGTAAGGACCGCGCCACCACGCTCCCACAAGCGCTCGTCCCGGACCTTCGCGACCAACTGCGCCGTGCCAAGCTCACCCACGAGCGCGACCTCGCGGACGGCTGGGGCGCGGTGGAGCTTCCGGACTCGCTCGAGCGTAAGTACCCGCGCGCGCCCTGCGAGTGGCGCTGGCAGTGGGTGTTCCCGCAGCAGCGCCGCTGGGCCGACCGCCGCGGCGGTCGCCAGGGCCGACACCACGTGCACCCGACCGTCGTCCAGCGCGCCGTCCACGACGCCGTCCGCCGGGCCGGCGTCGACAAGCACGCCACCTGCCACACGCTGCGCCACTGCTTCGCCACACACCTGCTGGAGACCGGCCACGACATTCGCACCATCCAGGAGCTCCTCGGCCACAAGGACGTGAGCACCACCATGATCTACACCCACGTGCTGCAGCGCGGCGGCCAGGGCGTGCGCAGCCCGCTGGACGCGCTCTGACGGCTCCCCGCGACAGGCCATTCGATGGGTCGGGACACGGCTGGATCGCCGAATCGGGAGGCTCTCGCAGCCCGCATACACCTCCCTCCTACCTTCGTGGTACATTCATGCGCAGAAGTCGGCAGCTACATGCAGCGTCATGCCGGTACTGCCGAAAGCCAGTTAGTCACAGCCTTCTCCACTGGTCTCGAGGGTACGTTAGTGGTACCGTTGCCAGTAGTACAGGAGGTAGCTTCAATGGCATCAGTACCTGACATCGTCCCCATCACCGACCTGCGCCAAGACGCCTCGGGCGTGATCAGGCGCGCGTCCGATACGCAGCAGCCGGTGTTCATCACCCAGCGCGGCCGCGCGGCCGCCGTCGTCGTCAGCGCGAGGGCCTACGAGCGCACACAGCACGAGCTCGAGATCCTGCGTCTGCTCGCTCGCGGCGAGGCCGAGATTGAGGCCGGCTCAGGTCACGCGCTGGCCGACGTGCTGGCGGAAGCCGACGAGCTGCTCGGCAGGCCGTGAGCCGCAGAGTCCTCTTCACCCCCGCGGCCCGAGAGCGGTTCCTCGCGGCGCTGGCGTACATCTCGGCGGACGACCCGGCGGCGGCCCGCAGCCTGCGCGACCGCGCCGGCGCATCGCTCGCTCGCCTCGCCGACTACCCGGAGTCGGGGCGCGTGCTGCCCGAGTTCCCCGACCTGCCGTTCCGCGAGGTCATCGTGCCGCCGTACCGCTTCTTCTACCGCGTCAAGGACGACGCGGTGTGGGTGGTCGCGGCTTGGCACTCGGCCCAGCTTCCCGGCGAGCCGGAGGACGTTGGGCGTGACTAACAGCGGATCAAGCTGTCTCGCCGTGGCGCCGGCGGCCTCACTGGAGGCCGTCACGCTCGCAGCTTATCCGCGATGCGTTAGGCCTACAAGGGGGTCGGGTGTCGGGGCTCGAGCTGAAGGTCCCTCCGGACGTAGTCTGGCTCGCAGTCGGGGTGATTATGTGGCTCGCCTCGAAGTTGACGCCGGGGCTCGCAGTCACATTGCTGCTCCGGCGTCTCGTGGCTGCCGCATGTGTCGTCGTCGGCGTGGGACTCATCGTTGGCGCCCGGGTCGTGCTGGACCGCGCACACACGACGTGGCATCCGACCGAGCCCGAGTGCACCACGATCTTGGTCAGCGGCGGGGTCTTCCGGTTCAGCCGCAACCCGACATACCTCGGGATGCTGCTCGTCCTCGTCGGTTGGGGGGTGGTCCTGGCCAATCCGCTCGCGTTTGTCCTCTCGGCGGTCTTCGCGTTGTGGATGAGCCGCTTCCAGATCCGGCCGGAGGAGCGGGTGCTCTCGGTCCTCCTCGGACAGGAGTACCGCGACTACGCCAGTGGAGTGCGGCGATGGGTGTGAGGCCTAGCAAGCACATCAACCTGATGCGCCGAAGCGCCGAGATACACTGGAAGCGCGCGGCGCACAGGCTATTTGCCGAAAGCTAGGCAGTCGGAGTTGTCGGTAGAGAGATGTCGTACGGGTTGCTGATCTATCCCGCGGTGGACGAGGCGCTCGTCGGGCGTATCCGGCGCGCCTATGACCCGACGGTCGACATCATCAAGCGGCACATTCCTGTCACGTTCCCGGTTCCCGAGAGCCTCGGGCGAGACCGGCTGATCGCCCACGTCGGCGGCATCCTAGGCGCCGCCCGGCAGTTCGAGATCCGCTTCGGCGGGCTCGTCCAGTCACCGGATCACTGGCTGTTGCTGACGCTCGATCGCGGCAACGACGAGCTGGTGCATCTCTACCGCCGACTCCACACCGGCCTGCTGTCGGACTACGCGACCGACCGATACACGCCCCATCTCGGCCTCGGGCACTTCCTGGTCGAGGGCGCCATGTACGACTGGGAGCATCCGCGGCCACAGGACTTCGATGTCGCCCGCTACGAGGTCGCCCGGCGAGAGGCCGAGCCCCTCACCAACGGACCGACCCAAACGGTCGACACCCTCCATCTGGTCACTGTGCCCGATGAGGTCCTGGAGTGGTCTGGGGGACAACGAGCGGCGCCGCCCGAAGGGCTGACTGTCAAGGATGTGTATGCCTTCCGTCTCGCTGCCTAACAAGCCGTTCGAACAGACGCCCAAGAAGCGTGGTGTACTGTTCATCCTCACAGGGCGCAGCTCAACGCCCAACCGTTGGACGCAACACCCCCAGCGTTTTCCGTGAGTCGCTCGCGCCGGCGCGGTACAATGCCGGTGTCGGCTTATTTCACAGCGAGGTGGTAGGCGTGACGATCGACGAACTCATGCGCGAGGCTCTTGCTCTCGATCCCTCGACCCGGGCTCACCTGGCTCACGAGCTGCTCACCAGCCTCGATGAGCTCTCCGAGGCCGAGGTCGAGGAACTCTGGCTGGCCGAGGCGGCGCGCCGTGACCGAGCCCTCGATGCGGGCGCTCCCTCCTCTCCCGCGGCCGACGTGCTGGCGAGAGCCCGCGCCCGCAGGCAGTGAGGCGCAGCCCACTCTTCGACGCAGCCGCTGAGCGCGAGCTCAACGAAGCCATCGACTTCTATGACCTCGAGAGCTCCGGCCTTGGCGGCGTCTTCCTCGACGAGGTCGAGCGCGCCCTGGCGCAGGTCGAGGCCTTCCCCGAGGCGGCTGATCCGGTCCGGGAGGGCATCCGCAAGCATCTCCTGCACAAGTTCCCCTACGCGCTGTTCTACTCGCTGCGTCCGGACCAGACCCGCATCCTGGCCGTCGCCCACGCGAGGCGCCGCCCGTTCTACTGGGAGGATCGCCGGTGAGTGCGTCCAACAAGCGCAAGAAGCTGGCTCGCCGTGGCGCCGACGTTGTCATCAGGTGTCGGCGCGCTCGCAGCTTATCCGCGGTGCGTTAGGCAGACAGAGAGCCACGCTATGGACATGTGGAAGTTCTACGACATCACTCACCGCGAGCACGTCGTGTGCAACCCGACGAGCGAAGAGAAGCTCGCGCGTCTCGTCGAGCTCGTCCAGCTCTCGGCCGACGCGAGTGTGATTGACATAGCTTGTGGCAAGGGCGAGTTCCTCATCCGCTTGGTCGAGGCCTACGGCGTTAGTGTGCTGGGCATCGACATCTCTCCGTTCCACATCGCCGACGCGAAGCGGCGCGTGAAGGAACGGGTGCCGAACGCGAAGGCGACCTTCACGCAGATGGACGGCGCAGATTTCCGCACCGGCGAATCAGACAGCTTCACCCTCGCCGCCTGTATCGGTGCCAGTTGGGTCTTCGGCGGGCACGCCCGAACCTTGGATGCGTTGGTCAGAATGGTCGAGCCTGACGGCTGGGTGATCGTAGGCGAACCCTATTGGCTGAAAGAGCCACCAGAGAGCTGCCTGCACTCCTCCGGGTTCACGAGAGAGGACTTCGGCACTCACGTCTCGAACGTCGAAGCCGGCGAGCAGCGAGGTCTGGAGCTCGTTCACACCCTTGTGAGCAGCAAGGACGATTGGGACAGATACGAGGGCCTTCAATGGCACGCATCGGCCGAGTACGCTCGCGCCCATCCGGATGATCCGGACCTGGTGGACGTGAGTGAGCGGGTGGCAAGGAGCAAGGTAGCTTACCTCCGGTGGGGCCGAGACACTGTTGGCTGGGCGATCTACGTCTTCAGGCATCGCACCGGGGCAGGCGCAGGCACCGTGCCGGCTGCCTAACAAGCGGTTGCAGCCGGCGGATCGCTTCTGTCACCTTGGCTGCATACGCACCCAGGGCGCCAGAAGCGCCCGCGGCTGGACCGCAACACCGCTAGACCGACCTGCTGGAGTGGGGGACACCAATGGCGGATGCAGCACCACCACATCCCGACTCGCTAACGGCGGAGCTGATCGCGCCCTGTGGGATGGACTGCGGGATCTGCATCGGCCACCTTCGCGATCGCAAGACTTGTCCCGGCTGCAACGACCCAGACGACTCCTCCAAGGCCTATCACTGTGCCGCATGCACGATCAAGCGGTGCGAGCACCTTGCTCAGAGCTCGGAAGCATTTTGCGTAGACTGCGCCAAATATCCTTGCGCGCGCCTTCGGCAACTGGATAAGCGCTACCGCTCGAAGTACCGCATGAGCGTGATCGAGAACTTGGGTGAGCTACACAGAGTCGGCGTGGAGGCGTTCGTCGGACTCGAGCGCGCCCGATGGGCTTGCCCGCACTGCGGGGCGCTCGTGTCCGTGCACAGGACAGCCTGCCTGGCCTGTGGCAAGTCCGTAGAGGATACTCGCGGTGCCGGTCTAACCCGCGCTTCCAGCTGACTCACGCTAGCGCCAGGCTGAAGCGAAGCGCTTCGTTCGCAGCTGAAGCGCAAACACGTTGGGCAGCGCGCGGCGACCATGTGAGGCCGCGCGATACCGTGGTCGCGAAGGGGGGTCGAGAGCGGCGATGTCCCGCTACTCGAAGTGGGCTCAGAGAGAGCACAGCGCCGCCAGGAGGACTGCAATGATGCTCCTTGCGGGCCCCGTCTTCTTGGGCCTGCTCCCATTTCTTGTGGCCGGGATCGGCCCACGCCTGGACCGCCGGCTCGGTCTCCGGCCCCTCAAGATCCGAAGACTGAACCGCATCGTCGGCGGATTTCTGCTGGTCCTGGGATTCTCCCTCGGCTTCTGGTCGATCATCACCCAGTTGACTCGCGGCCGGGGTACGCCCCTGCCGGTGATGCCCACCCAGGAGCTGCTGACCGAGGGGCCGTATCGCTACTGCCGCAACCCGATGACGCTGGGGACCATCCTGGCCTACCTGGGCATCGCGGTCGCCGTGGGGACGATCGCTGGCACGCTCCTCGTCCTCTCCTTGGCCGCTTCCCTGCTGGTCTACCTCAAGCGTCTCGAGGAAGGGGAGTTGGCCGAGAGGTTCGGCGAGGCCTACCTGGAGTACAGGCGAGAGGTGCCCTTCATCATCCCGAGGCTTGCCAGGCGGCGGTGACCATGACGGTGCAGACTGCCTGCCCAACGCCGACTCCTCCGAACGGTGGCCCTTTCTGAGGGCCCGGGTGCCTGGTGACCGCCGGCGCAGCGCGTGTGGCCACTCGGGCGCCGCCTGACCAGCGCATCAACCTGAGGCGCCCACGGTCTGCGATATCCTTGGTCCGCAGCCCGCGCAGGTCATGCGCGATGCGTTCGGTGCACCCTGGCCGCCGGTGGTCGAAGGCAAGATGGAGCAGGGAGGGACCACATGCACGCACTGCTCTACGTCGCAGCCGCCTTGACCGGCGTCTGGGGCATCGCCCACCTCTTCGCCACCCGCGGCGTCGTCGCCGGCTTCGGCGAGCTGACGCCGGACAACCGCCGCATCATCACCATGGAGTGGATCGTCGAGGGCGTGGCCCTGGTCTCGCTCGCCTCCCTGGTCGCCGCGGTCACCGCCGTCGATGCGGCCGCGGCGGTCTCCTCGGCGGCCTACGCCGTCGCGGTCGCCACGCTGCTCGTGCTGGCGCTCGTCTCGCTCGCCACCGGCTTCCGGGTCGCCTTCCTGCCCTTCCGGCTCTGTCCCTTCATCTTCACTCTCTCCGCGGTCCTGATCGCTCTGGGCGCCTGGCTGTGACGGGTGATCGGTGACAGGGCGCGGGGCACCGAACAAGTGCGTCAACCTGACGCGGCAAGGCGCTGCGGTTGTATCCTCAAGCCGCAGCCCGCGCAGGCTATCCGCGGTGCGTTCGATGGAGAACGGGCAGGCAGATCCTCAGGCTGAAGGGATCCAGTGATGCGGGCAGTCGTGTGCACAGGATACGGTCCTCCCGATGTTCTTGAACTCCAGCAGGTAGAGAAGCCTGTTCCAAAGGATCACGAGGTGCTGATCAGGGTGCATGCGACGACGGTGCACCGTGGGGACGTGAGGATCCGAAGCTTCGATGTTCCTCGGGGACAGCGGTTCATGGCACGACTGGTCCTTGGCTTCACTCGCCCGAAGAACCCGATTCCCGGGATGGAGCTGGCCGGGGTGATCGAAAGGGTCGGCAAGGACGTGACCCTCTTCAAGCCGGGCGACGAGGTCTTCGGGTTCACCGGTTGGGGCCTCGGTGCCTATGCCGAGTACGTCTGCTTGCCGGAGAAGCCGAGAAGGTCAGTCACGAAGGACGGGATGCTGGCGACGAAGCCGGCCAGCATGACCTTTGAGGAAGCCGCCGCCGGCGCCGCCACCGGAGGAGTCACGGCATTGCGTATCCTCAGAAAGGCGAACATCGAAAGCGGGACGAAGGTCCTGATCTACGGTGCCTCTGGAAGCGTAGGCACCTACGCGGTGCAACTCGCCAAGTCATTCGGGGCGGACGTCACGGGGGTCTGTAGTACCGCCAATCTGGATCTGGTGAGATCTCTCGGGGCCGACAGGGTGATCGACTACACACAGCAGGACTTCACCGAGGGTGACGAGACTTATGACGTTGTCTTCGATGCCGTAGGCAAGCTCTCGCCCTCACGGGCCAAGCGGCCCTTGAGGAAGACAGGCGTCTACCTCAACGTCAACAAGGACTCAGGTTCTGGAGGCGGGAGCCCCGAGGACCTTGTCTTCCTCAAGGAACTCATCGAGACCGGGAAGGTCCGGGCGGTCATCGACAGGCGCTATCCGCTGGACAAGATCGCCGAGGCCCACACGTACGTCGAGAAGGGGCACAAGAAAGGGCACGTGGTCGTGACCGTCGCGTAGCGCTCCTCGGGGGTTCCCATCGAACAATGGGATCGAGCAGACAACCGCTTGGCGGTTGCAGCTCATCCCACGAACGTCAGCCCCACTGGTGGAGGTGGTCAGAATGGCGCAGAAACAGACAATAATGATTGCCGGGGCCACCGGGAACATCGGCGGAGGGGCTGCGCTCGCGCTGGCACGACGTGGCGCGAGAGTCGTCCTGCTCGGACGCAGGCCCGAAACGCTGGAAGCGAGAGCAGACTCCATTCGTGTCGCGCTGTCCAAAGCGCAGATTGCCTGCGATGACGGCGACATCGCCACATTGGTCGTCGACTTCTCGGACATGGAGTCCGTGAGACTTGCTGCTGCGGAGGGTCTGGACCGGTTCCCCTCGATACATGGGCTGGTACTGTCTTCTGTCGCCCTAGTCCAGGGTGGTCCCCACGTCCTGCCAAGCGGTCATGAGCTGATGTTCGCTACAAACGTGATGGGGCCGTTTCTGTTCACTCAGCTGTTGTTGGCGAGGATGCAGCAATCAGACGGACTGGTCCTTCATGTCGTTGCGCCGTTCTACGAAGAACTCGACTGGCAAGACCTCGAGAGCATCAGGAATCACAGGACGACTACCGCGTTCAACAGGACCAAGACCTGTGACCGAGCGGTCGCCGGGGAGTTGTCTCGAAGATGCGCAGGAAGGATATCGTCTGTGGCGTTCGATCCCACGTTCGTCATCGACAAGTCGGACCCAGAACTGCGCAAGAGGTGGCCGTCGGGATTCATGGGTCTCTACTGGCGGGTGATGGCGGGGCTGTTCGCGAAGCCACCCGCGGTTGCCGGCGATCCCATCGCGGATCTGATGCTTCTGGATCGAGATCGCAGTGCGATCAACGGAGCCCTGTTCAAACTGGACAGGAGAGTCGAGAAGCCTGACGCGGCAATGAACGACGAGGCGCTTGGGACGAAGCTGTGGGATGAGCTGGTTCGGACTACCGGGCTCTGAGTTCCTGCAGCCTGGTCGCGGTCTTGGCCCCAGGGGAGGGCACAGGCCTGGTGCGGGCCTGACAATGGGATCGACCCGATTCGCTTGGCGCACGGGTTGTCCCAAGCACGCCAGGCGCAGGGAATGCGGCACGAAGACCGACCGTCGCTGTCCGCCTCATCGACGCGAAGGGAGAAGAGCATGAACTACAGCGCCACCAGTCAGCTTCCGCGGAAGAAGATGGCCAGGCTCACTGGTGGTCTGTACCTCGCGTTCATACTTGCGTCTGTGCTCGCCGACCTGATCGGGCATGTCGGCATCGCCGACGTGGAGCAGGCATATGACGTGCTCGCCAACCACCCCTGGCAGTTCAGTCTTGGCCTTGTCATCGCGCTGCTTTCGGCCTTCCTCTTCCTCATGGCCGCCTGGGGTCTTTATGTGCTACTCAGGCCAGTGAACCAGGACCTGGCGCTGCTCTTCCTTCTGCTCAACGCGATCGGTGTGGCCATACAGTGCGTGAGCATGTTCCCTCTCATCTTCGCGACCCTGCTGGGAGACGGTTCCAGCTTCATGCAGGCCTACTCGGCAGGACAGGTCGAGGGCCTGATGCAGATCTCGATCGACCTCTACAAGTCGAGCTTCGTCGTCGCTCAGCTGTTCTTCGGCACCTGGCTGTTCCCGCTGGGCTACCTGGTCTACAGGTCGGGGTTCCTTCCCAGGTTCTTGGGCGTCCTTCTGATACTCGACGGGTTCGCTGTCCTCCTGTGGTTCTTCCAGGCCATACTGCTGCCCGACTATCCGGCGATCATCTATCCCGGGCTGGCGTTGAGCTTCGTCGCTGAAGTCGGGCTAGGATTGTGGCTCCTCATCAAGGGCGTGAAGGTCACCGAAGCCGTATCTGGCCTGTCAGGCTGACTCGAGTCTCCGGGGCCCGGGCCATGCCGCGCCTGGCCCGCGCATCGACCTGACGGCCAGAAGGTAGGCTGACCTGGAAGGCGGATGCACCGCAGGTGATGCGCCACAACGTCGGGCACGTATGGCTGGTTGGCTGATTGGGGGCGAGTGCAAATGGTGATTCTGTTCGGTCTCCTACTGGTCGCCCACGGCTTGGTGTTCGCCTTGTTCGCCGGTCAAGCTGCGCGGCTCTTCGAGTTGCGGCCGGGCATGAGATGGCCCGACGCGTCATGGGCCCTGTCCGGGCTCATCGAGGATTCCGCAGTCCGTTGGATCGTCGCGGTTCTGTGCTCGCTCGTGGCAGTGGGATTCGCCGTAGCGGGCGTCACTCTGATGTTCCGCCAATCGTGGTGGCAGGTGTTGGCGGCAGCGGCCGCCGTCTCTTCCACACTGCTCCTCTTGATCGCCTGGGACGGACGGCTGCGGGGAGCCAGGGATCAAGGCCTGTACGGGATTGTGATCAACGCGGGCATCGTGGTGTGCGCGCTCGTGTTCCATTGGCCCAAGGCCACTGGCTAGCGGCGCGGTGCCCAACAAGGGCATCGAGCAGGACGCCACAACGTAGACTGACCTCCGACGGCATGCGTTTCTGCTCATGCCCAGGACGTCGGATAGAAGGCCCCGGTCAAGCCAGCCGGCGCGCCCTCAGCTCGCGGCTTTGCGCACGATCGCAGAGAGCTCGGCCTCGGTCGCGTCGTCCAGGGCGGTGAAGAACCACGCCGATCCACGGAGCTGGTGCGGCGTGCCCTCCTCGAGGGTGAGGTTCGCCTTGTCGGTCAGGCCGAACGTCATGTACGTATCCGCGCGGAAGAAGCAGACGACCTTGCCGTCCTTCGCGTATGCCGGCATGCCATACCACGTGGTCGGCTGGAGCACGGGCGCGCTGCGCAGGATGAGCGCGTGGAGGCGCTCGCCCATGGCGCGGTAGGGTGCCGGCATCGCGGCGATCTTCGCGAGCAACGCGGCCTCGCCGCCAGCCTTCTTCGCAGCCGGCTTCGCGGCCCTCTTCGTCGTCTCCTTGCCCGCCTTGCTGTCAGTCATGGAGACTGCCACCTCCCGTGTGGTGTCCGTGGTGGCTCCAGGTCCGGTTGTTGTGCGGACCCTCGATCGGGGTCGCGGTAGGCCGGTATGCCATGAGCGCGTAGGTGATACCCGCGCGCCTCGGTGGCCCAACCACTACACGCCTGGAGCCCCACGGCATGCTGGCGGCCGTCCAACAAGCGCATCGAGTGGACGCCCCAGGCTACACTTGCCCCATGGCGCGTGAGCGCCGGTCATGCGCAACAACGCTACGTGTAGGCAGGTTGGTCTCCGTGCATAGCCGGATCGCCGTACCCATCGACCTTGAGGTCGTCGCCTCTTGGATCGGATCGAAGCGCGAGTGCGAACTCTGG